>DFGB01000034.1:29599-31974 GCA_002371135.1 Verrucomicrobia bacterium UBA3761 | reverse complement strand
TACTTCTACTTCAACGTCCCCGAAGGCCAGGCCATCTGCCACCAGATGGGCGAGCCCGACCAGCAGCGTCTCGTGTGGATGCACAACGAACAGGCGATCTGCTCGCCGGAATGGTCCGTCCACTCCGCCGCCGGCACGTCCAACTACATGTTCATCTGGGGCATGGGCGGTGAGAACATCGACTACACCGACATGGACAAAGTCCCCGCGATGGAAATGAGATAATCGAAAAATCCTTTCAACCTTTCAACTTTTCAACCTTTCAACTTTTCAACCTTTCAAACTTTCAACTTCTTATGATTACATACGATTTGGCTGGCAAGACGGCCCTTGTGACCGGATCCAACAGGGGCATCGGCAAGGCGATGGCGGACGCGCTCGAAGCGGCCGGCGCGACGGTCGTGCGCACATGCTCGAAAGATTGCGATCTTTCCGACCGCAACGCAGTCTATGCGTTCATCGATCGCGTCAAGAAGGCGCATCGGATCGACATCCTCGTCAACAACGCTGGCATGATACTCCGCAAGCCCGCCGCCGAGCATCCTGACGAATACTGGGACAAGGTGATGAGCGTGAACATCGATTCGCAGTTCATCCTCGCCCGCGAGTTCGGCAAGGACATGGTTGCGCGCGGATATGGCAAGATCGTCTTCACCGCGTCGCTGCTTACGTTCCAGGGCGGCATAACCGTTCCCGGCTACGCGGCTTCGAAGGGTGCTGTCGGCCAGCTCGCCAAGGCGCTCGCGAATGAGTGGGCCTCGAAGGGCGTGAACGTCAACGCCATCGCACCCGGCTACATCGCGACCGACAACACGGCCGCGCTCAGGGCCGATCCGGTGCGTTCGCGCCAGATTTTGGAGCGCATCCCGGCCGGGCGTTGGGGCGAGGCCGCCGACATCGCCGGCGCGTGCGTGTTCCTCTGCTCCCCGGCCTCGGACTATGTCAACGGCATCGTCCTGCCGGTCGACGGTGGCTGGCTCGCGAGGTAAGGCGCAAGGGTCCCTCACGGCATTCGCTATGCATTCGCTCAAGACGCTGTATCGCATCGGCTGCGGTCCCTCCTCCAGCCACACCATGGGCCCGGAGCGGGCCGCGAAGATGTTCCTGGCGCGAAACCCCGGCGCCAGGCGGTTTCGCGTCACGCTGTACGGAAGCCTCGCGGCGACCGGCCGCGGCCACTTTACCGATAAAGCGATCCTGCGCGTCCTTGGCGAAGAGCGCACGCAAATCGTCTGGCGGGCGGACGTCATCCTCCCTGCGCATCCGAACGGGATGAAGTTCGAAGTCCTTGACCAGGAGCCCGCCCCCGCCTGGACCTGCTATTCAATCGGGGGCGGCGCCGTGCGCGACGATGCCGGCGGGGATTTGGACGAGGCCGACGTCTATCCATATTCCAGCATGGCGGAGATTCTCGCGGAGTGCGAACGGACGGGCCTGCCGATGTGGCAGCTCGTGGAGAATGCGGAAGGGGCGGAGATAACCGGGTATCTTGAAGAGGTGCTCGGCGCGATGTGGCGTTCGATCGAGGCTGGTCTCAGGCACGATGGCGTTTTGCCGGGCGGACTCGGTCTCGCCCGCAAGGCGCGTTCCATCTACAGGAAAACGCGCTTCCAGCAGGAGGCGTTCCGCCGCACCGGGCTTGTCAGCGCATATGCATACGCGACGAGCGAAGAAAACGCGAGCCTCGGCACGGTCGTGACCGCGCCTACATGCGGCTCGACGGGCGTTCTGCCGGCCGTTCTGCGCTATCTTTCGGAGACGATCGAGTGCGATACGCGCGAACTCGTCCACGCGCTGGAGACGGCGGGGCTCGTCGGCAATGTCGTCAAGACGAACGGCTCTATTTCCGGCGCGGAGGTGGGATGCCAAGGGGAGATTGGAGTCGCCTGCGCAATGGCCGCCGCGGCCGCAGCGTATCTATATGGCGGATCCAACGCCCAGTGCGAAACCGCGGCGGAAATAGGCCTCGAGCATTTTCTCGGGCTTACATGCGACCCGGTATGCGGGCTCGTGCAGATCCCATGCATCGAGCGCAACGCCATTGCCGCGAACCGCGCGCTCGTCGCCGCCGAGATGGCGCTTCTTTCCGACGGCCGCCACCTCGTCTCTTTCGACGAAGTCGTGGCGACCATGCTCCGCACGGGCCACGATCTTCCATCGCTCTATCGCGAGACGGCCCAAGGGGGGCTGGCGGCGACGCTTGAACGCCGCTAGGATGCGGAGTTGCGGACCAATTTTGCGGCGTATGCGCCGTCGGTGCCGGATTCGAACGGCAGGTTCTCGCGCTCTGTGGATAGCGTGAACTCCGGGTGGCGCTTCAGGAATGCCGCCGTCTGGAGCTGGTTTTCTTCCGGTTCGTTGGAGCAAGTGGAATA
>DFGB01000034.1:17933-29470 GCA_002371135.1 Verrucomicrobia bacterium UBA3761 | reverse complement strand
AGCGAGGCGAGTTTCTTCTCCGACCAGTTCCAGCGCGCATCTGGCTTGCGTCTCAGGACGCCGGAGTTGGAGCATGGCGCGTCGACGAGGACCTTGTCGAACCCGCCCGTCGCCGGAATCGCAGCGAGAATTTCCACGCCGCGGTCCTTGGCGGCGCGTTCGATGTTCGCCTGAAGACGTTTGCGCCTGGCGGGATTGACTTCGCAGGAAAAGACCTTCGCGCCGCGCCATGCGCATTGTATGGATTTGCCGCCGGGTGCGGCGCAGGCGTCGAGAATTGTATCGTCTGGCGCTGGCGCGAGGAGATCGAGCGCGAGGGCGGTCGCCGGGTCCTGGACGATGAATGCGCCGTCGGCAAACCCCGGGACGTCTTCGACGCGCTTGCCGCGTTCGAGTTTCTCGAATCTGCCTCCGGGATAGGCGAGGAACGTCTCGGCGGGAGAGTTGTGCCAGGCGGCGAGGCGGGCCGCCGTCCCGGAGCCGAAACGGGCCGTCCAGCGCTCGACGAGTTCGTCCGGGAAACTTTCGCGCACTGCGAGCGGCATTGCGGCGAGGCGTTCTTCGACCGTGGCGCGGGAGCGGATCAGATTGCGCAGGACGCCGTTCACCACCTTGGGGATGGAGCGCTCGGCGCATAGTTTCGCGGCCTCGACGGTTTCGTTCACGGCGGCGAAGTCCGGGACGGAATCCATAAAGAGGATTTGCGCAGCGCCGACGTAGAGAAGGGCTTCGAGTTCGCCTTTCGGCCAGCGCTTGACGAACATTTCAAGGACTGCGCGCAAGGCGCGGCGTCGGCGGACTGTCGTGTAGACGAGATCCTGCACGAACGAGCGGTCGGTGGCGCGCGCGAGCATCTTAGAAGGATACTCGCCCGTCATCAGCCAGCGCATTACGATGTGCGCACATTCCCGCCGTGAATTCGAAGCCATGGAGCCCGCCTCTCAGTACATCTTTTCGTATTCGCCTTTGCCGACGCGCTTGAGAGTGTGGAAGCCGGCGCGCTTGGCTCGGTAGTGGAGGTCGGTCTTGGAGTGCATGAGGGCCGAGGGCTGTATGACGCGGATTATCTCCGCGCCGCAGTCGGGGCAGTGCGTGAGCTTCGCGTCGGATATCTTTTGCACGATCTCAAACCCGTCGCGGCATTTAGGACAGCTTTCCTTGGCATTCTTCGCTTCGTATACGTAATTAGGCATGGTTTCCTCTTGGCATTTCGCTTTTAGCAAAGTATTCCATTGCGGCGGAGTAGGAGCCGAAGCCGAGGCCGGAGAAGGTCTTTTCCGCGACCATGCCGACGTACGAGACGCGGCGGAATTCCTCGCGCGATTTGGGCTCCGTGAGGTGGACTTCGGCGACGCGCGCCTTGACGGCTTTGATGGCGTCGAGGATGGCGACGGAGGTGTGTGTGTAGGCGGCCGCGTTGAGGATGATTGCGTCAAATTTGCCTCGCGATTCCTGAATCCAGTCGACAAGGACGCCTTCGTGGTTTGTCTGGCGCATTTCCACTTCGACGCCAAGGCGCGAGGCCGTTTCCCGGACGAACGCCTCCAGGCCGGCATAGGTGCCGCGGCCGTAGAGGTCTGGCTCGCGCAGGCCGAGGAGGTTCAGATTGGGTCCGTTGAGAACGAGAAGCTTCATTTCGTCTCCTCTCCAGTGGCGTCGAATATCCAGGCCACATCGGCCCAGTTGGGATGGGTGCGGTCTTTGTAGATTTCGTGGAGGATGGGCTTTTTGACATCCTCGTCGCGGTTGAGAACGTCGTTGAATACTAGCTCGACGTATTCCTTCTCGATTTCGCGGTCGAGGAGGAGGCCGACAAGGAGAAGGGCGTGGTCGTCCGAAATGAGATTGAGCGCGCGCTGGAGGCATTCTTCGCGGCGGGCGGGGGGCAAGGTCTTGAATTGCGCGACGAAAGCTTCGACGTCGGGCATGGTGACGGATTTGGCGCTGAATTCGCCCTCGTACCATTTATCGGTGAGCGCGTCGAACGCCTCGACCAGTTTTTCTTCTTCGCGTTCGGCCTGCTCTTCTGGCGTGAGTTCTTCTTTTTCTTCCGTCTCTTCCTCCTCGGTGGCCTCTTGCTCCTCTTGCGGTGCGCCGGGGTTGGGTGCGGCGGCGGCGGGGTCGACGGATGCGATGGCGCCGCGCACGGTTTTGGCGGCATTGTCGCCACCTATGGCAGGGGTGGCGTCGCGCTTCAAAATGTTGATTAGCACCGCAATTGCCACGCCTGCGATGACGGCGACGAGATACAGACTTTTTTTCATAAGAGATTTGCGCCCTACAGTTCGCCCGCGACAAGCGCCTTGCCGACGGCTACGATGCGCTTGTCGATGCGGACTTTTATCTGGCTGACGAAATTCCTGGAAATGCCGAACGCTTTTGCGACTTTGGCGATGTCCTGCCCCTCGAGGGCGTAGGCGCGATATACGGCGCGGTCGCGTTCGGAAAGCGCTGTCTTCGTGAGGACGTGGTCGACGGCGGATTGCAACACCGCCTGCCGCCACTCTTCGTCGAGGTCGGTGGCGGACGTTTGCTCCGGCGCGACGAGCGTATCGGCAATGGTGCGGTCGGACTCGGAATCGCCGGAGGCGCCGTCGACCGATGCTTCAAGCGAAACGCGGCTCTCGACCGCGCGCGCCACTTCCTTGCGCCGCAGCATGTGCACCTCGTTGATTATCATCGTGGCGAGGTAGGAATGGAAACGCCCTTTCTCCGGGGTGTACTGGCCGCTCCGCAGCACGTTGACGAGCTTGGCGAGGACCGACATCACTATGTCGTCGGCGTCCCGTTCGCCGCCTTTCATGATCGCAAATCGCCTGATTGCCAGTTGGTAGGTATCCCAAAAGCGAACCCAAGCCGCAGAATCCTCGCCGTGGGCAAGGTCCTTTATCTTCGCAATCAAAGTGACGGAAGTGACTGGAAAGGATGTTTCTGCCAAGGGATGAAAGGACTTCTAGGACTAAGGACTTCTACTTCATTTTCTTCGCGGCGTTAGAGAGGAGGATCACGAGGGCCTGGGTTTCGTCGCTTGGGGAGTAGGTGTCAGGGAGGCCGGCGAAGAGGGAGGTTTCGTCGCGGCGGGCCATGAGGCGCAGGCGGTTGAGTTCGATGCGCGCCTTGGCGGTGTTGATGACGCCGGACTGGAGATCGGCGAAAAGGTCGTGGGTGATGACGAGTGCGTCGACCATGGCGCCGCGGAATTGTTCGATGGACGGCATCGAGTCGGTCTCTTCTTCGCCGGCTTCTTCCGGGATTTCAAAAACATCGTCGAACGCCGGGATGGCTCGTTGCGCTTCAAGCGCGGCGTAGATGGAATCGAATTTGACGCTCTGGCGCCAGAAAGCGAGGCCGCCGCCGATGCCGCCTATGGCGACGATTGCGGCGAGGTAGCGGGCGATGTGACGGGCGAAGTGCCCGCGAGCCTTCTCCTTGAGCCACTTCTCTTCAAGCGCGAGTTCGCGGCGTTCGAGTTCTGCGCGCTTCTCGTCTGCGAATGACGGGCATTCGCGTCCTTCGGGGTTGGAGTGGAGGAGCTTTGGGAGGATGCGCTTCCAGACGGGATCGTAGGTGGCGACTTCCTCGGCGATGTCGGTGCGCGCATCGCACCACATACCCGTCAGGAGTCGGTATGTTATGACCCCCAGGGCGTACCAATCGCTTTTCTCCGTCGCCTGGGCGCCCATTTCGAGTTCGGGGGCCATGTAGCCGATCGAGCCCATGACGGGCGTGGCGCCGTTGCGGACCGAGAATATGGTCTGGACGGCGTCGATAACCGTCTTGCCGTCGCCCTGCGGGTCGAAAATGCGCGAGATGCCGAAGTCGGTCAGAATGGCGTGGCCGTCCGGGCCGATCATCACATTCTGGAGTTTGAGGTCGCGGTGGATGACGCCTTGTGCGTGGATGTAGCCGAGGGCGTCGCGCATGTCGTCGTACCAGCGTGCGACGGTTTCTTCGTCGGCCTCGCCGGGTTTGAGTTGTGCGAGAGTGCGGGTCTGGCCGTCGGGATCCGTGACGAGATCCATCACGAAAAACGGACGGCCGGTGGCGGCGTCTTCGTCTATGTCGACGACTTTTACGACGCGCGGGTGGTTGAGCTTGGCAAGGAGTTTGCCCTCGACGAGGAAGCGCTCGCGGACTTCCTTGTCGTCTTTCGGATACGAGTACATCTTGAGCGCGTAGCGGGTGGCGAGGCGCGGGTTTTCCACCTCGTACACCTCGCTCATGCCGCCTGCGCCAAGTTTGCGTATTACCTCGTATTCGCCTATTTTCATGGCAGGGCGTCCCAGTCTATTTCGCCGCCGTCTCTCCAGTGCCGCGGATTTTGATGTGGAGTTCGCGCAACTGCTGTTCGGTTACGAAGTTCGGCGCGTTCATCATCAGGTCTTGGGCCTTCTGGTTCATCGGGAATGCGATGACTTCGCGGATGTTCGGCGTGTCGGTGAGGAGCATGACCATGCGGTCGACGCCAGGGGCGATGCCGCCGTGGGGCGGCGCACCGAACTGGAACGCGTTGTAGAGGCAGCCGAATTTCTCCTTCACGACTTCCTTCGGGTATCCGGCGATCTCGAACGCCTTTTCCATGATGTCGATCCGGTGGTTGCGAATCGCGCCGGAAGAAAGTTCAATGCCGTTGCAGACGACGTCGTACTGGTAGGCTTCGATTTCGAGCGGCGCCTTGGTGGTGAGCGCTTCGAGCCCGCCCTGCGGCATCGAGAAGGGGTTGTGGGAGAAGATGATTTTCCCGGTCTCGGGGTCTTTTTCGAAGAAGGGGAAGTCGATGATCCAGCAGAACTTGTAGCAGTTCTTTTCGCGGATGTCGTTCGTGAGGTGGTCGGCGATGTCGGTGCGGACGAGGCCGGAGAGGCGGTGGCATTCGTCGACCGGCGCGGCCATGAAGAAAAGCGCGTCGCCCTTTTCCATGCCGGCGATCGTTTTCATCTCTTCAAGCTGTTCCGGGGTGAGGAACTTGGCGATGGGGCCCTTGAGTTCGCCCTCTTTCGTCCATGAGATGTAACCGAGGCCCTTGCCGCCGTTCTC
The DNA here is from genome assembly GCA_002371135.1 of Verrucomicrobia bacterium UBA3761. Classification (GTDB taxonomy): domain Bacteria; phylum Verrucomicrobiota; class Kiritimatiellia; order RFP12; family UBA1067; genus UBA1067. Next base: position 24,433 of record DFGB01000034.1, on the reverse strand, counting down.
CTTGACGTTGTGTTCGCGCTTGTCGAACCACGTGCGGGTTTCGACGCCGACTATGCCTTTGACGAGCAGACCCTTGACGAGGCCGCCCTGTTCCACGCAGGAGGCGAACGCCTTGAAGGACGCGCGCTTGAAGAAGTCCGACATGTCTATCCACTTGAGCGGATTCCTGAGGTCGGGCTTGTCCGAACCGTAGGTCATCATCGCGTCGCGGTATTTGATGCGCGGCCACGGAGCGGCGTTGCAAGTCCAGTTGGAGAACTTGGCGAACGTCTTGCCGACGACGTCTTCGACGACGGCGAAAATCTCGTCCTGCGTGGCGTAGGACATTTCAATGTCGAGCTGGTAGAACTCGCCCGGCGAGCGGTCGGCGCGCGCGGCCTCGTCGCGGAAGCACGGGGCGATCTGGAAGTAGCGATCGAACCCGGAGACCATGAGCAGCTGCTTGAACATCTGCGGCGCCTGCGGGAGCGCGTAGAACTGGCCGCGGTGGATGCGGCTGGGGACGAGATAGTCGCGCGCGCCCTCCGGCGAGGATGCCGTCAAGATCGGCGTCTGGAATTCGTTGAAGCCCTTTTCCCACATCTGCTCGCGCAGGAACTTGATCACCTTCGAGCGGAGGATGATGTTGTTGTGGAGCTTTTCGCGGCGGAGGTCGAGGTAGCGGTGCTTGAGGCGGACGTCTTCGGACTCGTCGGCCTTTTCGTCGGGGATGTAGATGGGCGTCACTTCGCTCGCCGATTCCATGACGAGTTCGTTCGCCTCGATTTCGATTTCACCCGTCGGCAGGTCTGGGTTGATGGTGTCGGGCGTGCGGAGTTTTACTTCGCCCGTGACGGTGATTACGGATTCGAGGTGCGCCTTTTCGACGAGGCCGAAGAAGCTGCGGCTCGGATGGACGACAATCTGCGTGAGGCCGTAGTGGTCGCGGAGGTCGACAAAGAGAATACCGCCGTGGTCGCGGAGGCGGAACATCCAACCGGAGAGGCGCACGGTCTTGCCGGCGTCGGCGGCGCGAAGTTCGTTGCAGGTATGGGTCCTGTATGGGTGCATTGTTTGTTGTCCTTTGAAAAAACGGGAAATTGCAGATTTTTCGATTTGCGTTTAAACTCTGCGGCTCTGTGTTGAAAAGGGATGCTTGAAGAATTGAAGAATCGCAAAACTTTTGGTGGATATTATACCATAATCAGGCGCGTTGGTCTAGGAGGGTGGCGAGGGTGCCGCCCGGCGAAATATCGCCCGCCCAGATTTCAGCCGCGTTGGCGATTACATATTCGTTGCACGCTTTGGCGACGCGTTTGTTCATGGTGGAGCCGGCAGGCCGCGGCGAGATCATGAGCGCGTTCCCGGCGTGGCAGGCCGCGGCGAGCGCCGGGTTCAGCTCGTTCTCGGGCGGGATGCCGTCCGGCAGGACCTGTATGAGTTTGCGCCCTTTGGCGAGGATGCGGCGGAGCATCTCGCGCTCCTGACGGCTCGTGAACGTGGATATGCAAGGCGTGTCCGGGTTTTGCGTCTGCGCGCCGCAGCCTTTGATTTTGCGCGGGCGGAATGGGGTCGCGGGGAACGCGGCGCTCGCGATGAACGCGATCTTCTTTTCGTCGAGGAGCGCGAGGTTGCCGAACGAATATACGGTGCATTCGCCGTAGCGGTCGGTCGTCCACGTTTTCGCATTCGAGCGGATGTAGTCGCGGACGGTCTGCATCTCGCGTTCGCTGGAGATGGCTATGGAGAGGTCGCACCCGCGCCACAAATCGTCGCCGGCGTCCTGGATGCGGCCCTCTCCCTTGAGGCGGGTGTATACGGCGAGCGTCTTCGCTTTGAACTCGTCGAGGATGAAGGCGAGGTGGTCTTCGTGGTTGTCGTCGCGGAAGAATATCCTGAGCGCCGCGTGGAAGTGGTTTGGCATCACGGTGTGCTCGTAGAATGCGGCTTCTTGATGAGTCTCCTTGATGCCGCGCCAAACGTTGTTGAGCTCGTGGCCGAGTTCGTTGAGGAAGCATTCCTGGCCGGCGATGGCGCCGAAGAGCGCCTTGTTGCCGTTTGCGACGAGCGTGACGAAGAATCGGCCGCTCATGCGCATGGGGCTCTTCTCCTTTGCCGGGGCTTCGGCTTTCTTGGGCGTTTCCACCTTGATCGTCCCCTCGCGCAGTACGCTCAGAGGCAGGCCCGGGACGGCTTTGACGACCGTGGAGGCGACGCCGCCGGGGCTCGTGCCGCCGTCGACGACGAGGTCGCAGCCGCCTCCGATATCCTGCGCCGCGGCCGCCGCGTCGACGGCAGGCGGTTTTCCGCTCGTGTTCGCGCTTGTCACGCGCAACACTCCGCCGCACATTTCAATCAGCCTGCGCGTCCATTCGTGGTCTGGCACGCGGAAGCCTTCCGTCTTGAGAGAAGTGTTCGTGGCGACAATCGTGAGCGCCCCAGGCCAGTGGGCCTCTGCGAGCGCCTTCGCCTCGTCCTTGAGCGGGAACCCGAATGCCGCCACGGCGTCGACGGATGATGCGAGAAGGGCGATGGGCTTGGATGAATCGCGGTGCTTGATGGAATATAGCCGCTCCACGGCTTCGGGGTGCGCCGGGTGCGCGGCGAGCCCGTAGACCGTGTCGGTCGGGATTACGACTACGCCGCCGTCGCAGAGAATTTTCGCCGCTTTTTCGCAACTGCCCTCGTCGCTTGTCTTTATTGTCTCAGGCGTCGCCGGCGCGGTTGCGCGTTTTGCAAATATCAAAGAGAAAAAACTCATGCGGCGGATGAAAAGAAAAGTTGAAAAGTTGAAAAGCCATTCGGTGCCAGATTTTCTAGAGTTTCTAGACTTTCTAGATCAAGTGCCCCATCTTTGTTTTTTTCGTGTCGAGGTAGCGACGGTCGAATTCGTTCGGGGCGATTACAATCGGCACGCGTTCTGCGATTTCGATTCCGTAGCCGTCGAGAGCCTTTATTTTGCAAGGGTTGTTCGTGAGAAGCCTGACGCGGCGGATGCCGAGGTCGACGAGGATTTGCGCTCCCTCGCCGTAGTCTCGCAGGTCTGGCGCGAAACCGAGCGCGACGTTCGCCTCCACGGTGTCGAGTCCCTCTTCCTGCTTCTTGTAGGCGTGGAGTTTGTTGGCAAGCCCTATGCCGCGCCCCTCCTGGCGCATGTAGAGCACCGCGCCGCGGCCTTCCTTTTCGATCATTTCCATCGCCTTGTGGAGCTGCGGGCCGCAGTCGCACCGCTCCGAACCGAGTACGTCGCCCGTGAAGCATTCCGAGTGGACGCGCACGAGGACGCTTTCGTCGCCGGAGAGGTCGCCCTTGACGAGCGCGAGGTGCTCGAGGTTTGTCACGCGGCTGCGATACATCCGCAGGCGGAAGTGGCCCCACGCGGTCGGCAGGTCCACTTCTTCGATTTTTTCTACGAGCTTGTCGAAGCGGCGGCGGTATGCGATGAGCGAGGCAATCGTCATCATTTTGAGGCCGTGCTCTTTTGCGAACGCCCTCACGTCGCCAAGCCTGGCCATCGAGCCGTCGTCCTTCATTATTTCGCAGCAAAGCCCGACTTCCTTCAACCCCGCCAGGCGGCAGAGGTCGACCGTCGCCTCCGTGTGTCCGGCGCGCTTGAGCACTCCCCCCTCGCGCGCCTGAAGCGGGAACATGTGGCCCGGACGGCGGAAATTCGAGGGTTTCACTCCGTCGCGGACGCAATCAAGCGCGGTCATCGAACGCTCCAAGGCCGAAATGCCGGTCGTGGTGCGGACGGAATCTATGGAAACGGTGAAGGCGGTCTCGTGGTTGTCGGTGTTTTTGGCGACCATTTGCGGGAGCTCGAGCTTCTGGCACCATGCGCCGCTCATAGGCATGCAAATGAGCCCGCGCGCGTATTTTGCCATGAAATTCACATTTTCAGGCGTCGCGAACTCGGCCGCGCAGATGCAATCCCCCTCGTTTTCACGGTCGGCATCGTCCGTGACAAGGACGATCTCTCCCCGTTTCAACGCTTCCAGACACTCTTCTACTGAGTTGAAATCCATGGAAATATTATATCAAAACCATGCCGGAGCGGTCAAGCCGCCCGGAAAGCGGGCTATTTTTCGTCGGGCTTTTCTTTGGCGAATTCGCCCGAGCGCGGGATGCAAGGATCCGGATCCGGCAAAGTCGGGGCCCAGGGGGCGATGCCGGGTCTCAAGTGCGCGGCGAGTTCCGGCACTTCGGCCTTGATGCCCTCGACCACGGCGCGGGCGAGTTCATAGCCGCCGTAGACCGAATGGTGCGTGTTGTCAAGCTCCTTGCGCATGCCGAAGAGCGCCTTGGAGCCTTGCTCGCCCAGGGTCTCGTAGAGCTTGAAGCTCGTTTTGTTGAGGTTGATGTAGGGGCAGTTTTTCGTTTTCGCCATAGCCGCCATCGCTTTGTCGTATTCCGCGAGCGTGTGGTAGGGTTTGTGTTCGGCATTGAAGCGGCGGCGTTCCATCGGCGAGACGAGAACCACCTTGCCGCCTTTCGAGCGGAAGGTGTCGATCAGCGTCGAGAGGCGTTCGTTGTAGCGGCGCATGCGCTCTTCGAATTCCACCTTCTCCTTCTGGTCGTTGTGGCCGAACTGGATCATCAGCCAGTCGCCCGGTTTCACTTGGTCGAACACTTTGTCCTGGCGCTTGTCGCCCTTGAAGGAAATGAGGGAGCGTCCGCTCTGGGCGTGGTTGGCGATGGCGACGGTCTCGTCGAAGAACGCGGGGAGCATCTGTCCCCAGGTGCCGTAGGGCTCTGTGTTGTAGCAGCAGACCGTGGAGTCGCCCGCGATGAAGACGGTGACAGGCGGCGTCGGGAGGGTGACGCGCTTGAAATCGAACGAGGCGAGGGCGTCTTCGCCAGAGCGCGTTTCGGCGGGGCCGGGCCCTTTCTGCGAGAAGACGTCGAGCGTCAGCTTGTCGTCCCATCGTTCGTGCTTGCGTTCGGTGCCGGAGACGCGGACCTCCGTGCCGTCGGCAAGTTTGAGGTTGCGCGTGTTGACGGTGAAGAGCTTGGTCGTGAATTCGCCGGGCTTGGTGGTGATTTTATCGAGCATCAAGCGGCGGCTTTCGGCCTTGACCCAGTTCGTCGTAGCGAACTCGCGGTCGCCGAACGTGAGCGAGCACGTCCAGTTGCCCTCGCCGGTTTCGGTTTCATAGTGGTAGTGCGACCAACCGGTGGCGAGAACCGGCGTCAGCCCGGCCGCGGCGACGAATGCAAGTATTCTCTTTTTCATGGTCGCTATTATAGCATATTCCCCCCTCGCCGTGCAAGCCGGGCGGATTTCCCTTCTCTCTTCCCTCCTGAAGCTGCGACGAGGATGACGGCAAAGCCAAGGACCGAGCGCCAGTCCGGGAACTGTGCGAAGAAGACGAAGCCGAGAATGCCTGTGAATATGATGTTCGTATAGTCGAAGATTGCGATGTCGCGCGGCGGCGCGAAGCGGTATGCGAGCGTGATCCCGAATTGTCCGAGCGCCGCGCCGCATCCGGCGCCTATGAGTATGACGACCTGCCACGCCGTCATGGGCGTGAAATCGCGAGCCATGAACGGAATCGAGGCGAGGGTCGAGAAGGCGCTGAAGAAGAATACGATGAATGCGCTCGAGACTTTCATGCGCCCGAGTTCGTGGACGCACGTATACGCGACGCCGGCCGAAAGCCCTCCTGCTAGGCCGCAGAACGCGGCGAATGTCTCCGTCCCGCGGAAGCCTGGGCGCACCACGAGCAGCGTGCCTGCGAATGCGACGACGAGCGCGAGGATCTGGCGCAGGCTCGCGCGTTCCTTCAGGAACAGCCACGCGAGCGCCACGGTGAAGAAGGGGGCCGTCTTGTTGAGCGTCATCGCATCTGCGATGGGAATGTGCGAAATCGCGTAGAAGTTGCAGAATATGCCGAGCGTCCCGGCGATCGAGCGCAGCAGCAGAAGGGTGAAAGAGCGCGGGGAGATGTTTTCAAGAACCGGGCGGCTCTCGCGCACGAGGGCGAACGATGCGATAGCGACGGCTATGGTGTTGCGGAAGAACGATTTCTGGAAGCACGAAAGCGGCGCGCCGAAATCGTCCGCCAGCCGGACGAAGAACGCCATGAGCGCGAACCCGAACGCGCTCGCTATTATCGCCGCAATTCCCTTGCGCATGGTGAAAGGTTGAAAAGTTGAAAGGTTGAAGAGTTGAAAGGTTCAGGATTGCGCGGCCGCGTCTTTTCGCGGGCCTTTCGCTTTCAACTTTTCAACCTTTCAACTTTTCAACCTAATTCTGGTGCTGCATGTCGCAGAGGTGGCGGTAGACCTGGCCGCGCGCGTAGAGTTCGTCGTGCGTGCCGCGCTCGACTATGACGCCGTCTTCGACGACGAGTATCAAGTCGGCGTTGCGGATGGTGGAGAGGCGGTGGGCGATGGCGAACGTGGTTCTATCCTTCATCAAGTTGTCGATTGCGGATTGGACGAGGTGTTCGGTGACGGTGTCGAGCGCGCTTGTCGCCTCGTCGAGGATGAGAAGCGGCGGGTTCTTGAGGATGGCGCGG
>DFGB01000034.1:0-17888 GCA_002371135.1 Verrucomicrobia bacterium UBA3761 | reverse complement strand
TTGAGGATGGCGCGGGCGATGGCGATGCGCTGGCGTTCGCCGCCCGAGAGCGCGAATCCCTTTTCGCCCGCCATGCGTTCGTAGCCTTCGGGCTGCGACATGATGAATTCGTGGGCGTTGGCGAGTTTGGCGGCGGTGACGACTTGTTCGTGCGTCGCGCCGGGCGTGCCGTAGCGGATGTTGTTTTCGATCGTGTCGTTGAAGAGCTGAGTCTCCTGCTGGACGGAGCCGACGAGCTTGCGCAGATCGGAGATTTTGATGTCGCGCAGGTCTACTCCGTCCATCGTGATGCGGCCCTCGCGCGGATCGAAGAAGCGGGCGAGGAGGCTCGAGAGTGTGGACTTGCCGCTCCCGGTGCCGCCGACGACTGCGACGAAGCCGCCGCGCGGTATCTCGAACGATGCGTGCGAGACGGCGTCGCGCTCGGCCGTGTCGTAGCGGAACGAGACGTCTTCGAAAACGACTTTGTCGGTGAACGACGTCTTCGCGACCGGCGCCGGCGACTCTGCCAGCTCCATATCCACGTCCATGATGCTCCATATGCGGGCGAGGGCGGCGCGACCCTGCTCTATCTGCACTTGCAGACGCGAGAGTTGCTTGAGAGGCTTGTAGATCATCAAGAGCGGCGCCAGCATCGGGATGATCGCCGAGAGTTTCACGTTCGTGAAGAAGCACCAGATTATGAATGCGCAGATGAGGAAGATGCCGACCGTCTCCACTGCGGGCCCCACGAGCAGCCCCCAGCGGATCGCCCGCAGCGTCGCCTTGAGCGTCTCGTCGTTCGCCTGCGCGTAGCGCTTGTTCTCGTAGTCGGCGGTGTCGTACGCCTTGACGACTTTGATGCACGTCAGGATTTCGTGGATGCGGCTGCCGACGACGGCGAAGCGCTCCAGCGCCCGGCGGCTCCATTTGCGGATGCGCTTGGAGAGGAAGATGACGGGGCACATGAACATCGGGAAGCCGATGAAGATTATGGCCAGGGTCGGCAGCATCTTGTTTGCGACGGCGGTCCAGACGATGAAGCCCACCGAGACGGCAATTTCGAATGGCGCCTGGGCGAGCTCCTGCAAGATCTGCTGCATTATCATCTTGACCTGCTGCGGGTCGCTCGTGCAGCGGCTCATGAGCTGCCCGACGTCTATGCGGCCATGGAACTGCATCGACTGCGCCTGGACGTGTTCGAGGATGTCGCAGCGGATGTCGCGCACGGTCTTCATGCCGCTCCACGCGAGGCAGTAGTGGTTGAGGAACACGAGCGCACACCTGAGGAGCGCCACGAGCGGCACTACGACGATGATGCCGAAGAGGAGCCCGAGGCCGATGGATTCGTCCTCGCTTTGCAGGTCGATGCCGAACTTGGCGGCGAGTTTCTGCGCGCCGGCGTATTCTTTTTCGAGTTTTCGCGTCGCCTTGTCCGCGGCGTCCGCCGGGGTTTTGCCGCGCGCGGGCTGCACGGCGGCCGGGGCTTCCTCTACGAGTTCCGTCTTCGGCTCCGGGCGCGATTCCACTTTCGCGAGAGTCGGCTGGATCAGCTGGTAGAGCGGGATTAGAGTGCCGGCCGTGAGCATGCCGCAGACTATGCCCAGGAAGATGCGCGCCTTGTAGCGACGCGCATAGCGCCACATCCGCGAATACGCTTCGCGGGCGGTGTAGTCGCGGTCGAAAAACTCCCGGACGAAAACTTTTTCTTTTTTCTTCTTTGACATGGCGTTGACGGTTGGTGGCCGATGGGCGGATCAGCCGGTGATTTTGTAGCCGAGCCCGCGGGTGGAGACTATCGCCTCCCCGGCCCGGCCCAGTTTCGCCTTGAGGCGCGAAATCTGCGAGCGGAGGGTGACGTCTTCGCCGCTGTAGCCGAGGCGGCGGTAGATCTCGCGGCACGGGAAATGCTTCTTCCTGTTCGAGGCGAGAATGCGGATGATGGCGGTTTCGGTGAGGGTGAGTTTCTCTTGCGAGCCGTCGGGGAACGTAGCGACGAGTTCCGCGGGGTCGATCGCGGCGCACCCTACCTGGATCGTCCGCTCTCCGCCGTCCGCGCCTCCTCCGGAGGCGATATTGCGCGCGCGTTCGACCGCGCGGCGGACTCTCGCCAATATCAGCGAACGCGGCGCCGTCTTGAATACGTAGTCGTCCGCGCCGATGTTCATTCCCTGCTCCTCGATGAACTCGTCTTCGCACGATGTGAGGAAGATTACAGGCGTCAGCGCCTCGGATGCGCGGATGCGCCTGCACGCCGTGAGCCCGTTCATTCCCGGCATGAGGACGTCGAGGACGACGACGTCCGGCTTGAACTCCGCGAACGCCTCGACCGCTTCCTCCCCTGACGCGGCTGTGCGCACGTCGTAGCCCGCCTCGGCGAACATATCGCCGAAGCACTGCCTGATGACGGCTTCGTCGTCTGCCAGGAGAAGTTTGTCCATGCTTGAGGAAAAGTTGAAAGGGTGAAAAGTTCTCTGCGTCTCTGCGTCTCTGCGATAAAAATCGTAAATCTAAGAATTCTCCCGTTCTACTTTCGGCCGCGGCGGCGGAAGAGCGCGCGGATGGTGTCGATGTATGGCTTGTCTGTCGCGACGCTCGCGTTGTCGATCGCGTTCCGGCGGAAGAAGCGGCGCAGGCGCTCGTTCTCCTCCCGCGCGGTCTCGGCGAAGAGGCGGCGGACGAGCGGCGAGGATGTATCGACAAGGCGCATGACGCCGGTCTCCGGGTCTTCGAGTTCGACGAGGCCGGCGTCCGGCAGTTCGGATTCGGCCGGGTCGCTCACGTCGACGCAAATTACATCGTGGTGGCGCGAAGCGGCGCGCAAGAGACGCGGCACGCTCGAATTTTCGTCGTGCAGATCTCCCGCCATGAAGTCGGAGACGAGGAACACGACGGCCTTGCGCTTCTGGACGCCGTTCAGGAATTTGAGCGCCATCGCGAAATCCGTGCCGCCCTCGGCTTCGTCTTCGGCGGCGAGCACTTCGCGCACGAGCCGCATCACGCTGTCGCGCCCCTTGCGCGGCGGGATGTATTTGACTATTTTGTCGGAGAATAGCACGAGGCCGATTTTGTCCTGGTTGCGCCTCGCGGTCAGCGCGAGAAGCGCGGTGAGTTCGGCGGCGAGCTGCATCTTCGAGCGGCCGCACGAGCCGTAGCTCTGCGAACCGGAGACGTCGACCATGAAGAGCACGGTGAGCTCGCGCTCTTCCGAGTAGCGTTTTATGAACGGCGCGCCCGTGCGGGCCGTCACGTTCCAGTCGATCGACCGCACGTCGTCGCCCGGCGTATACGGGCGCACTTCGTCGAACTCCACGCCCTGCCCCTTGAACGACGAGTGGTAGTCGCCGCTCAGCCTGTCGTCCACAAGGCGGTTGGTGAGGATTTTAATCTTCCCCACCTTCGCCATCAATTCTTTTACATCGGTTGCCATGATAAAACTTTATGGTTACAATGTTTCTGCATGCGGCAAACGTCAAGTTGCGATTTCAGTCCAGCCGCTCCAAGAAGATGATTGGGTGCGCTCTATCGCCACTCCGTTCTTGTATAGCCGTTCCCAAACGTCATCAGGGGCTTCGCCAATGCCTTTAATGAAGATCTCGGCAGTTGGAAATTGCTTTGAAAAAACTGTCAGGTCGTCGACTTCTGAATACCATGTTCTGGCATTGACGCCGTCAAAATCGATTTCGCCATACGGCTCTTGCCGGTTGGATACATATGTGAGCACTCCTGTTGTGCATATGTTGAATCGTGTCGAAAAAGCCAGCGATATTTCATGTGGGGAGTGCGACCCGGTATTGATATGGATATTTCTTATAGTTGAATAACCCATACTAATTCTCCTTTCATTTTGCCAAACGGGCGCGATGCTTTTCAAGCAAATGCCGGTCAGGAAGAAACTTGACAGGCAATTTTATCTTTGCACCTTCATATTTTTTGAAATAGGAAGCGCATATTTCACGGGTGCAAAAATCAAGGATGCAAGATGATAGGATCACCCTGTAGTCTTCGTCAAGTGAAATTAAATGCTGGTCGAAAGCAGCGTCGTATGTTGCAGAGAGGCAAAGTCCATTGCTGGGATTCATTCTGTTTGCTTTGTCTTGCGCCCAAGGCGTTATATGGCTGGCGCGAAGAGTTTGAGGAATATTCAATCCGGTTATGCAGCATTCATTTCCGTATATTCCTAGAATCCAGCGCCTGAATATCGATTGATTGATTCGTCGTTTTGCATTTGTGAATTGTTCTTTCCCTTCTCTGGACGAAGGATTTATATTTTCCATGATAAAACACGATGGGTCTTTAAATTTGATTTTTTGCGCAGTTTCCGAAACATATCTGCCTTGGTCGGTATTGCAGAAAGCCTCCTGCAACTTGCTTTCGTAGATTCTCGTTTGACGGTAAGCCGCCAGTTGTTTTACCGCTGCCGAGCACCATCTGTTTTTATAATACGATTGTCCTCCGTTTTTCAGATACGAAAACAAGCCAGTGCCATGTTTGGCGTATTCGTATTGCTGATTTTTCACATATTCGTACAGGGCGTGCAATTTTTCGATAGAATTTATTTGCCACACATTTGTTTGGAACCCGGTATCCCACGGCACGATATTCAGAGCCTTGGAAAGGACATCTAGTGCGCGGACGCAGGTTGAAACCGTCCCCCGTCCTGAACACCCGGATTCATCAATCAAGAATCGGGCAAAGTCGTCTTTTATTGTCAGATCCATGGTTTGATATTGCATTGGATGAATGGGAAGAGCAAGCGGAATATGCGGCGGACAATTCGATATTGACCATATATTGTTGTCAGGTCTTTACAGCCAATTTTCTGGAAGCGCCTCAAAGTATTATCGCCACCGCACAACCGAATTCTCGCGCAGAGCCGCAGAGACGCAGAGATTTTCTGGTTTTTGCGGTTTTTACGATTCGCTGAATCAATACGTGCTTTTGCATAAATCGAGATATAGTCGCGCGAAAATATGATAAGACATCAATAAATCAATAATCTCTGCGCCTCTGCGGCTCTGCGCGAAAATCCTATTGCATGGTGGTGATTCATTATAATAACGCCCGAATACCGGCAAAATCATTGTTCGACTTCGTCAATATGCGGGAATCCTGCCCGGCTGAGACTTGAAACTCGACTGCCTGCACCCGTACAAAATCTAATTCAAGCTGGCTTTGGCAGGTGCTTAGCGGCGTGTATATAAAGAGGTCAAGCATGGAAGCGCAAGCCAATGTGGATTTTGCTCAAGCAAGAATCGGGGCGAATTTCATGTTATGGGACGGGGACGGTGTCGAGGATGCGGTCGATGACGGTGTCGGAGGTGATGTTCTCGGCTTCGGCCTCGTAGGTGAGGATGATGCGGTGGCGGAGGACGTCGTGGACGACTTCCTTGACATCCTGGGGCGTCGCATATGCGCGGCCTTTCATGAGTGCGTTGCCGCGGGCGGCGAGGTTCAAGGCAAGCGTCGCGCGGGGCGAGGCGCCGTTCTGGACGTATTCGTTCTTCTCGCGCGTCTTGAAGACGATGTCGAGGATGTAGTCGCCCACCTTTTCGTCGCAGTAGACTTCCTTGAGGGCGTTTCGCAGCCCGGCGATGTCTTCCATCGTGCAAATCGTCGAGGGCGCGGGCCTTTCCGCATTCTCGGCGAAGCGCTGCATGATGCGGCGCTCGTCGGCCTTGGAAGGCGTCTCGACGAGGCACTTGAACATGAAGCGGTCGACCTGCGCTTCAGGGAGCGGGTAGGTGCCCTCCTGTTCGAGCGGGTTTTGCGTGGCGAGGACGAGGAACGGGTCCGGCAGGCGATACGTCTCTTCGCCGATCGTGACCTGGCGCTCCTGCATCGATTCGAGCAGGGCGGACTGGACCTTGGCCGGGGCGCGGTTGATTTCGTCGGCGAGCAGGAGGTTCGTGAAGACGGGGCCTTTCTTTGGCGAGAACTCGCCCGTCTTGGGCGAATATACGAGAGTGCCGACGACGTCGGCCGGGAGGAGGTCCGGCGTGAACGATATGCGCTTGAAGTCGAGGCCGAGGACCTTTGCGAGCGTGTTGCAGCTCAGCGTCTTGCCGAGGCCGGGGACGCCTTCGAGGAGAATGTGTCCGTCGGTGACGAGGGCGAGGACGAGGCGGTCGACGAGTTTTTCCTGGCCCACGATGACGCGGCCGACTTCGTCGCGGATGTGCTGGACGAGTTCCTTGTGGGACGAGAGGCGCGCAGTTGCTTCTTTGAGATTCATGCTTATTGCTATGCTCCTTGCGTATTGGGTTGTAGGTTTGATTTGAAATCTGCGATTATCCGTTCGGCCTCGGGCCAGCGGGCGGTCTTGAGGCGGTTGATGGCGGAAGAGAGGCGCATGCGTTCGATGACGGCTTCGTCGTCGTCGTCGCTCGCATCGAGCGAGCCGCGTTTTCGCAGGCACCACGTGCACCAGAGCCGACGTGCGTATTCCTTGGCGAGGTCGGCCGTGGAAAGGTCGCTCGAAAGCGATTTGCCGCCGGAAGAGACGATCTCGCCGAACCACTTCATTTCTTCGCCGTCGAGAGAGGCGGCGATGTTGTCGAGCGTATCCTCGCCGCTTTCAGGGCCGTTGCGCCAGGCGTGGACGAACTTTTTGGCGAAGTCGTGGGAGAGGACGGCGTCTGGCGCGAAATCGGCGACGAACGCGGCGAGGGCGGCGTCGTTTTCGTTTGCGAGAAGGAATTCGAGGAACTCCATTTCCAGCGTCGGCGGGGGGAGGACTTTCGCGGCGTCGCGCCCGGCGATTCGCGCGCCGCCGTTCTCTTCGTCTGCGAGCTGGCGTTCGAGTTCTGCGTAGCGCGCTTCTTCGTCGTCGGGGTCGAGTTCCGGCGGGGGCTCGACAGGCTGTTGCCGCGGCGCGGCGGGCCGCGGCCTCTTGGCCTCGACGTGCACTTTGCCGAGTTCTTCGTTCAGCGCGAGCGCAGGGACGCCTAGGATCTTCGACGCTTCCCCGATCATGCCCGCCTTGAGGACGGCGTTGGGGCAGCGCGAAATCGTCTTGAGCACGGCGGACGTGATGCGCGCGAGCGCGTCGATGGAATTCGGGTTCGTCTCCTTGGCGCGTTCCACGCGGCACTGGAAGGGGATTATCGACTCCGCGTTTTCGAGCAGCTTCTTGAATGCGTCCGCGCCCTTCGAGCGCAGGAAGGAATCCGGGTCGTCGCCGTCCGGGAGGCGGACGACGCGCACTGGCATGCCGGCGGCGAGGAGCATGCCGGCGGAGGCGATGGACGCCTTGTGGCCGGCGGCATCGTCGTCGAATACGAGCAGCGCCGAATCCGCGACGCGCGAGAGCATTTTGACGTGTTCTTCCGTGAACGCCGTGCCTTGGCTCGCGACGGCGACGGGGAAGCCGCTGATGTGCAGGCGGATGCAGTCGATCTGGCCTTCGCAGACGATCACCTCGCGGTGCGGCGAGCGGGCGATGTTCCCGGCGGCGCGGTCGAAGCCGAACAGGATTTCGGATTTTTTGAAGATTTCAGTGACGGGCGAGTTGACGTATTTGCCGGAGCGCTTGTTCTCGACGAGCTGCCGGCCGGAGAACGCCACCACCCTGCCGTTCTTGTCTCGTATCGTGAACATCAGGCGGCCGCCGAAGCGGTGGTAGCCTTCGTCGCCGGGGCGGTCGGGGTCGGGGAGCTTCAGGACTCCCGCCGCCTCCATCTCCTCCGGTGCGTAGCCGTTGCGCCTGGCCCACTCGAACATCACTTTCGCGCCAGCCGGCGCGTAGCCGATGAGGAACGCCTCCTGCGCCTCCTTGCCGAGGTCGCGCTTCGCGAGATATTCGCGCGCGAGCTGCGCCTCGCGCATCTCGTCGAGGCAGCGATGGTAGAACTGCGCGAGCTGCGCCATCAGCGCGAACAGCCGTTTGCGCCGCCCCGCCGCCGGGTCTTCTTTAGCCTCTTCGATCTTGACCCCGACGCGCTCGGCGAGTTTCTTCACCGCCTCCATGAACGTCGCGCCTTCCATCTTCATCACGAACGTGAATGCGTCGCCGGATTCCCCGCAGCCGAAGCAGTGGTAGAAGCCGCGGTTCGTGTTGATGTTGAAGCTGGGCGTCTTTTCGTTGTGGAACGGACAGCACGCCATCAACCCCGACCCCGCGTGCCGCACGTTCACGCCGTACGACGAAACCAGCTCGCCGAGATCGACCCGCGAGCGGATTTCTTCTATGGTGGAATCGGGAACCATGGCATTTATAAAGTAGGAAGTAGAAAGTAGAAAATTCAAGTAGGAAGCAGGAGATGTCATAGCGGCAAGGAATGCCCCCCGGTCGAAGGATGTCTGCGAAGCGGATGCCCTAGCAGGGGTGCGCGGCTTCGGCCGCGTAAAATCTCCTACTTTCTACCTCCTAACTTCCTATCTTCTTTCCTTTAAAGAGACGTAGGGGCGGGGGCGGAAGAGCGGTTTGTAGGCCGGGCGGATGATGGGGCCGGCGTTGATGAGTTCTTCCATGCGGTGCGCACACCACGAGACGCAGCGCGCGACGGCGAAGAGAGGCGTGTAGAGGTCGCGCGGGATGCCGAGCATGTCGTAGACGAAGCCGGAATAGAGGTCGACGTTCGCGCAGACGTCCTCGGCGCGCGGGTGGCGGGCCTTGATGATGTCCGGGCCTTTCTCTTCGATGAGTTCGAAGAGCCTCATTTCGTCTAGCCTGTCTTTCGCCTTTGCCAGCTCCCTCGCCTTGGCCTTGAGCATCTGGGCGCGCGGGTCGGAAATCGTGTACACCGCGTGGCCGAGACCGTAGATGAGCCCCGTCTTGTCGCCGGCCTTCTTGTCGGCGATTTTTTCGAGGTAGGCGACGACCTGCTTCTCGTCGCGCCAGTTCTTGAGAACGCGCTTTATTTCGTCCATCTGGCGCATCGTGCGCAGGTTCGCGCCGCCGTGGCGGTATCCCTTGAGCGAGAGGATGGACGCGGCGAGCGACGAATAGATGTCCGTGTGGGCGCTTGAAACGACGTGGGTGACGAACGAGGAGTTGTTGCCGCCGCCGTGCTCGGCGTGGAGGATGAGGGCGAGGTCGAGAGTCTCCGCTTCGAGGCGCGAATACTTGCCGTCCTCGCGCAGCAGCAGGAGGAGGTTCTCGGCGGTCGAGCGCTTCGGGTCCGGGTTGCGGATTAAGAGCGGGCCGTCCATGTGGTAGTGCGCCTTGGCCTGGTAGGTGTACGCAGCGATGGTGGGCATGGCGCCCATGAGGTTGATGGAGGTCTCGAGGGTTTTCTCGATGGTCATGTCCTCCGGTTCGTTCGTCTCGTCGTATGCGTAGGCGAAAAGGATGGAGCGGGCGATGCCGTTCATGAGGTCGCTTGGCGGGTGGCGCAGGATGGCGTTCTCCTTGAACCCGTCGGATAGCCTGCGGTAGGAGCCGAGTTTCGTCTTGAAATCCACGAGCTCCCTTGCCGTAGGCAGTTCGCCGAACAATAGCAGATACGAAACCTCCTCGTAGCCGAAACGGTGTTCCCTGCGGTCGGCGCGGACTATATCCTTCACGTTGATGCCGCGATAGTATAGTTCGCCTGGCACGGCCTGTTTTTCACCTTCGCTCATCACATAGCCGTGCACGTTGCCTATGGTCGTCAAACCTACGAGCACGCCGGAGCCGTCGTCGTTGCGCAACCCTCTCTTCACGCCGTACTTCCTGTAGAGCGCGGGGTCGATCCTGTCGGCGGCGCGTATTTTCGCAGCGTACTTCGCGAGCCATTCTTTTTCTATCATGCCTGTACCTCTTGTACCGTCATTTGAACACAATATTATACCATAAACACCGCGAGAGTGTCAAAAGAGGGAAGTGGCGAGCGGCAGCGAGGCGGCGCCAAGTCACAGTTATGCCTTCGAAAGTCATAGGTGTGACTTCCCAAAGTCATAGGTATGACTCGTGGAAGTCATAGGTATGGCTTTCCAAAGTCATAGGTATGGCCGGGCGAAGTCATAGGTATGGCCGCCCGAAGTCATAGGTATCGTTTGAAATCGACTGCCAAGGCATCGCCGTTCTGCTTTGGCCGGGGCCTGTCTCGCGCGCGTACATTATATATGCAATGTCCCCGGGGGAATTTGCCGGTTTCCCGATTTGCGCCCAAGCCTCTGTGAATCTCCGTGTCTCCGTGTCTCTGTGTTAAAAAGGAATGCCTGAGCGCAAATCGAAAAACCGCCTCTTCTCTCTTCCCTCTTCCCTCTTCTTCCCCCTTGACCCCTGGCACCGGCAAATGGTATAATTTCTCGTGATATGCAACTAGTCACAAACCAGATAGCCGCGTCCATGGGTTCGAGCTCGTGGATTCGCAAGATGTTCGAAAAGGGCCTCGAGCTGAAAAAGGAATTCGGCGAAGAGGCGGTATGCGATTTTTCGCTTGGCAACCCGGACGTTCCGCCGCCGTCCAAGACGCGCGAGGAGCTCGTGCGTCTCTCTGAATCGGCGGTGAAGCCGCTGGGGCTCGGCTATTGCCCCAACGCCGGGATACCGGCCGTGCGGGAGACGATGGCGGGTTTCCTTTCGCGCCAGCAAGAGACGCCTGTCGCGGCGAAGGATGTCGTGATGACGGTCGGCGCGGCCGGCGCGATAGTGGCGTTTTTCCGCGCGGTGATCGAGGCGGGCGACGAAGTTTTGACTCCTGCGCCGTATTTCGTCGAGTACGGCGCATATTGCGGGCATTTCGGCGGCGTCTTGAAGGCGGTGCCGTCGCTGCCGCCGTCGTTCCGGCCCGATGTTCCGGCGCTCGCGGCGGCGATCACGCCCAAGACGCGCGCGATCATCGTCAACTCGCCCAACAACCCCACGGGTTGCATCTACCCGCGCGAAGACCTGGAGGCGATCGCCGCCGCGGTCGAAGCGGAGAATGCGCGCCGCGAGGCCGCGGGTCTGCGGCCGATGTTCATCCTCTCCGACGAGCCCTACCGCGCGTTCGCCTACGACGGCGCCACGGTCCCTGCGATGCTGCCCGTCTCCAAGTGGGCGTGCGTCCTCGGGAGCTTTTCGAAGACCCTCTCGCTCGCGGGCGAACGCGTCGGCTACTTCCTCGCGAACCCGGCGATGCCCGGCCAGGCGTCGCTTGTGGCGGCGGTGACGCTCACGAACCGCACGCTCGGCTATGTGAACGCGCCGGTCATTGGCCAGCGCCTCGCCGCCGCCCTCGTCGACGAGACGGTAGACCTTGCAATCTACGACCGCCGCCGCAAACTCATGGCGAAAGTCCTCTCCGAGGCCGGGATCGAGTTCGAGATGCCCAAGGGCGCGTTCTATTTCTTCGCGAAGAGCCCTGTCGCGGACGATGCGGTGTTTGTGGACGCGCTTCTCGCCGAGCGCATCCTCGTCGTGCCCGGCAAGGGATTCGGCTTTGCGGGCTACGTGCGGCTCTCGTGCAGCGTCGACGAGGCGATCATCGCGCGCTCCGCGGAGGGCTTCAAGCGCGCCATGAAGAAGTTGAAAGGTTGAAAGGTTGAAAAGTTGAAAGGGTGAAAATGGAAACAACGGAAATAACTTGTCAATGGAAGCAACGGAAACAATTTGTAAAAACAACAATGGCAAAAGTTGTTTTTACGGGCTGTAGCAAGTTGTTGCCTGTTTTGCTTTTCAACTTTTCAACTTTTCAACTTTTCAACGCGCGAAGCGCGGTTGCCGCCCCTGTTGAAGTCGACAAGGCGGCGCATTCGGTGACGCTCGAAGTCGTCTCCACCGACCCCGGCATCGCCGCGCCGGTCGAGTTCTTCCTCGCCGGGCCGGATTCCGACCACGACTACGAATCGCTCTTCCTCACCGTCGCGCCTGTCGCAGACGTCGCCAAGGCGTTCAGCGAGGCCGGATTCCCCATGGGGCGGCCGCTCGACTACCGCGCATGCCGCTTCTGGCCGGTCGGCGCGACGGTTGAAATCGAGCCCGGCCTCTGGACGCTTATCAAGGATACGCGCGACGAAGCGAAGCCCGAGGCCGTCTTCACCGGCGGCGCGCGCGACGCGAAGGGCCTCCCGCTCGCCGCCAAGGATTCGCCCAACGCCGTCTTCGCGCTTTACGATTGCCCGCAGTCGCTCATCCTTTTCGACGATTCCCTCGCGCAGTCTGTCGCCTACGGACGCTTCGTCCCCGCCGTCGAAATCCCGAAAGGCGAAAAGCGCCGCATCAAGTTCACGTTGAAAAGCGGCACCGAACCCGAACGCGTCCAGCTCAAGCTCGACTCCTCGAACATCGCCGCGGCGTTCGCCGCGTTGCGCGAAAAAAGCCTCGTGAAGTCTCTTGACGTGGAGACGGATTTCGCGCCCTCGATGACCATCGAGGAAGCCGCCGCCGCCGCCGCCGCGCTCGAAGCGATCGATTCCTCGCGCGTCCGCATCAACGGCTTCGCGCCCGGCCAGTTCTTCTACCGCTCCTATATGCCGCTTGAAAAGTGGCGCGACCGCAAGGAGCGCCTCGTCCAGCCGTACGAGTTGCGCCTCGGCGAGAATGGCGAGTTCTCCCTCACCGTGGTCGAGGAGGATTGGAAGAGCGACCCCGACGCCACCGACCCGATTCTCCACGTCAAGGAGAATGTCCCGTTCTCTTCGATCGGCAAGCCCGGCGACGAGACCGATACCGCTCTCGTCTTCGTCCCCGCCGGTACGAAGCTCGAGCGGCTCTACGCCCTGCGCAAACTCCTCCCGCCTCGCGTGGCGAACTACTATTTCTATTGTAGTCCTAAGTCCTGAGTCCGCGGTTCTGAAGTTCTGGATAAGCTATGAGGCACGGAGCATATATCGTCGTTTCCCATGATTAAAAACTCCTCTGTGTCACTCTGCGTCTCTGTGACTCTGTGTTAAAATGTGTTTCGCACTCCTTCCTACTTCCTCCTTCCTCCTTCCTACTTCCTACTTTCTTCTTTATGCTCTATCTTCTCTCTAAATTCCTGACTCCGTATTGGGGGCCGTTCAGGCTTTTTTCTTCGCACGCATTGCTCCTTGCGGGCGGCACGGCGACGGCGGCGCTTTTGACTCTTCTGTTGCTACCCCGGTTGTGGAACAGACTGCCGCGCGACCGCGGCAAGGTGATATGCAGCGACTTGGACGGCATGAAGTCCGCCGGCAAGCCGACCGGCGCCGGGCTTTTCATCACGCTTATCGCGCTGCCGGTTATAGTCGTTTTCGTCCCGCTCGCGTTCTGGGATTTCATGACCGTGCTCGCCGTATACGCTGCGATGCTGTTCGGCTATCTCGACGATCGCGCGCTCGTCCCGTGGGGCGAACTCAAGAAGGGGCTCCTGGACCTCGTCGTATCCGTCGCGGCCGCGTATTTCATATTTCGCGGCCATGCCGACGCGATACCCGGCCTCGAGGGCTTGAGGATCCTCGTCTGGCTGCCGTTCACGAGCGACGTGTTTTTCGTCTCCGCCTGGGTGTACATTCCCGTCGCCGCGTTCATACTCTGGTTCACGATGAACGCGACCAACTGCTCCGATGGCGTGGACGGCCTCGCTGGCTCGCTCACCGTCGTCGCGCTCGTGATGCTCGCCGTGCTCCTCTATGTCGTCGTCGGCTACCGCCCCGTCGCGCACTACTTCCTCATCCCGTGCTACGCCGAGGCGGCGAGGTGGGCGATCGCGGCGATGATCGTCTCCGGCGCGTTCGCGGGGTATCTCTGGTACAACGCCGAGCCTTCGAAGATTCTCATGGGCGACGCGGGCAGCCGCTTCCTCGGCATGCTCGTCGCGGTCGTGTCGCTCATGACGGGCAACCCGGCCATCATCCTCGCCATCGCGCCGATCGCGCTCGTCAACGGCGGCGGCGGGCTTGCGAAGCTCGTCCTGCTGCGTTTCGCGAAGAAGCTAGGCTTCGAAATCGGCGAGGACGCCGCCATCCGCCGCATCCGCTTCCCCTTGCACGACCACTGCAAGAAGAAACTCGGCTGGACGAACGCCCAGGTCCTCATGCGCTTCATTCTCCTGCAACTCGCCGTGATGCCCATCTTGCTCATCCTCATTCTGAAGATCCGGTAGGATTTTTCGATTGTTTCAAGCCTTCCTTTCAAGCTTTCCATTTTAACACAGAGGCACAGAGGCACAGAGGCTTGAAGGAATTGAAAAATCGAAAAATTCGTCTCTTCTCTGTGTTCCTCTGTGCCTCTGTCCCTCTGTGTTAAAAAGAAAGGCTTGAAGCCAATCTAGAAATCGAGAAATCGAAAAATGAAAAAGCGCCTGCCATTCGAGATACTCTACGAAGACGCGGATGTCGTCGTGATCGACAAGCCGGCCGGCCTCCTCACCACGCATACGAGGCTCGAAGGGCGCC
The DNA here is from genome assembly GCA_002371135.1 of Verrucomicrobia bacterium UBA3761. Classification (GTDB taxonomy): domain Bacteria; phylum Verrucomicrobiota; class Kiritimatiellia; order RFP12; family UBA1067; genus UBA1067. The sequence goes on along the minus strand of DFGB01000034.1, from coordinate 3,644 downwards.
ATGCGCGCGAAACGCAGCGCACGGCCGGGAACATCCTCACCGGTTATGTGCGCAAGGGCCAGGCGAAAAGCTCCAAGCGCGTCTGGCTTGTGCACCGTCTCGACCGCGATACGAGCGGCGTCATACTCTTCGCCAAGTCGGAGCGCCTCGCCGACAAGTTGCGCGAAAACTGGAACGCCATCACTTCGAAGCGCTATATCGCCCGCGTCGAAGGAACGCTCGATGCGGACGAAGGCGTATTCGAATCGTATCTCATGGACAATCCGCGCACGATGAAAGTTTCCAGCGTCCCCGAGGGCGCCGGGGGCAAATACGCCCGCACCGAATGGCGCAGGCTGGAAGAAGGCGAGGGCTGGACGCTCGTCGAGGCATTCCTCAAAACCGGCCGCAAGAACCAGATTCGCGTGCAATTCGCCGATGCCGGCCACCCGGTCGTCGGCGACGTCAAGTATGGCGCGCGAAAAGCGCGAAGGCTGTTCCTCCACGCTTGCGAACTCAAGATAAAACTTCCCTCCGGCGAACACGTCTTCGCCGCGCCCATCCCTTTCTGACACGTCAAACGCGCTCCCTTATGGCATCGATTTGCAGATGGAATTTGAGGACTTATGAATGCGGGGCCGATGGCTGCGCCACGCTGCCGGCCTTGCTGGACCTGATGCAGGAATCGGCGAGCCTCAATGCCGCCGAGCTCGGGTTTTCCAAAACCGATTTCGAGGCCCGCGGCGAAAATGCTTCGTGGGTGCTCACGCGCATGAAAACGCGCATCATGCGCTATCCGCGCTGGGGCGAGGAGATCGCCCTCGCCACATGGCCGCGCGGCGGCAGGAAAATAACAGCATACCGCGATTTCGAAGCCGTCTCCGCCGCGACGGGCGAGCGCTTTGCCATTGCGACGAGCGAGTGGATGATGCTCGACCTCGCCGCCCGCAAGGTGCTGCGCATCCCCGACGCCGTCTTCGCGGCCGCCGATACCGGGCGGGGCTGCGTCTTCGGCGAGGAGGGCTTTGCGCATTTGAAGTGGGAAGGCGGGAGGGCCGCACTTCAGTGCGGCCGCGAGGGAACAGGCGCGGCCGCGTTCCGCGCCGGCCGTTCGCAGATCGATTTGAACGGCCACGTGAACAACGTCCATTACGTGCGCTGGATGCTCGACGCGACGCCTGAGGCGTTCGCCGCCACGCGCGAGATTGCCGAGTGCGAAGTCGTCTTCAAGTCCGAGACTTTTGCAGGCGAGGATGTGGTCGCGGAGGTCGCCGCCATTGGCGAAGGCGAAATGCTTCACCGCGTCCGCACTGCGGATGGCGCGAGCGACCACGCCCTCGCGCGGACTGTATGGCGGGCGAAGACGTGAGAAGGGCGCTTGAATTTCTTGCCAGATGCGCAAAGCGTCTGGGCGAGGTGCTTTTTGCTTCGTCCAAACCCGTGGCCGCGATCCACGGCGAATGGGGAGAGCGCGAGGCGGAGAAGCTGCTTCGCAGGCAGGGCTACGTCATCCTCGAGCGCAATGCGCGGCCCGACCGCCGCGACAGGCGCCGCGAGATCGATATCATCGCCCGCGATCCGGCGGCGGATGAAATCGTCTTCGTTGAAGTGAAGCAGCATTCCGTCTACAACGAATTCGACAGCGAAATTCGCAGCGTCGACGCGCACAAGCGCTCTCTCGTGCGCATGGCCGCCATGGCCTGGCTCAAGGAGAAGCGCCACCGCGGCACATGGCGTTTCGACGTCGTCGAGGTCTACGGCACGCCGGAGAGAGGCCTTTCTCGAATCGAGCATATAAAGCGCGTGCGTTTCTCGAAACGCCGGGCGGACTTTTAATGGCCGCGCTTTGCGCGGCCCCATGCAGGAGAGGCGCGGCTTAAGCCGCGCCTCCTTGACGCTATAACGAAGGGGACATCGTACGGCCCTAGCGCCACGCACGAGCAATGTGGAAATGTTGCCAATCAGGCGTTCTTTTTTTAAACACAGAAGCCCGAGAGAAACAGAGAATCACAGAGGTTTGATATGTTTGAACGTCAATCGAAAAATTCTCTGTGCATCTCTGTTTCTCTCGAGCCTCTGTGTTAAATTCCCACATTCCCCTCACTCGATATTCGCCTTGAAGAACGCGGGCGGGGTTTCGCCGTCGAGGTCGATTTCCACGGACGCCTTTTCGTCGCCGTTCACGTCCGCTTCCGAGAGAGTGGCGGTCTTCAGCGGAGCGAGAGACGCGGCTTTGAACGCTTCCATCGTCGCCGCGCCGTAGAAGTTCAGCGTACCGTTGATCGCGCCGAGAGTCTCGCCGGTGCGATGGAGCGTTGCCTCGATCGTCACATGGTCGGACAGGACGGCGATGCCCGTAATCTCGAACGTGTAGGAGAACCTGTCGCGGGTTATGTCGAAGTTCAAGAGATACGCCTTCTGGAAATCATCGGCGGAGACTGCCGCGATCTTTCCGGCGACAGCCGATTTCCCGCCAGTGCATTTGTTGAGCCACGCGGCCTTCGCGGCATCCAGAATGACGGACGCATTACCCTTCAGCACAATCGCCTCGTCCGCGCTGAACCCCTCGGCAACGACATGTTCGCCCGTGATCGACCGAAGCACCCCGTCGCCGTTGAAGCGAATCTTCGCGATTGATGTGCCCTCCGCAGCCAGCGGGAAGTCCGTTTGCGGCGCGATGGGGACATCGCGCCCTGCCAGCGACCGCCATTCCGTCCCGTCCTGCACATCCACCGAATACGTCCCCGCCGTGTAGTCGAAGACAACCCTGAACGTGTATTCGACGCCCGTCTCGGGCGTCACGCCATCTGCTTCGACGTCAATCCAGCGGGGAATATTTCCTGTTTCCAATTGGGAATTGGAATTGGCTGTTGGCAACATTTCCACATTGGCAACATTCCCTGCGGTCCACACCTGGAACGAGCCGTTCGTCCCGAGCCACACCGCGCCCTGCGCCGTTTCGTCCGGTGTCGCCTCTTCCATCGGCACGGCGTCGAACGACGCCGTCACGGTCATCGTGACAACATCGCCGCCAGATGGCTCGTTCGCCTCAAACGAATATGCCCCGCCAAGCTCCGCCGTCCACGAGCCTACGTCCCATGCGACGGCGGGCGACCATGTTCCCGTGCGTCCGGTCGTAAGGATGCGCTCGTCCACCCAGCCCAGCGCAGACGCCGCCGGGCGAAGGTATATTTCGGCAAAGACGGGATTATGGTCGGAGGCGGCGATGTCGTCTATCACGTATGCGGAAGCCGTATAGATGTCGTCCGCGTGTGCGGTATCGACGGCGATGTAGTCGATTATCGATCCGTCCGTCGCTTTGCGGCCGTGGTAGGTACGCACGCCGTTGGTCGGCGAGATTATCGTCATGAACTCCTTCATCAGAGCGATTTCGTCGCTGCCCGGCCTGGCGTTCCAGTCGCCGCAAAGGAAAATGGGTTTGCCGCTTTCGGCGTACTGCGCAAGGCTTTCCCTGATTTCGGGGATGCTGGCCATGCGCGCATCATGCGCAGAGATCGTTTCCGTTCCGGCCTGCTCAAGGTGCGTTGCCGCGACGACGACATTGTCGAACTCGGCTACCACTAGAAAGCGTTTGTACCTCGCATATGACAGCGCCGCCCATTTCCAAGAAACCGGCTCTTTTTTCGAGAGGACACAGTTGCCCT
>DFGB01000008.1:23765-29997 GCA_002371135.1 Verrucomicrobia bacterium UBA3761 | reverse complement strand
CCCACCCCCTTTACAAGTCACCCAGGGAAGAGAGAAGAGGGAACAGGGAAGAGGGAATGTTGCCAATGCCAATTCGACTTGTTTTTAACACAGAGGCACAGAGGAACAGAGATGCACAGAGAGAAGGAGCGGAAAAGCTGAAATCCTCTGTGTCCCTCTGCGACTTGAGTGCCTCTGTGTTAAAATAGGGAAATAGGGAAGAGGGAACAGGGAAGAGGATGAAGCCTACCGAGGTGATTCGCCAACCCAATGCAGCCGATTTAAAACGAATACTATGAAACGCCGTATTCAATACTATCGCTTCGGCAATCCATACCTATGACTTTGGGAGGTGATACCTATGACTTTGGAAGGTGATACCTATGACTTTGGAAAGTGACAGCTGTGACTTTGGATGTGACAACTGTGACTTTGGCGGCCGTGCGGGGCGGGGCTCTTCCCTCTTCCCTCTTCCCTCTTCCCTTTTCCCTTTTCCCTCTTCCCTCTTCCCTCTTTTACCTCTTTTTTCACTATTGACGCGGCGGGGGTGGTTTTGGTATAATATGCGCGTTTTTCGAACAGAAAGGTAGAACACAAAATGGGAACAGGTCGCACACTTCGCAAGGAATCTCACGTTCGTCCTTGCAAAACGCCCGCGGGCAAGGCTCGCAAGTCGAAGGCGCAGCGCGCTCGCCTCGTCAAGTTTGGCATGAAGGAAGATGATGTCAAGCTGATGGGGGACGAGGAGGTTCGCGTTCTCGTCCAGCGCCCGGCTGTAGTCAAGAAACTCGCCGCAAAGGCCCAAGCCTAAGGCTTTTTCGTGCAAAAAGTTTTCTGCTCTCTTGAAGAGCGTTTCGTCAATCCCCTCTTCGAAGTATTCGACGGGGGGGATTTCGTTTTGTCTAGTTACAGGGATGTGGAGCGTCCTCTGACGGAAATCCAGATCTACTTCCCCGAGGCGGAACGGATCGACGAAGCGAAGGCGCGGCTTTCATCGGCGCTTGGCATAATCGGTTGCGAGGGGGTCGGGGTTTCGTCGTGCGAAATCGCCGACGAGGATTGGAAGTTCTCGTATCGCCGCCACTTCAAGACCGAACGCATTGGCAAGCGGCTCGTCGTGCATCCTGCATGGGAGCCGATGCCGGAGGAGGGCGTCGTCGTCACGCTCGATCCCGGTCTTGCGTTCGGGACTGGCAAGCACGAGACGACTCGCGCATGCCTTGAGTACATCGACGAAATCGCATGTGCTTCAGTCGCCGCCAAGCCGCTTTCGTTCCTTGACATGGGATGCGGGTCGGGGATTCTTTCGATTGCGGCGGCGAAACTTGGGTACGCGTCGTCGGTCGGCTTTGATGTCGACATGGAGGCGGTGGAGGCAAGCCGCGAGAATGCCGCCGCCAACGGGGTAGACGTCAAGTATCTCCATTTTGCGCTTGGTCCGCTTGGAGAGGACGCGCCGCGGTACGATGTACTAGAGGAGAAGAAGTACGATCTCGTCGTGGCGAACATACTCGGGCCGCTACTCATAAAGTTCGCTGCTCAGATCGAAAGCTACGTCGGTCGCCATCTTGTCATTTCAGGCATTCTCTCGACGCTCTACGGCGAAGTGCTTTCGGCGTACACCGCTCTAGGCTTCAAGGAAGTCTCGCGCAAGACGCTTGGCGAATGGACTACGGGGCTGCTCGCAAGATGAACAAAGAGATTACGATGGAGTATCGCGTGCCGTATGCGGACACGGACATGATGGGCGTCGTCTACTACGCCAACTACCTCGTCATATTCGAACGCGCCCGCAACGAACTCATGCGCGCGATGGGCTATACGTACAAGCAATGCGAGGCGGACGGGTTCATGCTGCCTGTCATCCATGCCGAACTCGACTACAGGGGCAGTGCGAAGTACGACGACCTCCTCGAAGTCCGCGCGTATGTGAAGACGATGAAGGGCGTGCGCATCGAAATCGCATGCGAAATCCGCCGCAAGGGCGAGGAAGCGCTCCTCGTCTCCGGCTTCACGCGCCATGCGTTCGTCTCCACGAAAACATTCCGCCCCGTCGCCCCGCCTGAAATTTTCTCCCGCCAATGACAACAGTGACCAAGACCGTCCGCTTCGATGCGGCGCACATACTGACCAACCACAAGGGCCTGTGCAAGAATTTGCATGGGCATACGTATCGTGTGGACATCTCGGTCCGCGGCGAGACGGACGACGGCATGGTGATCGACTTCAAGGATTTGAAGCGCGTGGCGGGTGAAGTCGTGTGCGACAGGTTCGACCACGCCTTCATGTATCACACCGGCTCTGAGGGCGAGTGCGAAATCGCCGCCGTGGTGGAGCGGCATGGTATGAGGACGGTCGCGTTGCCGTTTCGCTCGACGGCCGAGAATCTCGCCAAGATGTTCTACGGCGACCTCGCCGAACGCATCCCCGGCCTCGTTTCCGTGAAGGTATGGGAAACGGCCGATAGCGTTGCCGAATACAGCGCAAGTCCCGGGTCCGCTTCGCGGGAAGGAGGGGATTTTCAGTAGGAAGCAGGAGATTCAGCGCGGCTGAAGCCGCGCCTCCTTGCCGCTGAAGCCTCTCCTGCTTTCTCCTTCCTCCTTCCTATTTCCAACTTCCTACTTGCGTGGAGCGAGAATGCGTATCACAGGCGGGACATATCGCGGGCGGGTGATTGCGACGCCGAAGACGGGGGATATACGTCCCACGCAGGATCGCGTCCGCGAGGCGTTGTTTTCGATGTTGATGAACGAAGTCCCGTCGTGCCGCTTTCTCGATTTGTTCTCCGGTTCCGGGGCGGTGGGGTTCGAGGCGCTTTCGCGCGGCGCCGGGGAAGTGACGTTCGTCGAACGCGATGCGAGGCACGTTGCGACGCTCAAGAAGAATCTTGCCGCTCTTGGCGCCGCCGCGACGGCGGCGCGCGTCGTGCGAGGCGATGCGTTCGCGTTCGCATCGTCGCGGCAGGCCGGGCCGTTCGACATCGTTTTTGCAGACCCTCCCTATGCGCTGTGGGATGGGCGAGGCGTCGATACGCTGCTTGCGGCTCTCGCTGCGAACGGCGGAATCCGGGAAGGGGGGATTTGCGTCGCCGAGATGCTGAGCGCGCAGGATGCCGGTGCGGCGGTCGATGGCTGGCGGCTTCTAAAAGAGCGCGAATACGGCAAGACGAAACTCGTCTTGTGGCAGTTCGCAAGCACAGGAACGCAACTCCACGACGCACCATGACCGGGCCCTCTTTCGCATCGCTGATTGCCGTCAATCCCCTCGTGCGCGTCGGATGGGGAGGGACGCGCAGGTGTTGTTTCAAAATCGGCGAGACCGGGCTTTGCGTGAAGTTCTACAAACCGCGCGACCTCTACGAGAAGGAGCACGTCAAGCCCTCCATCCGGCGCGACATCGACCGGCGGCGTTTCAGCGAGCGGTTGAATTCCGGCTGCCAAGAAGTCGCCGCCTACGAACGCTACCGCAGACTGCTGCCGCCTGAAATCTTTGCTCACTTTCCGGAGCGTTGCGAAAAGGTGTTCCATCCAGACTACGGCTGGGGCGTCCTCGAGACGTATTACACGAACCCGGACGGCACGGCGATAATTCCCTACGAATTCGAAATCGCCCGCCAGACTCTGCGCAACCGCGAAACAATCTACCATCAGGCGCGTCTGCTCCTTGAAGCGCTCGCGAAAGCCGGCGCACCCTTTTACGAGCCCGGCAATTTCCACACGCTCATCCGCCCCGACGGCTCGATTGAAACGAAAATCGTCGACTTCGAACCGACCTCGAAAACGTTTTTCCGGCCGGAGGCGTTCATCCCTGCGTTTCGTCGCATCAAACTCCGCCGCAAGGCCGCGCGCTATCTCGCGCATATTCGCGCGAGGTATGGCGTCACGCGCGAAGCGGCGGCCCGGGAGGTCGTCGGAGAGGAGTTCGCGTCCTTTGCGCGTCTGGGCGGCAATTCCTCGATGAATTTCCACGCCGTCGCCAAATCCGGCGTCGAGTATTTTATCAAGTTCGCGCCCCGCGGCGTCGGCGAAATGACGGCCCGCCTCTATGCATCGCTGAGACCCTCCGGCATCATCCCGCCGCTCGTCAAATTCGAACAGCGCGCCGAGGCGGTCCTTGTCTTTGGGTGGGCGAAGGGTGGCGTCGTGGAACCCTGGCGCTACAGCCGCGCGCAAATCGCGGCGCTGTGCAAAGCCCACGCGCAACTCATGGCGGCGCTCGCGGATGTCCCCGGCGAACTCGCATATCCGGCGTGGAAGGGCGCGGACGCTTGCGCCGCACGGCTTGCGCCCATCCATGGCGACTTCCATTGCCGCAATTTCCACTTCGACCGCGATCGCGTCGTCGCGTGTTTCGATTTTGAACGCCTGCGCATGGGCTTGCCGGTTGAAGATTTGCTCCGCGTATTCGTGCATGCGTACGAACGCACGCGCTTCTGGCATCTAGGGCGCATCGCAGCCTTGAAGCGCAACCTTCGCCTATGCATCGAGCTCTCGGGATATGACTCTTCGTTGTGGGCGGCGGCAATCGACGCGTATTTGCGCCACAAGGAAGAACGCCGCGCGGCAAAAGCGAAATGCCCCGCCTTCGCCGCCGTAGCCCGCTCCTTCCGCCGCCTCTCATGCAGGTGGTTGAAAGGTTGAAAGGGCGGGAAGGGGGACGAGACACGCGACAGTGGATTTTCGCCATGGTGCGGGCGGCTTGACGCTGGGCGGCGGGATTTGTTATAATACGCCCCAAAAATGCTGCTGTCCATGACTGTCGAAAATGCGAGTATTTCGTTTGACGAAGCGATGCGGCTTTTGAGGCCGGAGAATCGCCGCGAATTGCGCGAAAGGGCGCACGAGACCACAATGCGTTTCGCGCCGCGGGTGTTCGATTTCTGCGCGATTGTAAATGCAAAAAGCGGTTGTTGCAGCGAGGATTGCCGGTGGTGCGCCCAGTCCGCGCATTGGAAAACGCTCTGCGCGCAATATGGCTGGGTCGGGGAGAAGACTTGCGTAGAGGCCGCTCTCGATGCAGAACGCAAGGGCGCTCGCCGCATCGGCATAGTAACCTCCGGGCGCGGCGGCGCGGCGCTCGATATCGACGCCGTGTGCGACGCGATCCGCGCGATGAAGTCTGCGACGCGTCTTCACATATGTGCGTCGCTCGGAATCATGGACCTCGCTTCGCTGAAAAAGCTGCAGGCCGCCGGTCTCGAGCGCGTCCATTGCAACATCGAGACCGCACCGTCGGCGTTTCGCCGCTACTGCACAACGCATACGGTCGAAGAGAAAATCGCGACCATAAAGGCCGCGCGCTCCATCGGCTTGCAAGTGTGTTCCGGGGGCATCCTCGGAATGGGGGAGAGCGATCGCGAGCTCGTCGAATTCGCATTCGCGCTGAAGGAGATCGCGCCCGATTCGATCCCGCTCAATTTCCTGCACCCGATACCCGGCACGCCGCTGGGAGAACTGCCCGTCCCGGACCCGGAACGCGTCGTGGATTCCGTCGCGATCGTGCGGCTTGTGAACCCCGCGGCATCTCTTAGGTTTGCAGGCGGTCGCTCGGACATGAGCGACGATACGGCGCGCAAGTGCATATACGTCGGCATGTGCGCCGGCATAGCAGGGCATCTCTTGACCACGCCTGGCTCCGATTACGACGACGACAGGGCGCTGGCGCTCGAAGCGGGGCTGAGGGTGGAATGAGCCTGTCGTTCGAAGAAGCGCTTCGCGCCGCAGAAGAAAAACCGGGCGCGCTCGACGAGGAGGGGCTTGCGACGCTCTTCGCCGCCGATGGCGAGGAACAGTTGCGCGCACACTCTATTCTGCGGTGTATCGCGTCAAGGAGCGCATCATCGGGCGCAATGTCTCGATTCGCGCTTTGGTTGAAATTTCCAATGTCTGCGCAAAGGATTGCACTACTGCGGCATCAGGAAATCGAACGCGTCATGCCATCGCTATTCGCTCGGCCGCGAACGCGGTTTGCTCGCCGGCGCCAATGTTATAATGCCGAACTTCACCGAACTTGAATACAGAAAAGAGTATTCTCTCTACGAAGGCAAGACCGCGGCCGGCGATTTCAACCTTTCCGCCCTCGATCGCCGCATCGTCGCAATCGGCGAAAAAATCCTCTACAACCAGCGCGGCGATACGAAACACAAGAAAACGTCGCAATAGCATGCAATGGATTTTTATCGCAGAGATCCGAGAGTCGCAGAGTCTTCTCGGATTTTCGCATTTTTCGCGAGATGTCAAATCAACACACTCTT
>DFGB01000008.1:0-23642 GCA_002371135.1 Verrucomicrobia bacterium UBA3761 | reverse complement strand
GCGTCTCTGCGATAAAAATCTATTTTTAGCATGGCGAACAGGAGAGAAAACAGGACATTGGCATAATATACGACATGGAACTAAATGCGCGCTACAGTCTGATCCCCTTTTATCAAGCAAAAAGGAAAACAATGGTAAAGCAAATACTCGGAGGGATGATCATGGCGGCGGCAATCACGGCAGGAGCAGAGGAATTGACACCCAGGGAAGCGGCGATAGTAGATATCGGGGCATGGACGGCGCGTGGCGAACAGGACAAGCTCGACGCGGCGTTCAAGCGCGGTTTCGACGCAGGGTTGACGCTCAACGAGGCGAAGGAACTCGTCGGGCAGCTTTACGCCTATTGCGGATTCCCACGCGCCCTCAACGCCGCGACTACGTTGATGAAAGCGGCCTCTGCGGCGAACCCGGCAGAGGGCCGCGGCAATTCTCCGTTCAAGCCGGACTACTCCGCGCTCCGCGACGGCACGGCGAACCAGACCAAACTTTGCGGCGGCCCTGTGAAAGGCGCGCTCTTCGATTTCCATCCCCAACTCGACGAATACCTCAAGGCCCATCTTTTCGGGGACATCTTCGAGCGCGATGCATTGGACTGGCGGACGCGGGAGATTGTGACGATAGCCGCGCTTGCGGCGCGTCCAGAGACGGAGCCGCAGATGAAGGCGCATATCGCCATAGGGAAGGTGAACGGCGTGAGCGATGCGCAGGCGGCGAATATAGTGCGGCGCGTGCGTCTGCCGCAAAATCCAGAGGACTTGCCGGCCGGTTTCTTGCCCATTCCCGCGGGCGAGCCCAACACTGCGTATGCAAAGTATTTCACCGGCAACAGCTATCTCCACAAATTGACGCTTGAGCAGGTCCCGGCGTTTGGAGTCCTGTTCGAGCCGGGATGCCTCAACAATTGGCACATCCACCACGCCAAGACGGGCGGAGGGCAGATGCTCATCGTCACGGCGGGCGTCGGCTTCTATCAGGAGTGGGGCAAGCCGGCGCGCCGCCTGGAGAAGGGCGATACGGTGAACATACCCGCGAACGTCAAACATTGGCATGGCGCGGCGCGGGATTCGTGGTTCCAGCATATCGCGCTCGAAATCCCAGGCACCGGGACGTCAAACGAATGGTGCGAGCCGGTCGACGACGAAACATATTCGAAAGCGCACGACGCGGCCGGATGCGGGAAATGCGAACTATGAAGAAATCGCTCAAACTGCGGGCGGTCGTTTCGCCGACGCCCGCGATTATAGCGGCGGCGTACGACGAGAACGGCAAGGCGGACGCCTGCACGCTCGCGTTCTACACGCCGTCGAGCCACACGCCGCCGTGCCTGACGATCGCCATCAACGCGACAGCGAAGCGCAAGACGCTGAAAAGCATCCTGCACTCCGGCGCGTTCACGATCGGCTATCCGGGCGTCGGGCAGGCGGCGGAGGCGGACTACATCGGCATCGCATCTGGCTGCGAACACGACAAGATTGCCGAAGTCGGCTGGACGGTTACAAGAGCCGAAAAGGTCGACGCGCCTGTCATCAACGAGTTGAAGCTGGTTGTCGAGTGCAAGGTCGTGAACACGGTCACAATCGGCAGCCATGTGCAGATTACGGGCGAGGTCGTGAACATACAGGCCGACGAAAGCATCCTCGACGAACACGGCAAATATTCGCTCGAAAAACTGAAGCCGATCATTTACGACGAGGAGCATCGGCGCTATCTCGCGGTCGGCGAAAAGGCCGCCGATGCCTTCAAATGCGGGTTCGTGTTCAAAAAGAAAACACACGGTCGCTCATGGAAGCCGTTATACGAATTGTTCGAGCCATTGGGACTTCTTCCAATAGATGCCAAATGCAATGGCGAGAAGCGCGATGCGCTTTATGCTTTATCGAAGACGGCGATAGGGAGGATTGAACTGTATTTGCCGGTAATGAAGCGTCTGGCGGAAGCAATCAAGGAAAAGTCGGCGGACAGTGTTGAGTTTGCAAAGAGTGATTACCGCGAGTCGGATTGCTGGAATCAATTGCGAAACTTCTTTGAAAACATGCAAAAGGCACATATAGTTTCCGTCTATGTCAAAGATAACGGGGATACATTGTCGATATGCCCTCTCGCGGATCGACGTCAGTTCTTGGATGGCGGATGGGCGGAAAACGGCATGGTTTATCTTATCGAAAAGACAATAAATAGTTTCTCGAAAGAAAAGCGGCTTGCTTCGTTTATTTTCTGGAATGTCACACTTTCAAACGGCGCGTCTTGGAACTCAATCAAATATGAATTTGACGCGATTGCCAAGGTTGGAAAGATGTTCTATGTGTTTGAAGTCAAAACAGGGTCTATTCTCGCCATCGACAAATGGTTTGAGCGGTGGAGTTTGTTCAAGAATGCGGGGGTGAGATATATTCAATGCACGGCAAAAGAAATCGATTATAAGCCATACCTTCCATTGCAGCTTTTCCCGATAGCACATTTTGAGCGACTTCTTGAAGAATGTCTGGAAAAAGATTTGATTAAGTCAAAGGATGATAAAGAAACCTCGCCGGCGGAAAGTAGCGCGGCCGAACACGGGAGGGTCGCGCTTGTCGCGGCCGCAAAACGTCGAAAGGTTGAAAGTTGAAAAGCATGCGTCTTCCTCGTGCCTTTCAACTTTCAACCTTTCAATTTTTCAACCTTTTCTTTGCATGAGTGGCTTGCCGGCGTTCCAGGCCTGGCCGACTTTCGCGCCGGTGGCATAGTAGCCGCTCTGGAACTGGTCGAAGACGAGCGCATTCAGCTTCGCGGGATCCACCTTGCCGTTTTCGGAGAGCACCGCTTCTTCTGCGACCACGTTGGCGATTTTCCCGACGATACAGTACATCGTCTTCGTCGATACGACCTCTGCGAGTTCGCATTCCATCGTGACCGGGAACTCTTCGATCACTGGCGCGTTGACGTGCCGCGACTTGACGGCTTTGCAACCTGTGCGCTCGAACTTGTCGGGCGTCTTGTTCCCCGTTGCGATCCCGAAGTAGTCGGCGACGTCCATGTGCGCCTTGTCTGCGATGGCGACGCTAAACGCCTTTGTTTCTAGAATGTTCTTGGTGGTCTTGTGTCCCTCGCTGATGAAGAGCGCGATTTTGTCCATATCGCATATCATGCCCCATGCGGCGTTCATCGCATTGACCTTGCCGCTCTTGTCGTATGCGGCGACAATGAGGACGGGCATTGGATATACGGCGGGTACTACGCCCAGATCTTTCTTTGCCATTTTATGTTTCCTTTTAGTTTGACTTTATTTGTTGAAGATGCGGTTCAGCCATTTGACGACATCGTCTTCCGTATGGCGGAGACCGACGCCGAGCCCCATGCGGCGCTCAATCTGGTTCGAGCCGCGGATGACGAGTGCGTCCAAGACCTTTGCATCGGGGCACGCTTGGCGGATGTCGGCGGCAAACCGTCCGGCGCCCCCGCCGCCATGCGTGCAGAAGGGTGCGACGACTTTTCCTGAGAGGCGATTGTTCTTGAGGAACGTTTCAACCGGCAGCGCGCAAGTCCCGTACCAGATGGGCGAGCCGAGGAAGACTACGTCATACTCGTCGAGGGATGGCATGTTCTTCAGGGCGCGAAGCGTTCCAGCCTCGGCGTCCCTTCCGACGGCCTTGAGGGTTGCGGAATATGGTTCGGGATATGGTTCGGCCAGCTCAAGTTCGATCAGCGTGGCGCCTGTGTGTTTGGCGATCCACTGCGCCACGGTCGCGGTGTTGCGTACTTTCGACTGCGAATAGTAGACGACCGCCGCCTTGCCGGGGATTTTGGCCGTCGGCGAAATAGTCGCATCCGTAGAACGGCGCGAAAGGGCGATGCAGCCAATCGCGCAGCATGTCGCGACTACGAGCGCGATTGCACATATGACAAGCAGGATCTTCATTACTTGATTTATTCCTTTTCTGGTGGGAGAGCGGCTTTGACCGTGTCGCCGGCGATCGCCCACTTGCGTAAACGGCGGTATTATACTATAATATATGCCGAGTGCGCAAGAATGCACTTTTTTGTATGATACTTACCAAAAGTAGAGCATGGAGATACGATGACCAAGAACGAAGCGAAAAAACTGCACTGCACGGTGGAGGCGGCGCTGGCCGTCATCGGCGGGAAGTACAAGGCCGTGATAATCTGGTGGTTGAACGAGAAGGGCGTGATGCGATATAACGAAATACAGAAGAAGATTCCGCACGCCACGGCGAAGATGCTCAGCCAGCAGTTGCGCGAGCTGGAGGCGGACGGCATCATAGCGCGCAAGGTGTATCCCGTAGTCCCGCCAAAGACGGAATACTCGCTCACGGAACTCGGCAAGGCCGCCGTCCCTATTGTCGGTGAAATGGACAAGTGGGAGGCGGGCTACTTCACGATGCTTGGCCTGCCGATTCCCTGCGATGATTGACTTATTGCGGTCGCGACTCTTCGCGGCCCTCTTAAAGGTGAGAAAGAAATGAATAATCAAAAGGCTGTAACGGGTGCGATAGCGTTTGTGGCGTTCGCCTGGACTGTGGTTGCCGTTCCGTTCGACTGGGCGGATGGCAAATCCGTTCTCGTGGCGAGCCACCGCGCCGACTGGAAATTCGCACCGGAAAACTCCATCGCATCGCTCGAGAATGCCATCGCGTTCGGCGTTTCCATCGTGGAAACCGACGTCAGGGAAACGAAAGACGGCGAAATCGTAATCCATCACGATGCGACCGTCGATCGCATGACGCATTCGCATGGCGCGATAGCGGAGATGACGCTCTCGGAGGTCAAATCGCTTTGGCTGCACGATGCCGTAGGACAATGGACACGCGAGAAGATTCCGACGTTGCGCGAATACATGGCAGTCGCCAAAGGCAAGGTGGCGCTGTATCTCGACAAGGCGGGTCAGAATGGCGGCGCTCTGATACCGAAGTTGCTTGCGATCGCCCGCGAAGAGGGGATGCTGGAAGAGATTGTGTTCGTGCTCGATTGGCCGTATTCCAAGGCGAAAGCGGTTTTCGGCGACGATCTCGAGCGCGTGGTGTACTGCCCGGTGATAGCCGACAATATTCCAAATCTGGAGGCGTATGTGGACGAGTGGCTGCAAAAAGCAAAGCCAAAGGCGTTCCAGTTTAGAATGGAAACACTGGATTCGAAACCCTTCGCGTTGTTGCCGAAAGTTCTTGCTGCCGGATCGCGCGCGTTCGTCGCTGCGACTTGGTCCAAGCACACTGCCGGGCACGACGACCGTGCGTCGCTTCTCGTTTCGCCGTCCGAGGGGTGGGGTTGGCTCGTGAACAAGGGCTTCACGGTGATTGAAACGAATTTCCCTCGCGAACTTCTGGCATATCTGAAAAAACCGGCAGGATGCCGTCCTTGCCCATGTTCCCAATTTCAAATTGGTCCCGGAAGCCGGAATCGATGTTTATAATCGACAACTTTTCATGCGCCCTCTTGACCCGTTGCGCGTTGGTATGGTATAATATGTATTGCTATGGCACTATTTGTACCTAAAGACCGCAAGTCGTTGTTCCGCCAGTTCCTGGCAGGAATGTATGACGCCGTGATCATCACGGACCCGAACGGACATATATTGGAGTCGAACCCGCGTGCCGAAGAACACTTCGGCTACGTGGGCGACGAACTGCTCGACCGTCCCATTTCGCTGCTCATCCCGGGGCTTTCGCCCGAGATCGTCCAGCGCATACGCAGGGGTCTCGACGACGATCGCCACATGATGCTCGATGCGAACGGGTTGAACAAGTCCGGTTCCAAGTTCGCCTGCGAGGTCACGGTTTCGGTCATAGACTTGATGGACCCAGGCGACCTCGTGTTTACCGTCCGCAACGTCGAGCGCCGCCGCAAAACAAACGACATGCTTCGCGCAAAAGAGGGGGCGTTTGCGATTTCCCCTTGCGCACTCTTTTCGTGCGACGTCGACGGCAAATTCTCGAACGTCAACCCGGCATTCCTGGAACTCTTCGGCATCGCCGACGAGGAAGACGCCAAGAACCGCCGCTTCTCGGAATTGATGAGCGATGAGCCGCTTGCCGTGAATTTCAAGAAGGCGCTGGACGGCGAGACGCATACAATCGCCATTGTGACCGAGAATGAAGACGACGAGGATTCCTCCGAAATCGAAATCACGCTCGCGCCGCATCGTGTCGGCCGGAAGATCAAAGGCGTCGTCGGCAGCATCATGAAAGTCTGAAGGGTGGGTTTGCGGTTTGAAGGCAGCTCCTAGATATTCGGCCGGCATGGAATCGCTTACGGTCGGCAAGGCCGAAGCGAAAAGCCTCCAGGATTTTCTCGCCAAGCGCTATTCCCTCTCGCGCCGTACCGCCAAAGCGGTCATAGACGGACGGCATGTCTGGGTCAACAAGAAGTGCGTTTGGATTGCGAGGTATGCGCTTGCGACAGGCGACAAGGTGGAGATTCCCGCCGCTGTCGTCAAAGCGGCGAAGGCGCAGGGTTCCATAGCACCCTCTTCGCCAAAAGCCAAGGCTCAAGTGCGCCCCGCCGCTCAAGCGAAGCGCCACATCCGCGTCCTTTGGCAGAACGGCAACTACCTTGTGTGCGACAAGCCTGCGGGCGTGGTCAGCTGCGACGACCCGAAGAGCGCGGAGGCGATTCTGCGCATCCAGGAATCCATCCCGACGCTCGAGGCCGTGCACCGGCTCGATCGTGACACGACCGGCTGCCTGCTCTTCGCCAAGCGGCATGCGGCATTGGAGGCGGCCGTGGAAGTGTTCAAGACCCACAAGGTGCAGAAGACGTATCACGCCATCGTTGCGGGCGCATTCAAGTTCGTCCACTTGAAAATCGAGTCTCCGCTGGATGGACAAAACGCCGTTTCCCGCGTCACTCGCGAGGGGACCGGCCCGGACGCCAGCTTCTTGCGCGTACGCATCGATACAGGCAGGACGAATCAGATCCGCCGCCATCTTTCGTCCGTCAGATATCCAATCTTGGGCGACAGGGTGTTCGGATTGAAATCTGCGCGCGACGAACG
This sequence comes from Verrucomicrobia bacterium UBA3761, assembly GCA_002371135.1. GTDB lineage: Bacteria > Verrucomicrobiota > Kiritimatiellia > RFP12 > UBA1067 > UBA1067. Next base: position 16,657 of record DFGB01000008.1, on the reverse strand, counting down.
GTTGATGCTCGTTCCCCGCCAGATGCTCCACGCTTCCACGCTGTCTCTGCCGGATCCTCTGGAGAAGGGGTCGGTTATCGCCGTCCACTCGCCGCTTCCGGCAGACTTCCGCGCGACTTTGCGGTTGTTTGGGATGGGGAAGTCGCGAAAGAAATAAAAAAGTTTGTCAGAAATCGCGTGCTCGCGCCCCTGACAGGGTGTAACGACAAGAAAGGAACACGAAGATGAACAAGAAACTTATGATAATCGCAGTTGCGCTCGTGGCATCGCTTGGCGTATCCGCCCGTCCTCATGGCGGCGGGCCTCGCGGCGGCGGACCTCGCGGCGGCGCACCGATGTTTTATGGCGGCGGCGGTCGCCATCACCACGGTCACCACCACCATGGCGGCTTCTGGGGGCACGGAGGTCGCAATTTCTGGCCCGGGTTCGTGGGTGGCGTTGTCGGCGGTGCGCTCTTCGATGGCATCGTCGCACCCCGTCCGGTCATCTATAACACGCCCGCGCCTGTGATAGTGACGCCCCCGCCGGTCGTCACGTATCCGCCTGCCCCGGTGGTCCAGTATCGTCAGGTATGGGTCGAAGGGCGCTATGTGGATCAGGTGCAGCCCAACGGCACCGTCATCCGTGTGTGGCAGCCCGGCCATTACGAACAAAGGGCGTATTGAATAAAGTCGAAAGGTTGAAAGGCTGGAAGCCCTGGAAGTTCTAGAATGGTGCCGGTCTTTCAACTTTTCAACCTGCATTTGACGCGGGCGGGGGATTTTGGTATAATACTGCTAAATTCTTGAAAAACGGGCGTGACGCCCAAAAAGAAAGGATAACTCACATGGCCTGCAGCTGCGGCAAATGCAAGTGCGACAAGACGGAATTCCAGGCGCCTATCATGGCGCTGGCGGAGATTGAAGCCGGACTCGGCGCGAAGAACGACGTCGTCGCGGTCGCTTGGGAACGCGAAGACGGCAAGATCTATCGCTACGATCTGGAGATCCCCAAGCGTCTCGATCCCGAGGCGGTGAAATACGTCTCGCACGTTGTCGACCGTATCGCCAAGTTCATCGTCTGGGCGGCCGGCGGCTGGAAGCTCTACATATCCGGACCGGAGGAAGTCGTCGCGCCTGTCGCCAAGGCGTACACAAAACGCGGCGCGCGCAAGTTCGACTATGCGTTTTTCTCCGATCTCTACGGACGTCCCGTCGAAACGGTCATCCTCCCCTACAAGAAGATGCCCGAGATGAACGAGTCCCTCACCAAGGTGAAGACCGTCGCCGACGGCTGTCGCATCGGTTTCGACCTTGGCGCGAGCGATTTCAAGATTTCCGCTCTCAACAAGGGCAAGGTCGTTTTCTCGAAGGAATTCCCCTGGGATCCTCGCAACAATCCCGACCCCGAGTATCACTACTCGATGCTCACCGCCGGCCTCAAGGAAGCGGCGGCGACACTGCCGCGCGTCGATGCGATCGGCGGCTCGACAGCCGGTACGCTCGTCGGCAAGAAGATGGGCGTCGCGAGTCTGTTCCGCGCCATCAAGGAACAGAACCCCGAGAAGTACCCCATCGCGCAGGACATGTTTTTCCGCGTCGAGAAGGATTGGGGCGTGCCGTTCGAGATTTACAACGATGGCGACGTCTCGGCGCTCGCGGGAATGATTACCATGGGCAAGAAGGGCATTCTCGGCGTTGCCATGGGTTCGTCCGAGGCGGTCGGCTACATCGACCAGTCCGGCGCCCTCACGGGCCGTATCACCGAACTCGCCTTCGCGCCTGTCGACTTCAACCCAAAGGCGCCCAAGGACGAATGGTCGGGCGATGCAGGTGTCGGCGCAATGGCCTTCTCGCAGCAGGCCGTCAACTGGCTTGCCGAGAAGTTCGGCTTTGAGTTCCCTGCCGAGATGAAGCTTCCCGAACGCCTCAAGGTCGTCCAGGCGGCGATGGAGAAGGGCGATTCGCGCGCGCTTAAGGTCTACGTGCAGATCGGCCGCTTCCTCGCCCACGCTATTCCGTGGTATGGCGAGTTCTACGACTATTCGTCCATGATGCTTCTCGGCCGCGTCACGAGCGGCCTCGGCGGCGATGTAATTCTCGAAACCGCAAAGGCGATGCTCAAAGACATCTACCCCGATACGGCGGAACGCGTCGAACTCATCGTCCCGGACGAGCACTTCCGCCGCCTCGGCCAGTCCGTCGCCGCCGCGCAGATTCCGGCGATCAAGAAGTAAGGGTGTTTTCGATTTTTCGATTTGCGATTGCCTAAAGCCGTCCTTTTTATCGCAGAGGCGCGGAGAACGCAGAGTCTATCAGGCCTTTTCGTGCCCTCGTGCCTCTGCGTCTCTGCGATAAAATTACTGACGAAGACTCTGGCCGGCACGATAAAAGGAATGTTTGAAGCGAGGCTTGAGACAATCGAAAAATCGTAAAGCGAAAAACAGGAAAATCCTTTTCAACCTTTCAACTTTTCAACCTTTCCAGTATGAGCAGTCGTGTTTTCTCCAAGGAAGAGCTCTCTGCGGCTCTGGCGTCGATGGGCGTGACCGATGCCACAGATGTATCGCGCTACGGTTCCGGCCATATCAACGACACGTTCAAGGTCGAGACCAGGCGTGGCGTGCGTTATATTCTGCAGCGCGTCAATACGGACATCTTCGACCCCGTTCTGCTGAAGAACAACATCCTTCGCGTGACCTCCTTCCTGAAGTCGAAAGGCGTGAAGTCTTTGGAGGTCGTAGGCTATGAGAACCCCTGGCGTCTCTATGCGTTCCTCGAAGGCTATACATCGCGCGACATCGTGACGGAACCGAATGAAGCGCGACTGGTCGCTTCGGCTTTCGCGAAATTCCAGAACGACCTTGCCGACATCCCCCCGCCGCGTCTCGACGACATAATCGAGAAATTCCACGACACCCCCAACCGGCTGAAACAGCTTGACGAGGCGGTCGCGAAGGATGTCAAAGGCCGCGTGAAAGAGGTCGCCGCCGAACTCGCATTCGTCGACAAACGCCGCGAGGAGTGCTCTAGGGTCGTCGATTTGATGAAATCGGGCGATATCCCGGAACGCGTCGTCCATCAGGATACGAAGATCAACAATGTCATGCTCGCGCCGGACGGTTCGAATGTCGTCATCGACCTCGATACGACGATGCCGGGCTCCGCGCTCTATGATTTCGGCGACATGGTCCGCACTTCGTCCGCCGCCGCGGCCGAAGACGAACGCGATCTCTCGAAGGTCTATTCCAAGAAGGAGTACTTCGAGGCGCTCGTCGCGGGCTACCTCGAAGGCGCGAAATTCCTGAACGAGGCGGAACTCGCCAACCTCGCGTTTTCGGGACGCCTTCTCACCATGGAATGCGGAATACGCTTCCTCGCCGACTACCTCGCCGGAGACGTTTATTTTCACACATCTTGCGACGACCACAACCTCGTCCGCTGCCGCACGCAGTTCAAGATGGTCGAATCGATGGAAGCGCAGTCCGCCGAATTCGAGGCCATTGTAAAGAAGTACAAAATATAAGCTCTTCAAGCGTTATAGCCACCAACGCCCATGAAACTCGACCCGACCAAATTGAAGGACTGGCAGATTGCCGAGGCCGCCGAAGAGACCCTCCGCCCTGCAAAAGACTTGGCGGCGGAACTTGGCCTGACTGAAGACGAGTGGTCTCCCTACGGGAAAAACCTCGCAAAAGTCGACGCCACGCGCGTATTGAAGCGCGTCGGCGCCGGCCGCAAAGGCAAGTACATCGACGTCACGGCCATAACGCCGACCGCGCTTGGAGAAGGCAAGACTACGACGACGCTTGGTCTTGTGGAAGGGCTTGGACGGCTTGGCAAAAAGGTAATCGGCTGCGTGAGGCAGCCCTCCGGCGGCCCGACGTTCAATATCAAGGGATCGGCCGCCGGCGGCGGGCTCGCCCAGGTCGTTCCGTTGACTGCGCTCTCGCTCGGCCTGACCGGCGACATCGATGCGATCACCAACGCGAACAACCTCGCCATGGTGGCGCTCAATTCGCGCATGCAGCACGAGCGCAACCATGACGACGCCTGGCTCGCCGAGCGCGGTCTGAAGCGGCTCGATATCGATCCCGGCCGCATACAGTTCCGCTGGGCGATGGATTTCTGCGCCCAGGGTCTGCGCAATATCGAAATAGGCCGCGGAGGCAAGCTCGACGGCTTTACCTGCAATTCCGGCTTCTACATCACAGTCGCGTCGGAAGTCATGGCGATCCTTGCGATGAGCGCGGATCTTGCCGACTTGCGCAAGCGGCTTTCGAAGATTGTCGTCGCATATTCAAAGTCCGGGACGCCGGTGACGACTGCCGATCTCGAGGTGGACGGCGCGATGTGCGCGCTTCTCGTGAACGCAATCAAGCCCACTCTGATGCAATCGCTGGAAGGGCAGCCGATGTTCGTCCATGCAGGTCCTTTTGCGAACATCGCCATTGGACAGAACTCTGTAATAGCCGACAGGCTCGCTTGCGCGCTGGGCGACTACGTTGTCACAGAGTCGGGCTTCGCATCCGACATGGGCTTCGAGAAATTCTGGAACATCAAATGCCGCGCATCCGGCCTGAAGCCCGATGCGGTGGTCCTCGTTGCGACGGTTCGCGCGCTCAAAGCCCACGGCGGTGCACCGGCCGTCAAGGCCGGGCTCCCGCTGGATCCAGTCTATACTACAGAAAATCTAGAGCTCCTCGAGAAGGGGTGCGACAATCTTCTCGCGCATATCGACATCATTCGCCGCTCAGGCGTCCAGCCTGTAGTCTGTCTCAATGCATTCTACACCGACACCCAGGCCGAACGCGATCTCGTCAAGCGCATCGCCGAGGGCGCCGGCGCCGCGTTCGCCGTCTCCGACCATTGGCTCAAGGGCGGCGAGGGTGCGCTTGAACTTGCCGAAGCGGTCATCAAGGCTTGCGACACGCCGAACGATTTTGATTTCCTCTCTTCGCTCGACGAGCCGTTGACTGCCCGCATCGAGAAGCTCGTGAAGGAAGTCTACGGCGGCGATGGAGTCGATTTCGAGCCGCTTGCAAAGGAAAAGCTCGCACGCTTCGAGGCCGATCCCGAGACCTCTCGGCTCGCCGTCTGCTGCGCAAAAACGCAATACTCGCTTTCACACGATCCGAAGTTGCTCGGCCGTCCCAAGGGATGGCGGATGCCGGTCAAGGATGTGCTCGTCTACAAGGGCGCAGGTCTTGTCGTTCCCGTCGCAGGGGAAATCAAATTGATGCCAGGCACCTCCGCCTCGCCCGCGTATCGCCGCATCGACGTCGATGTGGAAACCGGCCGGGTGAAAGGGTTGTTCTGAGCTGGTATTTGGCATTTTACTGTCAGAGAGACTAATCCCGGCGCACCGCAGGACTTGGGACTCAGGACTTTATCTATAAAGAAAAATAGTTGATGAAACGCAATATTGTCATAATCGTCGCGCTGGTGGCGGGGCTTGCGGCGGCTATTCTTTCTCGCATCTACATTTCGTCGAAGGAGAGCGAGGTCCGGCGCGAGAAAGAGGCGCTTGCCGCCCGCTACGGCACGATGGAGGTTTTGGCCTACGCAAACGACACGCCTGCGGGAACGGTGTTGAGCGCGAGCGATCTCGGCAAGAAACGCGTCCCGAAAATGGCGCTGCGCGGCGAGGCGGTGGAGATAGAGCATTTCAGGGATGTTCTCGGCAGGAAAATCTTGATCGCCCACGAGGCGGGCGAGGTTCTTTTCTGGGGCGACATCGAGGGCGGAGATACATCGTCGAAGGGACTTTCCGCCGATGTCCGCCGCCAGATGCGCGCGATGAGCATCAACGTTTCCGGCGCGGCCGCCGTTTCGGGCATGGTGAAGCCGAACGATCATGTAGATGTCATCGGCACGTTTGATTTTCCGTCCGACGAAGGCAAGTTGCGCCGCGGCGATCCTGTCACGTGCACCATTCTCCAGAACGTTCTCGTCCTCGCCACAGGCCGCGACACCGCCAAGACCCAGAGCCGTTCCTTCGGTTCTGCGCAGGGCTACACGACCGTCACCCTGCAAGTGACTCCGCGCGAAGCCGAAATGCTTGCGTTTGCCGAGCAGATTCGAGGCCGCCTCATACTCACCTTGCGCAACCCGAACGACACTTCCACCGAGAAAGAGCTTCCTACCGTCGATTTCTCGAAAATCCGCAGCGAAATCGAGGAACTCAACCGCCTGCGCCAGAGCGGCAAACTGTGATATTTCCTTCGATTGGCACGTGAGTTCTACCGCAGAGCCGCAGACGATTTTCGATTTGCCTTTTCGACTTGCAGAATCTCTGCGCACTCTGCGTCTCTGCGATGGAAAATCAAAATCCTCCAAATCGAAAATTCTTTCCGTCTATGCTGGAACTTACGATGTTGGTTGAAGGCGAGCGGTCCGTGAAACCGCTAGAGGACGGCACGTACCTGATCGGCCGCGGCTCCGCTTGCAAGATACATCTCGATTTCCCGGATGTCTCCGAGCGCCACGCCATCTTGACCGTCCGCGGCAATTCAGCCATCATTGAAGATCTCAGGAGCGCGAACGGCACGTTCGTCAACGGCGAAGAAATCGACAGCCCTGTCGTTTTGGACGGCTCCATGATCGTCCAGATCGGCGATTCGATTTTCAGGATATCCGATACCGAGGCGCGTCTGCCGAGCCAAGACGGCGAATCGCAAGTCGCCATCGACGAGCCCGTTGCAGAGGCGTCTGAAGAGGCGCCCGTCGAAGCGCCAGAGGAAGGAGAAGCGACGGACGACGACCCTGCGCGCGAGATACGCCGCACGGTCCAGCGTCAGATTCAGCGCGAACTCCTCAAGCGGCTTGACATGAAGCGGCTCGCGTTGTCCGGTGTCGATCAAGAGGGTCTGGAGAAGACTGCGCGCGACAAGATACGCGAAATCATCGACGAGGTTCTCCGTCGCGGCAAGATGCCTGACGCAATCGACCCCGAACGCCTTGAAGAAGACGTGTTCAACGAGGCGATGCGCCTTGGGCCGCTAGAGGATTTGCTTGCAGACGAAAGCGTGAATGAAATCATGGTGAACGGGCCCGACAAGGTCTACGTGGAGCGCAAGGGCCGGCTCGAGCTTTCTGAATGCCAGTTTACCGACGAGGCGAGCGTGATGGCGGTGATCGAACGCATCGTCGCGCCTCTCGGCCGCCGCATCGACGAATCGCAGCCGTATGTCGACGCGCGTCTTTCCGATGGTTCGCGTGTGAACGCCATCATTCCGCCGCTTGCGCTCTCCGGCCCCACGATTACCATCCGCAAATTCTCTTCCAAGGCGCTCACCGTCGCGGACTTCGTGCGCTTCGGCACCTGGAATCACAACGCGGCCGAGTTCATGCGCATGTGCGTCATGATGCGCAAGAACATCATCGTCGCAGGCGGCACGGGCTCTGGCAAGACGACTCTCCTCAATCTGCTTTCAGGTTTCATTCCGCGCACTGAACGCATCGTGACAATCGAGGACGCGGCGGAATTGCGCCTGCGCCAGCCTCACGTCGTCCGCCTTGAGGCGCGGCCTGCCAACATCGAGGGCAAGGGCGAAGTTTCAATCCGCGATCTCGTGCGCAACTCTCTGCGCATGCGTCCCGACCGCATCATCGTCGGCGAATGCCGCGGAGGAGAAGCGCTCGACATGCTCCAGGCGATGAACACCGGCCACGATGGTTCGCTCACGACCGTCCACGCCAATTCTCCGCGCGACGTCGTCTCGCGTCTCGAGACGATGGTTTTGATGAGCGGCATGGATTTGCCGTCGCGCGCCATAAGAGAGCAGATTGCAAGCGCCGTGGATATCATAATCCACGAGTCGCGTCTTTCGGACGGCTCTCGCAAAGTGGTTGCCATTTCAGAGGTGACGGGCCTCGAGGGTTCGCAGATCGTGATGCAGGATATTTTCGCATTCCGCCAGACCGGCGTCGGCGAAAAGGGCAGGATTATCGGCGAGTTCAAGGCCACAGGTGCGATTCCCACGTGGTTCGATCAGCTTCCCGGACGCGGCATCAAGTGCGACGCGGCGATGTTCGATCCTTCGAGCGATCGCGATGTTACTGTTTCCTATGCGGGGTAGTTCGCAATGTTAGGATGGCTTGCTGTAGTTTGCTTTTTTATCGCGGCGGCTCTCGCGGCGGTATACTTCGCCATGGGCATAAAGATAAAGCAGGGCTGGCAGCACGGCACTTCGCCCCTCGCCCGCTGGCTCGACGCCCGTCGCCGCGCGAAGTTCGACGAGCAGCTTCCTCAGACCCTTTCCACGATGTCCAACGCGCTCAGGGCGGGTTTCTCGCTTTCCCAGGCGTTCGAAAGCGTCGTCGAAACAGGCGAAGTTCCCGTCTCCGAGGAGTTCGCCATTCTACAGCAGCAGTTGCGCATCGGCATGAGTTTCGAGGACGCGCTCGAATCAATGTCATCGCGCGTCGGCTCGGAGGATTTTTCGCTTGTCGCGACCGCGATTCTGATAAGCCGCAGGACCGGCGGCAACGTCACTGAAATTTTCGACAAGATTTCGGATACCATTCGCGAGCGCATGAAAATCGAACGCAAAGTCCGTTCTCTGACCAGCCAGGGACGGCTTCAGGGTATCGTCGTTTCTCTCATGCCGTTCGTGCTTCTCGTCGCGATGACGGCGATGAAACCCAAGCTCATGCTTCCATTCCTGACTAGCATGATTGGCGTCGGCGCCTGCGGTCTTATGATCGTCCTCATCGTCGCCGGGTGGTTGATGATTCGCAAGATTGTCAAAATCGATGTCTGATTTCAATCGCAGAGACGCAGAGGACGCAGAGAATTCTGGGGCTCTTCCATTTTTTCCATCACACAACCGCGCACTCCGCTTCCCTGCGATTGGAACACCGAAAAATTCTTCGACATGCGCAAAGCGAGAGCCAGTGGATTCGAGCGGCTGGAAAGCTATCTCGTGAAAATCATACAGGAGAAGGGGGCCGACCAGAACCAGCCCTCTTCCATTCGCTTCTTGCTTGGAACGCTCAAGGTGTTCTCCTGGTTTTTCGCGCTCGTCGTTTCGCTTCGTTATTTCCTCTATCGCACCGAAATCCTGCGCCGCTTCCCGCTGGGCATCCAGGTGATCTCGATCGGCAACGTCACCGCAGGCGGAACCGGCAAGACTCCAGTCACGGAAATCTTCGCGCGTACGCTCGCCGCCGAAGGACGGAAAGTCGCAATCCTCTCGCGTGGCTATCGCCGCAAGGAAGCGCCCTGGTGGCAGCGCATGTTCACGCAGGTGATAGATCCGCCGCTTGTCGTCTCGGACGGCAAGCGCATTCTTCTCGACGCTGCGACCGGCGGCGACGAACCGTACATGCTCGCGTCCAATCTGCCCGGCGTCGCCGTGGTAGTGGACCGCAACAGGGTCAAGGCCGGGCGCTATGCGATCAAGCGCCTTGGCTGCGACACCATCATCCTCGACGACGGCTTCCAGTATCAGAAGTTGAAGCATTCCATCGAGGTCGTGCTCGTAGACTCTACGAATCCATTCGGCAACGGCAATATGCTGCCGCGCGGCATTTTGCGCGAGCCGTTCCGCCATGTCAAGCGCGCCGATATAATCTTTCTCACAAAGTGCCGGGGCGATGTTTCCGATACAATCGCCGAGATTCGCAAGTACAACAAGACCGCGGAAATCGTCGAATGCAACCACACGCCGCGCGTGCTGAAAGACGTCTGGAGCCGCGAGGAATATCCGCTCGACTGGCTGAAGGGCAAGACGTGCTGCACGCTCTCCGGCATAGCTTCGCCCAAGGGATTCGAAAACTCTCTTCGCCATCTCGGATCGAAAGTCGTCTGGTGCGAGCGCTACGCCGACCACCATCGCTACGAGGCCAGCGAAATCCTCTACGCTCTCAACAGAACCGCCGACATGGGCGCCGATTCGCTTGTCACCACCGAGAAGGATGCGGTCCGCTTCCCCCGGTTCGAAACGACACCCGTGCGTTGCCTTTATCTGCGTATCGCAATTGAAATTCTCAAGGGCGGGGAGAACTTTGAACAAATCATAAACCGGATATGCTTTTCGCAGGGGACCGACAGCGGAGGCGGCTCCAGACATGCCCTCAAGGATGACGAGCGCACATGAGCAAGAAGAAACGATACCCGCCGCGAATGCCTGTTTTTGCCGCTGGATTCAAGTATCCAGACTTGCGAGCCGGGACTTTGCGTACATGGTGGGGCGGCAGATGGCGCGAGGAAGTCGCTTCCAAGGACCTCGCCGGGCGTTATTCCCGCGGCCGCGCTTATGCCGTTCAGGGACAGATGACGGCGCTTTCGATTGCCGGCAATGTAGTTTCTGCGAAAGTCCAAGGTGCGAGAGCCGGGGCCTACGAAGTCGAACTTGTCTTCAAAAGGCCGGAAGGGGCGAGGCGGGAGAAGTTGATCTCCGCCATTCGCGCAAAGCCGGCGATCGTCGCGCGTCTTGCCGCGCGCGATATGCCAATGGAGCTCGAATCCATTTTCCGCGAGACGGGTTGTTCGCTTTTCCCCGGCGGCCGCACCGACGATGGCTCTTACGATGTCACAGTCTCGTGTTCGTGTCCAGACTACGCCGCCGTATGCAAGCACTCCTTCGCGGTGCTCCTTGCGCTGGGCGAAGAAATCTCCGCGCACCCGGCTCTTGCGCTTTCCTTGCGGGGGCTTTCGCTCGACGAGCTATGCGGGTGAACGCCAAACATATCGCAAATTTGCATATCAACCTTGAAAAAGACAACCCTGCCGCCAATGTTGAAGCGCCTCGGTCCGCTGCCTTTCTGGCGGGGGGAGAAGCGCTTTGTCGATGTTTTTTCCAGGTTTTACGAACGCGCCATGAGCGAATCCCGCATTCGACTCGAGAAGTCTGGCGAGAGTGTGGATGGTAAACGCGACGACGAGGGAGAATTCCTGTGAAGGTCGAAATAGAGATTGACGGCCGCATGCCCAAGGCGCTTTCGCTGACTCGCCGCACGCTTGCCTCTGCCGCGAAATATTTTGCCGGCCGCAGCGCCGGGCGATGCGGCTTGACGTTCAGGCGGGTCGTCATAATCGTTCAAGATGATGTCGCCTCGGCCGAGGTGCACGAGGCCGTGATGGGCGTCGCCGGCGCGACCGACGTCATAACCCAGCGCTACGATGCGATGCCTCCCGAGCCGGACGGCGTCTACGGCGAATTGTATGTAAACGCCGAGCGGGCGCTTTCCGCCGCCCCAAAAAGGCCCGGCTGGTCTCCCGCCAGGGAATTCCTCTTGTATGTCGCCCACGGCATGGACCACCTCTCCGGCGCCGACGACCACTCTCCGCGCGACTACGCCCTCATGCGCCGCCGGGAACTGAAATGGCTTCACGAGATGAAATCATGTCAAAAGAACGTATAGAAAAGTGGTGCCAGAAGCTGCTCGACTTCTCGGCGCGCAACAGGCTCCTGAACATCCCCGCCTCTTCACGGCAGGTTGTCGCTCTCGAATGCCCGGATATTTGCGCCCTGGAGGATGCCATTGCGTCGGACAAGGCGATCGATATCGTCGCCAGGGAAGAAGCGCCAAAGGATGCATTGCTCGTTTCTCCCCTTTCGCCTAAAGAGACGAAGCGCCGGATGAACGACCTCTACCACGACGCGAAAGCGAGTTTCGAAGAGGCCGGAGTCAACACGCTTTTTATTGCGGCCGGCGTGCTCGACTGGCGAGAGGACGCGCCTGGTGCGAAAACATACGCCGCCCCGATTTTGCTCGTCCCCGTGCGCCTTGAGCGCAAGAATATGAAGAGCGGCGTGAAAATGCGGCGCCTCGACGATGAAACCATTGTCAACATAACGCTTGTAGAATTTCTGAAGTCCCAGTTTGGCATTGCAGTCGAAGGCATCTCGCCGTTGCCGGCGGATGATCATGGCGTCGATGTCGCCAAGGTGCTGGCATGCTTCCGTTCGGCTATCGCCGGGAGGGAAGGATGGTCGGTGGAAGAAAAACTCTTCATGGGATGCTTTTCGTTCGGCAAATTCGTGATGTGGAAGGATATGACATCGCGAATGGAAGAACTGGAGAAGAACAAACTCGTCGGACACATTGAACGCGGCGATGGCGTTTTCGACGATGGTATCGCCGTATTCCCGCCTGAAGAGTTTTCGCGCCACGTCAAGCCGGAATCCATGTTCTGCCCGCTCGCGGCGGACTCTTCCCAGCTTGCAGCCGTCGTATATTCCCAGATGGGCAAGACATTCGTCCTGCACGGTCCGCCCGGCACGGGCAAGTCGCAGACGATCGCGAACATGATAGCGCAGAATCTCGCGCTTGGACGGCGAGTGCTGTTCGTCTCTGAAAAGAAAGCCGCGCTCGATGTCGTCAAATCGCGTCTCGACAAAATCGGCCTCGCTCCGTTCTGCCTTGAACTCCACTCGAATAAAACCGAGAAACCGCGCTTCTATGCACAGATTCGCGAGGCGATCGAAGCCGCCGGGGCGAGCAACAATTATGAATGGGAAAGCGTCATAGAGGGCAAGACGAAATGCCAGGCCGAACTTGATGGTTATGTGCAGGCATTGCACAAAGTCCATCCATGCGGCATGAGCGCCTTCGATTGTCTCGAGCGTCTCGGTTATGACGGCAAAGCGCTCTCTGGCGGAGAAAACGGGTTTTTCACGCGCAAGTTCGATGCTGCATCGGTTGCGCGCGAAGAATATGTGCAAATGCGAGAGGCCGTGTCCAGGCTTGCCGAGGATGCGTCACAGGTCGACATGGCGGGCGTTGCGGCGTTTCCGCGTCTCAAGGAGGTCGTCTGGTCGCCGGTCTTCGAACGGAATCTGGGCGAAGCGGTTCGCGCAGCCGCTTGCGAAGTTGAAAAATTCTCGGACGGCTATGCGGCCGCCAGGGATCTTTATCGCAAGGACATGGAGCGCAAGCGCAAAATCAGGAACATCCTCAAAGCCATTCTCTTTTTCAAGAAGACGTGGGCCGAGCCACGTGAATTGACATGGCGCGAAATCGCTTTGAAGTTCTCTCCCGGATTTGCCGGTTCCCAGTTGGCCGAGGCATTGGCGAGGTATGATGAGATTGCCGTGGACGAGTCGGCATCGCCTGAGGATTTTGTTGCGCGCGCCGGGGAACTGGCGAAGCATATCGGCGAAGCGCGCAATGTCATGCGATACATGAAATCACGCGGCGAAGCGGCCGCATGCGGTGTCGATTGCATCAAGAGCGTCGATGCCTTTGAAACGCTGTTCGCGAAACAGCTTTTCGACGAAGTCGTCTCGCGCGAGTCCGCTCTTCGTGATTTCAACGCAGTCCGGCATGAAGAGTGCGTCGCGAAATTCCGCGAGCTCGAAAAACGCGCAACGCAACTTGCGTCCGAGGTCGTGGTGGCGCGTCTTTCCGCCGCGCTCCCTCGCAAGTGCGCTCCGGCATCGCCAGAGGCGAAGGAACTTGCCGTTCTCAAACGCGAATGCACCAAGAAGACGCGCCTCAAGCCCGTACGCCAGATCCTTGCAGAAACTCCGAATCTCCTGCCTCGTCTCAAGCCTTGCTTCCTGATGAGCCCGCTTTCAGTGGCGCAGTATCTCGACGTCTCGGGCAAGCCATTCGATATTCTCATCTTCGACGAAGCCTCGCAGATTCCCGTCTGGGACGCGATAGGCGTCATCGCACGCGCAAACCAGTTGATTGTCGTAGGCGATCCCAAACAGATGCCGCCCACGAATTTCTTCAACCGGACAGAAACCGGGGAGGAAGACGAAGAGGAGTTGCAGGACGTCGCCGACCAGGAGAGCATTCTCGACGAATGCCTCGTCGCGGGCGTCTATTCCGCCTATCTCGATTGGCATTACCGCAGTCGCCACGAGTCGCTCATCTCCTTCAGCAACGAGCATTACTACGAAGGACGCCTCTGCACGTTCCCTGCGGCGTCCTCGTCGCCCACGCTTGGCGTCGCATTCAAATTCGTAGAGGGCGGCCGTTTCGTCAGGGAAGGACGCTCGATGCGGGCGAACCCCGTCGAGGCGAAGGCGCTTGTCGATTATGTCTGCGACACCGTGAAGATGCCAGGGCGCAGGCCTCGTTCGATCGGCATTGTGACGTTCGCCATCCCGCAGCAGAAGTTGATACGTTCCATGCTGGACGAACGCCGTGCGGCGGATCCAGAACTCGACGCGATTTTGGGTGAAGAAGGGGAAGGCGCGTATTTCGTCAAAAACCTTGAAAACGTGCAAGGCGACGAAGCGGACGTGATTCTATTCTCCATCGCTTTCGCGCCAGACGAGGAAGGGCGCTTTTCAATGAATTTCGGGCCGTTGAACCGCGTCGGCGGCGAGAGGCGTCTGAACGTAGCCGTGACACGCGCCAAGGAACAAATTGTCGTGTTCTCGTCGATTCATTCAACGCAGATCGACGCCGGCGAGGATGGCCGCGTGAAGTCCGTCGGCGCCAGCCACCTGAAGGCGTTTCTCGAATACGCGGAACGCGGCGGGGCTGTAAGAAGCGGAGATGCTGCGCTCACGTCCCGCGAGGCATTTGCCGATGCCGTTGCGAAGTTCATCGAGGGGCTTGGCTACGAAGCGGTGCGCGGGGTCGGGGCGTCGGCTTTGCGCATTGATATAGGCGTGCGCAAGCGGGGCGAGAGTGGTTTTATCGCGGGAATCGAGTGCGATGGACGCAATTATGCGTCGCAGAAATCAGCGAAAGACCGCGATTTCAATAGGCCTGGCGTCCTTGCCGGACTCGGCTGGCGTCTCATCCATGTCTGGAGCGTCGATTGGGCGCTCGACAGAAGTCGTGCGGAGGAGCGGTTGAAAAACGCCCTCGAAGGCACTTAAAATAGTTTCTCCGGCAGGAACAAAGAGAATTTTTGATTGCTTCAAGCCTTCCATTTTTTTAATCGCAGAGTCGCAGAGACGCCGAGAGGTTTGGCTAATTGAAAACTCGAAAATTCTCTGCGCACTCTCGGGTCTCTCGGGATAATTGGCGGCGTCCTCGACGTATTTCGTTGCAACGCCGACGTTCATCTCGACTTGCTTTCGAACTTGAGGGGCGTCGTGGTCACCATGCCGTCAACGTCGACGGTGGCGGTCCATTCGAAGCGGAAGGGCAGTCCTTCGGGGCTGGAATACTTGATGGTGACGTCGCCAGTCCGGGCGTTCTTCGAGAGAGTGTAGTCCACCGCGCTGTGCTCGGAGGATATGACGCCGTAGGGCTTGAGACCTTTGTCTAGGATGCCGAGGCCGGACTGCGAGAGCATCAGCATGACAGAGCTGGCCTGTTTGATATGCGTCGGGCCGCACATCGCTTCGACCTTGTCGCCGACTTTCGCCATGTTGGCCCTGCCGTCAGGGCTGCCGTTCGTGACGAAGCGCTTCTCGCCGGGGAAGTTGAAGCCGAAGCCGGCGTCCTCGGGCAGGATATCCTGCGGTCCGCCGACGACAGAGTAGTTGGCGGGGCGGTAGAGGTCGGCCTCGATCATGTTGCGTCCGCCTTCGAGCGTTTCGAATTCGCCGAACGGCATCTGGCCCGGCGAGATGTATTGCGGCCCGGCGAGCGGCTTGCCGTTGCGGAGGGAGTTGGCGCCTTCCTCCACAGTGCAGGAAAGTGGACTCCATCAGCAGCGCGAGGGGCCCTGCGATGTCGCTATAGCCGCCGTCCTCCGGGGCTTCAGGGAGCATTGCGTCCATGGCGTCGTAGAACTTCGTCACCGCCTTGAGGTCGTAGTTGCCGGTCGCCTTGGCGGCAACCATGTCCGGGAAGCAGGTCTTGACGACATTCTTCGCGGTGAGCCGGCCCTTGGCGTCGAGCGCGAGGATCTTGTCGAGATTTTTGAGGATGCGCCCCATGAGATTGGTGCGGTTGCCGACGACGAGATAGCGCTCCTTGGCTGGGCGTTTGTGGTCTTCCGGAGTTTGGGCCAGCGAGCAGAAGAGATTGAAGACCTTGTATACGACGGCGCGCTTGGCGGGCGGCGTTGCGGACGATAGTTTCGACGCTCGTTTCCGATATATCGCAGCGTTGCAGGCAATCTATCGCCTGCAACGTTTTTTCGGTTGATTCGAACCGGAATTCCGGGCGACTCGAAATGATATCACGATGATATCAAAATGATATCATTTTCGAAAGAAAGAGAAAAAAGAAAAGAAGCAAAAGAAATAAAGAGAAAGAAAGAGAGAACCTGATTTATTGTTTTTTTTTATTACGCGTGTGCGCGTGTGCGTACGCGCGCGCGAGCCCCCCCCCCCGCACCGCCACCGCCACGCCACGCGAAAATTTTTTGAAAAATTTTTTGCCGATTTGCGATCGAGTTGCCATATAACTTATGCCGGGGCAGTTCCCGGCAACGCTTTCGAGCTCTCACGCCCGGGCGTAAGACAACCAAACCCGAAAGGAACAACTCGATGAAAACGATGCAAGTCAAAGTGGAAACCGCCCGCAAGTGGCTTTTCGAAAAAGGCCTCGTCGACAATCACGATTCGGCCGTAAACATCGCCAGAGCCGTCTAGTATGTTTCCCGTTTGCACTGGTTTTGATTTTCGATTTGCGATTTACGATTTTCGATTTATTTCAAGCATCTCGTTTTTTATCGCAGAGACGCAGAGGCGCAGAGTATCCTAGGCTTTATCGATAAACTCTGCGCCTCTGCGTCTCTGCGATAAAAATCTATTGCGGTGAAATTGCGCTTCCGGCTAAAAAAAGCTGTCGCGGTGAAAGCAAAAGCG
>DFGB01000076.1:30157-37745 GCA_002371135.1 Verrucomicrobia bacterium UBA3761 | reverse complement strand
GAAATAACACCGGCAAAATCGATAATCTCTGCGACTCTCAAGTTTCTGCGATAAATACTGACCTTGTTCATGTCCACCACAATAACACAGAGGCACAAAGACACAGAGTTGCACAGAGGCTTGAAATCAATCGAAAAATCGCAATCGCAAATCGCAAATTCTCCCCGTGAAACTCATTCTCGCAAGCGGCAGTCCGCGCAGGGCAAAGATACTTGAAGAACACGGCGTCGCGTTCGAGGTCGTCAAATCCGACGCGCCGGAAGTCGCATACCCCGGCGATCCTGAGCGCACCGTGCGCGAAAACGCTCTCGCCAAGGGCGCGGCGGTCGACGGTCGCGGCGCGCGCGTCCTCTCCGCCGACACCATCGTCTGGCTCTCCGGCCGCATCTACGGCAAGCCCGCCACCCTCGACGAGGCGAAGCAATATTTGCGCGAACTCTCCGGTCGCACCCACACCGTCTACACGGGCGTCGCGCTCGACGGCGATACGCGCGTCGTCGCCTCGCATGTCACGTTCCGCGAGCTCTCAGACGCCGACATCGAGCGCTACGTCGCGCTCGTCCGCCCCCTCGACCGGGCCGGCGCGTATGATATAGACGACTACGGGCCGATCTTGATCGAAAAGTGGACCGGCGGCTACGAAAACATCATGGGCCTGCCGCTCGAACCGCTCAGGGAGTGGGGGATTCTGCCGTGAAGGTCCTTCTGCATACATGTTGCGGACCTTGCGCCAGCGCCTGCGTCCCGCGCCTGAAGGCCGCCGGCCGCGGCGTAGTCATGTTCTATTCCAATTCCAACATCGATACGCGCGAGGAATTCGAGCGTCGCCTCGCAGCGGCGAAGAAACTCGCCGCCGCCGAAGGCGTGGAAATAATCGTCGACGAATACGACCACGGGCGCTGGCTCGCGGAAGTCGCCAGCGGTTTTGAAGACGAGCCCGAGAAGGGCCGGCGCTGCGAGCGCTGCTTCCGCTTCAACCTCGCGCGCGCCGCCGCCGCGCGCGAACGCCTCGGCGCCGATGCGTTCGCGACCTCCCTCACCGTCAGCCCCCACAAACCAAGCCCCGTCGTCTTCGCCGCCTCAGACGACCCGCATTTCCTCAAGGAGGATTTCAAAAAGAAGGACGGCTTCAAAATCTCCGTCCGCCGCGCCGCCGAACTCGGCCTCTACCGCCAGGACTACTGCGGCTGCGAATTCTCGAAACGCAAGCGAGGTGAAAATGCTGGAACTTGAAATACGCGATATCGCCGTCGATTGCATAATCGGCGATCTGCCGCACGAACGCGAAAAGCCGCAGCGCGTCACGGTCGACGTCGCGCTCGTCATCGACGAAACCGCGGCCGGGACGGACGCCCTTGAAGACACGGTCGACTATGTAGCGCTTGCAGAGCGCATCCGCGAGACGCTCGTCGCGGCCCGTTGCAGGATGCTCGAGTGCGCCGCGAAGCTCGCTTGCGACGCGGCGGCCGCGTTCCCGCACGTGCGCCGTGCCTCCGCCGCCGTCACCAAGACTGGCGCCGTTCCCGGCATCGCCTCTGCCACCGCCCGCTATTCTACCGCGCGGACGTAGCGCTAGAGCGCATTATCTCCTACCTTCTACTCCCTACTTCCTACTTGCGGTGGTCGCCACGCGTCGGTGCGGCGACCACCGCACTTGACATCCGCCCCGCGAAAATGAGATAATATCCGTAAACTGGCGGATGCACTATTGCAAAACGCCCTCGCACGATTTAAGGATATTTCAACCCACCCAGAGGATAGGAGGGACGATATGAAAAGAGAGTCTATGCGCACCGTGTACAGTGCGCTTGCGCTAGCGTGCGCCGCAGGTTTCGCCGCCACCGCGCAGGCTGGCTCCGACCTTGTATGGAGCGGTGGCAACGGCACGGCATATTCCAATCCCGCAAACTGGACGAGCGACGGCGATCTTTCCGGCTACACGTCTATTTACGATTGGGCGACGGACGCGCTTGGCAAGAATTTGCGCTTTGACGCTGCTTCGGCCGGCAAGACGGTGCAGATGAACATATGGGACGATCGCGTATGGAATGTTTGGTTCTATACCGGCGACCTCGCAAACCCTGTAACACTTGCTTCTGATAGTGACGATTATGGTTTCGAGGCATATTGGGGCATACACTTGTCGACTGCCGCAAACGACGTTTCGGCTGTCAAAATCACCGGCGGCAAATATACATCAAAATATTTCAATTCCAGTTGGGCGACAGGCGACAATGCGAAACTTGCTCTCGACCTTGAAGGCGGCACAATTTCGCTCGCCGGTACGGCGTATTGGAATGGGACGGAGAACGTGAATGGCACTACCGCTCTTTATCTCACAAGCGGCAATGGCGCCCAGGCCACAATCAACATCACCAACGCGGTATTTACCGTCGATGGAGATATTGCAATCGGCGCATCGGGAAATGCAACGAGCCAGACTACAATCAACATCAACGATGGCGGTGTCCTTTCTTGCGGCACGGCGACCTCGGACCGCTGGCTGAAGATGAGTTCCGGCGGCGCGTGCAGGGCGACAATCAACGTCAACGCCGGCGGAACGCTCTCAGTCTGGCATATCCGCCACGACTCCGACGCCGAATGCGAACTCAATATCAATGGTGGCACGCTTAAAATACTTGGGCGTATCTTGAACGGGACGACCCATTACGGCGTCCTTGATACCCAGTATCCAGACTCGATGACGGTGAATATCGGTTCTGCAGGCGCGACAATCGATACCGGCGCCAATTCAGTGAACATGGGGGCAAGGGCCATCACCTGCACCGGGTCCATAACCAAGGCCGGCACGGGGACGCTCACGTTCGACGTGATGTCGTCTTTCACCGGCACGATCACCGTTCCTCAGGGATGCGGCACAGTCGTGCTTCCTTCCGGCGCCAAGATTGCCGCCGGAACGGACACCGCCACGCGCACGCTCTCTTCGGGACAGGTTGAATACTACTACTACCACTCCGAGGCGATGAACGACAACATCTTCACCGCCGGCGCGAATTGCACGATCACGCTCGACGGCGAGGCGACGATCAATATAACAAAGGCCGTGACGATCGGCGCGCTGACCGTCACCGGCACGGGAACGCTCAATATCGCAGGTTCCGGCAAGGTCACTGCAACCTCGCTCCAAATCGGCGCGGGTGCGACGGTGGTTCTGCCGGACGGGATGACGCTCACCAACCCCAACTCGCCGCTTTACGTCAAGAACGATTCCATCTCCGGCGCGGGCGTGATTGCGTATACCGGTGTCGCGCCGGATTCGCTCGCGAGCTACGCCGACGGCTCGACGTGGTCCGGCACGGTCTGGATTCGCGCTCTCGCGTTCACGGATTGGAACCCCTCGTCCTCCTCCTACGGCAACAGCCTCTCTACGCTCCGCCTCTCCGGCTGCTCCGGCCGCTTCGCAAAGGCGCAGATCGCCGTGCCGTATGCGATCGAACTTGAAAACGGCGGCTATTCCTCCGCCCTCAATCTCACGAACGGCTATTCGTTCAATTCCAGCGGCGCGTGGTCTTACTTCTTCACGCCGGAATTGAAGGGCACGGGAACGCTCGCAGCGAACGGGACGGGCGGCACGCTTTTCGTGGCGCAGAAGTGCGCGGATTTCGCGGGCGTGTTCTCGCTCTCCGGCAAGACCGTCTGGCTCGGCTACGATGCGCCGAACTCCGAAGACAAAGATGACCGGGCCGAAGGCGTCCGCTCCGCTGCCGTCCGCATCAAGGAAGGCGTCGAGGTTGGCATGGGCGGCGCGTGGACGCTCTCGAAGCTTGTCGGTGCCGGAACGGTCAGGATGCTCGCGCCATACTACGCTTCGTCTTCGTTCGGCACTGCGGTTTCCGACACCTCCCTCTGGACCGGCACGGTCGTCCTTTCCGCGCAAGAGGCGACGTCCGTTACCGCCGTCTGGCCCGCGCGCATGGGCAATGCGAACTCTGTCATCCGCTTCGAGGGCCTTTCCAGCAACGGCGGCTCGCATTACTTCGGCGACAATACCGCCGTCGCCGCCCGCGTCTACCTAGATGGCGACGTGACGCTCGACAACGGCTCTTCCGGCACCACTTACACCCTCGGCACCGTCTCCGGCACCGGCAACCTGACCGTCGCCCCTGCAGGGCTTGGCGGTTCCATGGCGGTGACGATCACAAAATTGGAGGATTACACGGGCACGCTCGCGGGGCTCGCCTCGAAGGGCATCGTGAACGTCGCCGGAGTCGTGATGGATGCCGTGCCGGTCGAGGGCGACAAGCTCTTCTCCGTCTCCACCCAGGAGAACTACCGCAACGTCTACGCCTCGCCGCTCAACATCTATGTCGGCGGTGCAACGTATTCCGGCAGCACGACGCTTGGCGAAGACGGCTACTACCTCAGCTACGCCGGGCGCGGGCTCTACTGGGTCGGCCCGGAAGGCGGCTACTGGGATGACGATGCGAACTGGCGCCTTGCGGACGGCTCCGCGGCCGAAGCGCCGCGCGCTAGTTGCGTCGACATCGTCTACTTTACGAACACCGCCTCGGTCGTCGTCAAGTCCCACGCCTACGCCTACCAGGTGAACATCGCCGCGGACGCGAGCCTCACGCTCCAGAGCGAGAACTCCGGCGCCTACCTGCGTCCGTATGAAATCACGGGCGCAGGCGTGCTGCGCCTTGCAGGCGGCTGGATCGGCTCCACAGGTCAGCCGCTCGTCGTCAACTGCGACGTCGAAGTGGTCGCGGACACGACGAACTACGCCGCTTGCAACTCCGGTCATCGCGTCGAATTCCACGGCTCTCTCACAGGTAGCGGCACGCTCATCGCCAACCACGCCGGCCAGAACTACACCGGCGCCAGATTCTACGGCGACAACCAGAACTTCGCCGGAACGTTCCAGACCACGAATTACGGCACCCGCGACGCCACCTACATGGATTCGTGGATTTCGTCGAGTTCCAACGCCGTGTGGAAGATCGACACCTACACGAGCAAATCCACCGACGACCTGTTCCCGTCCGGCGACGGCGCCTGCAAATATTTTGGCGCGTTCACGGGCACGATGTGGCGTTCGCGCGGAACGCTTGTTGAAATCGGCGCGCGCGACGATGTGGCGAGCTCTCTCGCCCCCTACTGCCACATTACGGCTTCTTACACCGGCTACACCATCCGCAAGGTCGGCGGCAACCTCCTGACTCTCGTCTACGGCACGAGCGGCAACAACAACTACGCCCACACGAAGGTAGAGTCGCTCGAAATCGCGAAGGGCACCGTCTTGCTGCCGCATGGCTACATCGACGACACCTCGTCCCGCGCGCTCGGCACAATCACCTTCACCGGCGAAGGCGGCTACTTGCGCACTCCCGTCTACAAGGAGAACAATAGCGATGTTTCGCCAGACGTCTCCGCGTTCATCGTCAATTCCACCGCGCCGATCGGTTTCGATACGAACGGCGAGACGATCACTCTCACGAACTCCATTTCGGCCACGAACTCGGGCGGCCTCAGGAAGAAGGGCGCCGGCACGCTCGTGCTGACCGCGGTGCCGAAGTTCTCCGGCCCGATCTTCGTCGAGGAAGGCTCGCTCACGCTCCCCGTCGGCACTTCTGCAAGCGGCCTCGCGCTCGGCGCGAACGGCATCCTCCAGCTCGACCTCGGCGGCTATGACGGCACGGGCATCATCTTCGCCGCCCCCAAGGTCGCCGGCTCCGTCCCGTTCACCACCGACAATATCAAGGTCGTCAACGCGAAGGCGGGCATTACCGTCGATGTAAGCGATTCCTCCGTGCTGATCATGAGCGGCACGGGCGGCATCAGGCGGTGGACCGGCAATGGCAAGAAGACCGTGCGCGTCGAAGATACGGAAGCTGAAATCAAAGTCGCCGATCCCGATTGGAACAACCCCGGCAACTGGAGCGACAACACCGTGCCGGAATCTTCCGATACCGTCATGTTCACGGACGTTGCGCCCGGCTTCACGCTCACGAACGATGTCAGTGTCGCGAGCCTGCTCGTCGATACCGGCGACCCAGATAAAACCGGCTTCACGTATTCGGCCGATTGCGCCCTCAACGTCCTCGGCTCGATGACGATCCAATATCCGGGCGCGCTCTCCGTCTCCGGCTCCGGCTCGCTCGACGTCACGGGCTCCATGATCGGCGTCACCGGCGTCGCCATGACCCCCACGAACGCCACCATCGCGATTGCCAAGTCGCACCCGTATTACTCCGAGCGCATCACCGCGAACAACGACCTCGGCTTGACCGCCCTCGACGGCGCGGGCACGATAAGCTCCGGCGCCGCCCAGACCATTACCATCGCCAAGAACAAAGAAAGCTCGTTCTACGGCACCTTCACCGGCGCGATGGGCCTCGTCAAGGACGGCGAGGGAACGCTCGTCCTCCAGGGCCCCAACTCCTTCACCGGCGACATCCACATCGACAAGGGCACGCTCAAGGTGGCGCCCTATGACTACTCCGACCTCGTCGCATACGATATCGACGCCTCGAGGGCGACCGCCGACGGCTGGACGATGACCGATTCAAGCGTCTCCCGCATCCCGACTCCGTATGGCTGGCAGTGGCCCTGGACGTGCAAGACGACGCCATATGCCCAACTCACCACCGATTATTTCGACGGCAGGACGGCGATGAAGTTCTCTTCGACAACGGTCTACCAACCCGATTACAGCTCCCCCAAGGACAAGAGAGCGTGGTCGACGATAACCGTGTGCCAGACGCCAGATGTCAGCACAAGGCAATTCCTGCATTGCTATAGTTCCGCCGGCGACTACATACAAGTCGCCTCGGGTGCATGGTCTGCGCAAAGTTATGCAAATGACGTCTCCAGGCATTTGTATGTCGACGGCGGGTATGGCGATCGCACGGCGACTGCAAACAAGAAGACTGTCGTCTCGCTCGTCCAGGAGTATCCGTGCTCCAACCAGCGCAACGATGCGCTCGGGTGCAATGGCAACGGCTTCCAAGGCGCGATAGCGCAGGCGGTCGGTTTCAAGGACTACGTATCGCCTGAAGTCCGCGCCGCGGTCGAGGCGTATCTCATGCAGAAGTGGGGATGCGACGATGCGACCGAGCACCAGATCCTGCCGGCCGCCTCGGCGTTGACGATGGCGTCGGCCGATGTCGAGCTCGACCTTGGCGGCATGACGCAGACCGTCAAATCGTTCACCGGCGCGGGCTACATCCACAACGGCATACTTAGGACGGCGGACGGCAGGGTCGTCGTGACGGGCGAACTTGAAATCCCCGCCGCCCGCGGCACGACGTATTTCCTCGACGCCTCCGCCTCCGATACGCTTATTCTCACCGGCTCCGATCCTGCGGAGTTCGAGGATATCAAGTTCGACTTCCCCTCCGGCGTGAAGGCCATCCCGCGCGTCGCAATCCCGGTCGGCATCTGGGAGGACGGCGAGGCGAACGCGAAATTCCTCGCCGCCATCACTACGAAAGTCGACAACTGGAGCGTCTCCCATCGCATCATCTACAACGAGGAATACATGGTCTTCCGCTACGGCGCCTACCCGTTCTTCATCCGGGTGCGGTAAACCCGCGCTCGGATGACGCCAAGGAGGTGCGGCTTCAGC
>DFGB01000076.1:0-30033 GCA_002371135.1 Verrucomicrobia bacterium UBA3761 | reverse complement strand
CGCCAAGGAGGTGCGGCTTTAGCCGCGCCAACACCGAAAAAGCAATAATCGATATGGTCGACCTTCAATTCCTTCGATGCGTCGACCCTTCGACAAATCCAATTTCCAAGTCGCGTCACCTCCTCCCGCATTGGTCTCAAGGCGAAACGTGCGTCTTTGTGACGTTCCGCCTTTGCGATTCAATCCCGCGAGCGAAATTGCGCTTCTGGCGATTGGAACGCGAAGAGTGGCTTGTCAGCCACCCCGAACCATGGGACGAGACTGACAGGGAGGAGTACGGCAAATTGTTCGGAGCGCGTCTGGACGAGTGGCTCGATGCCGGAAGCGGTTCTTGTGTTTTAGATTCGCCCGGCATCCGTCCAGTCGTCTGCAACGAACTCCAGCGGCATGACGGAGAACTTTATTCTCTTCTCGCCTTTGTGGTCATGCCGAACCATGTCCATGTTGTTTTCTCCCCGTTCCCTTCGACGGACATCTCCCAAATAATCCAGCTGTGGAAGGGCCGCAGTGCGCGTGTTATAAACCAGGCGTCATCCAAAAGCGGGGCGGTATGGCAACGTGAATATTGGGATAGACTTGTCCGTGATGCCCGGCATTTATTGCACGTTGTAAATTACATACGGCGCAATCCTTTGAAAGCAGGACGGAGCGATATCCCGGTGTATCTCCAGCCTGGGTTGCTGGACGCTTTGGGAAAAGCATTGACAATGTAATTCGCGTCCCGAGCGACAACGATAAACGATGGGGATGCGCGGGCCGCGCAAAGAGAAACACCCCCCCGAGCGGCAAGGAGGCGTTGTGAAATACGTTGCGCACGCTCGAGCGATAAGGCGAGCGATTGGGGATGCGCGGACCGCGCAAAGAGAAACAACCCCCGAGCGGCAAGGAGGCGCGGCTTTAGCCGCGCCATGCCAATTAGCGTTGTGGCGCACGCTTGAGCGACAAAGGACGTGGCGCGGCTAAAGCCGCGCCTCCTTGGCGCTAGGGCGGCGTTGTGAAATACGTGGCGCACGTTCGAGCGATAAAGGACGTGGCGCGGCTGAAGCCGCGCCTCCTTGGCGCTAGGACGGTGTTGTGAAATACGTGGCGCACGTTCGAGCGATAAAGGACGTGGCGCGGCTGAAGCCGCGCCTCCTTGGCGCTAGGGCGGCGTTGTGAAATACGTGGCGCACGTTCGAGCGATAAAGGACGTGGCGCGGCTAAAGCCGCGCCTCCTTGGCGCTAGGACGGTGTTGTGAAATACGTGGCGCACGTTCGAGCGATAAAGGACGTGGCGCGGCTGAAGCCGCGCCTCCTTGGCGCTCGGGCGGCGTTGTGAAATACGTGGCGTACGTTCGAGCGACAAAGGACGTGGCGCTAGGACGGCGTTGTGAAATACGTGGCGCGCGCTTGAGCGACAAAGGACGTGACGCCAGGGCGGCGTTGTGAAATACGTGTCGCACGTTCGAGCGACAAAGGACGTGGCGCTAGGGCGGCGTTGTGAAATACGTGTCGCGCGCTCGAGCGACAAGGCGAGCGATTGGGGTGCGCGGGCCGCGAAAACATAAGCGCGGCCCGCGCCTTGCCCTTGACCGCTTGGCGGGGGAAATGGTATAATATTGGAATGAGCGACAACGAAGAAAACAAGCCGTCTGAAGAGCCGGTCGAGGCGTCCGCGCAAAATTCGCAGGCCATCGCCGGGACGCTTGAAAACATCAATATCGAAGAGGAACTTTCCCGCGACTACATCGATTATTCGATGAGCGTGATCGTGGGCCGCGCGCTGCCAGACGTGCGCGACGGACTCAAGCCCGTGCACAGGCGCTGCCTTTTCGCGATGCACAAGGTGGGCAACACCTACAACACCAAGCACATGAAGTCCGCGCGCATCGTGGGCGACGTCATCGGCAAGTACCACCCGCACGGCGACACCGCCGTCTACGATACGATCGTGCGCATGGCGCAGCCGTTCTCGATGCGCGTGCCGCTCGTCGACGGACACGGCAACTTCGGCTCCATCGACGGCGACGGCGCCGCCGCCATGCGATACACCGAAGTGCGCATGCAGCGCGTCACCGAAGAACTCCTCGCCGACCTCGGCAAGGATACGGTCGACATGGCCCCCAACTACGATGAGAGCACCGAGGAGCCGACCGTCCTTCCCGCGAAACTCCCCAACCTGCTCCTCAACGGTTCGAGCGGCATCGCCGTCGGCATGGCGACGAACATCCCTCCGCACAATCTCGGCGAACTTTGCGACGGCCTCGACTACTACGTGCAGCACCGCGAGGACTGCACCATCGACGATTTGATGAAGTTCGTCAAGGGCCCCGATTTCCCGACCGGCGCGCAGATTTGCGGCTACAACGGCATCGCGGCGATGTACAAGCTCGGCCGCGGCCAGCTCACCGTGCGCGGCAAGGCCGAAATCGAGGAAATGCCGAACGGCCGCTCCCGCATCATCATCACCGAAATCCCGTACGTCGTCAACAAGCGCGAAATGCTCATCCACATGTCCTCGCTCGTGAAGGACAAGATAATCCAGGGCATTTCCGACATCCGCGACGAATCGAAGAGCGACATTCGCATCGTAATCGAACTCAAGCGCGACGCGATGCCGGAGCTCGTCCTCAACCACCTCTACAAGCACACGCAGCTCCAGACTACGTTTGGCGCGATAATGCTCGCGATCGACGGCGGCCGCCCGAAGCTCCTCACGCTCAAGGACTTCTTCCGCGCATACGTCGACCACCGTTTCGAGGTCGTCACCCGCCGCACGCGCTACGACCTCAAGAAGGCACTCGCCCGCAAGCACATCATCGACGGCTTGCTGCTCGCGATCGACAATCTCGACGAAGTCGTCTCCATCATCCGCTCCTCGAAGAACCGTGACGAAGCCAAGACGCGCCTCGTCGAGCGTTTCTCGTTCTCGGACGAGCAGGTGAACGCGATCCTCGAAATGCGCCTCTACCAGCTCACCGGGCTCGAGCGCGACAAGCTGGCCGACGAAATGGCCAAGCTCCTCGAAGCGATCGCCTCCTTCGAAGCGATTCTCGCCGACCCCGAGAAGGTCTACGCCATCATCCGCGACGACCTCGCCGACATAAAGGCGAAATACTGCTCGAGCGCCGACGCCAAACGCAGGACGGACATCGTCCCCGACGAGAACGAAGTTTCGGCGAAGGACCTCATCCCCGACGCGCCCTGCGTGATAACGCTTTCGAACCGCGGCTACATCAAGCGCGTGCCGCTCACCGAATACAAAGAGCAGCGGCGCGGCGGGCACGGAGTGCGCGGCGCGCAGGTCAAGGAGGAGGACTTCATCCGCCTCGTGTTCGTCGCCCAGACCCACGATTCTCTCCTCTTCATCACCAACACCGGCCGCCTCTTCAAGAAGGACGCGTACGAAATCCCGGAGACGCAGAAGGCGGGCTTTGGCCGGCCGCTCATCAATCTCTTGAACCTGCAGGAAGGCGAGCAGGTGCTCCAGCTGCTGCCGATCCGTTCGTTCGACGGCGACGTGGACGTATTTTTCGCGACGCGCCAGGGCACGGTCAAGAAGACGCTCCTCGGCGAATACCGCAACGTCAACAAGTCCGGCATACGCGCGCTCAACATCGACGAAGGCGACGAACTTGTGGACGTCGGCCTCGTCGCGCCTGACGCGGACGTGATAATGCTCACGTCCGGCGGGCGCTGCATGCGCTTCGCGTCGTCCGACGTGCGTCGCATGGGCCGCACGGCGACCGGCGTGCGCGGCATGAGGCTGCGCGACGGCGACAAGGTGGTCTCCTTCGACGTCGTCGACGACGAGAAGACCCTCCTCATCGCGACCGCCAACGGTTACGGCAAGCGCTGCGAGTTCAAGGAATTCGCGCGCCACGCCCGCGGAGGCCTTGGGATGATCGGCGTCAAGGTGGCGCACAAGAACGACGCGGTCGTCGCCGCGCACGCCGTCGCCGAAGACGAGAGCATAATCTCCATCACGAGCGACCAGCAGATGGTGCGCAGCCGCGTGGCGCAGTTCAGCGTCCAGGGCCGCTATTCGCATGGCGTCAAGCTGGTGAGGCTCTCGGAGGGTGCGCAGCTCGTCTCCGTCTCGGTCTGCGAATCGGACGACGACGAGGAGGCGCTGCCGCCCGAAACGCCGGAAACGACGGAAGCCGCGCCTGAAGAGCCTGAAACGCCATGAAGCGGCTTTTAGCGGCGGTGGCGGCGGCGCTCGCGATTTCGTCCGGCGCCGCCGACATGGCGAATCTGCATTTCGACCCCTCCGTGATACCGGAGGCGATCCCGCTCGCGCTCGACGCGATGCAAATCGCCTCGAACGCGATGCGCCGCGAGGCCGCGCACGCGGCGAAGCTCGCGGAGAAGGGCATAGCGGAGGAGCCGCCTTCCAAGGCCGCCTGCCGCTATGTGATCGACACCGGCGGCCTCGGCGACCTCCTTTTCGACGACTGGGGCGAGTTCTACATCGACCGCCGTTTCGTAACCGCCGACGAACTTGAGCGCATCAAGAAAATCGAGCGCTTCGCCCGCAAGCATTTGATCGACCCGTTCCTCGCCGCGCAAGGCAAAAAGTCCGGCGCCGCCGCCGCGGCCGGCAAGAACGCCCCCTTCACGCTCGGCCTCAAGCCCCGCGCCTCCGCCGGCGGTTCGGGACTGCCGGTCTTTCGCGGTTTCGAGGACGAGCGCTACCAGCGGCACGACGATTTGATTGCGAAGATGGTGGCCGAGTTCAACGCCGGCAAGGCCGAATGGTGCGGCGGCACGGCGGACCAGGCCGCGAAGATCGAAGATATAACCGCCGCGATGGTCAAGAGCCACATGATCGAAGAATCCGGCGGCAACGGCCCGCGCTCCAAGGCGGCGTGGCTCGTCGACCCGCTGCAAGTGAACGTGCCGGGCGACTGGGGGCGCGAGAAAGAACTCGTAGGCCTCGTCAAGCCCGCGCGGCGCAACGAGGGCAACGTCACGAACAACGTCCGCGCCGCGATAATGTATCTCTCGCGCAAGGGCTTCGGCGCCTCAGCGCGCCCGGCCGCAGAACGCCCGTCCGGCTTTTTCGACGGCTGGCTGCGCGCCCTACAACGCTACAACGGACGCCGCGACAGGACCGATACCGACCGCTTCTATTCCGATGAATACGCCGACAAGATCCTCCGCCGCGCCGCCGACCCGGATGCTTTCGTCCCCATCGAAATCAGGCTGAAGAAATAACAGGGACTGGGACAATGAGAGACATCCTTGCAACATTCTTGCCGATTTTGATTCTCGCGATGTTCGTGAAGATTATCGCAGAACTAATGTTCAGACGACAGCGACGTCCTCGTCGAAGTTCCCGCAGCAAGAGGAAAACTGCGAATACGGAATCGCCGAAATCATCAAATACCAAATCGGCGGATATTGGCAAAGTCCTCGTTTTCTTGGGAGTGGTTTGGGGAATTTATGGAATTGCAAAGCTTTATAACTTTGTGATTTCCGCAGGCGTGCGAGGGAGTGTTGTTTTTGCACTCGCCGGTATGGCATTGGTTCTTGCTTCAATCGCAACAGTGTTGCATCGCGTGAAGAAGGGAAATCGGAACAATGCCACAATTCAAGATGAGCGGCGCAACGCAAATTCAACCGGCAGGCGGATTTATTGCCGAAAGCGGGAGGTGCCTTGTGAAAAGCACTACTCTTTGCCGTGTCTCGACAGTCAATTGGCAGACCAGGCTCGTTCATTTTCCGGCCCAGAGTCGACTAGAGATGATGCACCTGTTTCGAGCGAATTGGAAACTTCTGACGAAGACCCTGATGTTGAAAAGGTGATGATCGGGCAGGCTGGCGAGATGGCTGTCGGCAATGAACTGCGCCGGCTTGAAGAAACAGGCGATTATATTTTATTGAATGATTTGTTCTTGCTGGGTGATGATGGTGCGACAACGCAGATAGATCACATAGTTGTTTCTCGATACGGAGTGTTTGTCATAGAGACGAAAAATTTCAAGGGTTGGATATTCGGTAAAGAAAGTCGGCGGTATTGGACGCAATCGCTTTCGCATTGTGGTACAGCGCAAAAATATCGCTTTCAGAATCCACTGCATCAAAACTGGCGGCACATATGCGTATTGTCTGAACGGCTCGGAGTGCCAAAAGAATATTTCTTTGGTTTTGTCGTTTTTGCCGGCGCCTCGGAATTCAAGACGGAGATGCCGGAGAATGTCGTCAAAGTCGGTGACATAGTTAGATCCATACGTTTGTTTACAAAGCCATTGATAAAAGATAATCAGGTTGGTGATGTTGCACGTGCGATAAAAGAATGGGCTGCAACAGTAACACCCGAACAGCGACAAGAACACGTTGCCAGTCTCAAGCATCGACACAGTGGAGGAGCCTAGGCCCTGTATTGACGCGAGAAAAGCCTGCCACTAACTCACAATTACCGACAGTTAAATGACGCCCTGTACCCTATGTCCGCGCCGTTGCGGAGTCGACCGCGATGAGCGCGCCGGATTCTGCGGCGCGCGAGGCGGCGTGCGCCTGTTCCGCTGGGGACCGCATTTCGGCGAAGAGCCGCCGATTACCGGAGAACGCGGCTCGGGTTGCATCTTCTTCTCGCGCTGCACGATGCGCTGCGTCTATTGCCAGAATTCTCCGTGGAGCTGGAAGGGCGGCGGCGAGGACGTCTCCACCGCGCGCCTCGCCTCTATCATGCGCGATCTCGCCCTGAAGGATAAAGTCGAAAACTGGAATCTCGTCTCCCCCACGCCATACCTGCCTTTCATCCGCGACGCCGCGCATTCTCTCGCCAAAGAGGGGGTCCGCCTCCCGTTCGTCTGGAATTCGTCCGGCTACGAACGGGTCGAGACGCTGGAGGAATACCGCGAACTTTGCGATTGGGCGCTCTTCGACCTCAGATATTCGAGCGACGAGACGGCGAAGAAGTTTTCTTCGACGCCGGGCTACGTCGCCGCCGCCCGCTCCGCCGTCAAGTGGGCGTATGGCAACACGCGCCTCATCGTGCGCATCCTCGTCCTCCCCGGCCATGCCGACGAGGCCGTCGAAAATCTCGCGTGGCTCGCGACCGAGCTCTCGCCGGAGATCCCAGTCTCTGTCATGAGCCAGTATACGAGCGCGTATCTTGCCAAGGACATGCCCCCGCTCGATCGCAGCGTCACGCAGGAGGAATACGACGAAGTCGCCGAAGCCGCGCAGGATTTCGGTTTCGCCAACGGCTGGCTCCAGGACCTCTCCGCTTCCGACCCGTCCCTCGCCTTCCTCGGCGAGAACATGACGGGAGAATATGGAAAAGTAGGAAGCGGGAGGGCCGCGCTTTAAATAGGCAAGGCGTTTTTAGAAAGGAAGTTCGCATGAGCGTGTTCAACTGGCAGATGGAAGGTTGGCCGAAGGCGCGCGTGAACCGGAGTGGGAAAAGATGAAAAATGAAGTTGCAGCAATAAGCGAAAACGACCGACAGTTGACGGCGCTTGTGGACAACATTGTAAAGGTTGTCCGCGAGGCGCGGGAATCTGTTTCTCGGCATGTCAACACGACGATGGTCGTCGCCTACTGGAATGTCGGCAGATACATTGTAGAGTTTGAGCAGCAAGGAAGCGCAAAGGCCAGATATGGCACGGGCCTTCTGGCAAATCTTTCAAAATTGCTGTCGGCAAGGCTCGGCAGAGGGTACAGCCGCCCGAACTTGAACAACATGCGCAAGTTCTATCTTGTCTACCCGATTTGTCAGAATATTTCTGACAAATTGAACTGGTCGCAGATATGCGAGTTGATTACCATCACAGACCCGCTCGGAGGAGCTGACGAGGCTGGTAGAAGAGGTTGTGGGGAAAGGAGGCGGGAAATGATCACGCGAAGGCGCGGAGTCACGGGGGCGTTTTTAGAAAGGAAGTTCGCATGAGCGTGTTCAACTGGCAGATGGAAGGTTGGCCGAAGGCGCGCGTGAACCGCGCCGCGCTGCGCGACGAGCTGGCGGAGTTCTCCAAGGCGTTCAAGGCGGCGAAGAAGGCGCTGCGCAGGCCTCAGGACAACGAGACCATCGCAAGGACGCTCACGACGGAAGCGGTGGCGACGAGCGCGATCGAGGGTGTGAGCGTCGCCGAGAGCGTCGTCATGTCATCGATTTGCCGGGCGTTGGGCGTAGCTTGTCCATCGAAGGGGTTGCCGAAAGACGCCCGCGCCGAGGGCGTGGCGCAGATGATGCTAATGGTGCGTGAGGATTGGAACAAGCCCGTCACCGCCGCGCTCGTCAAAAAGTGGCACGGGGCGCTGATTCCGGACGGCGAGGATGGTGTCCATCCTGGCGAATTTCGCAAAGAGCCGGTGCGGGTCGTCGCGATGAACGCGCTTGGCGAGGCGAGCGTCCGCTTCGAGGCGCCGCCGCCGGAGGCGGTGGAGAGTGAAATCGCCGCCTTCGCGCGGATGTGGAACGGTGTTGCCTCCACCGAGGCCGATATCGCGTTGAAGTGCGCGACGATCCATCCGCACTTCGAGTCCATCCATCCCTTCGAGGACGGCAACGGGCGCGTTGGGCGCGCGATTGTCGCCAAGGTTCTTGCGGAAGGCCTGGGTGCACCGTTGCTCCTGCCGATATCCACTGTGGTTTCGCGCCACAGGCGTGCGTACTATGACGAGCTGAACGCCGCCTCGCACTCTCTGGACTGGACGGACTGGTGCGCATTCTTCATCGCCGCGCTGGCGGAGCTGTTGAACGGTTTTGCGTCCGCCGCTCGTTTCGTGACGGCGAAGCGCGACTACCTCGCGAAATACGGGACGTCCTTCTCTGAGCGCGCCCGCAAGGTGATCCTCAGAATGTTCGAGGACGGCGAAAAGGGCGTCGCATCAGGCCTTTCGGCCGCAAAATGGGTGCGGATGGCGAAGGTGTCCGAACGGACCGCCGACCGCGATCTTGCGGAACTTGTCGCTGCCGGCGCTCTTTGCGTCCGGGGCGACGGTCCGCAGACGCGCTACTGCCTGAACCACGAAAAGTTTCTTGCTCTCGATGGCGCGATTGATGGAATAAACGAGGGAATAAATGATGCGATCCTGCGTCTCGTCTCGTTGCATCCCGGTCGCGGCGTTCCATACTTCCTCACTTCGGTCAGGGCGAGCAAAGCCACGGTCGAGCGTGCGGTCGCATCGCTTGTGGCGGCCGGCAAGATCGAGCATCGCGGCAGCAAGAAGACGGGCGGATACTATCTTGCTCAAGAGGCGTCGACATGAGCGAGTCGTCTGCCAGAGCCCGCTTCGGCCGCGCTGAAGCGCGGCCATCCCGCTATCTGTGCACGGGGCTTGACGAGCGGGAGTGGACCTGGGTGCGGTAGAGCGACCAGTTGTTGTTCATCCAGAAGCTGATGCCGCACACCCACATCGCCGGCATGAGCAGAGAATGGTTGCCGGAGATTTCGGCGATCATGATGATGGCGGTGAGGGGTATGCGGATGGCGCTCGCGAGGAAGGCGGCCATGCCGACGAGGGCGAATGCGGCCGGTTCTATGCCGAACGAGGAGGGCAGGACGCTCTCGAAGAAGAGCCCGACCGCCGCGCCGAGCGTTCCGCCGCATACGATGGCCGGGGCGAACACGCCCGCAGAGCCGCCGGAGCCCACGGTGAACGAAGTCGCTATCGCTTTCATGAAAAAGAAGCAGACGAAGCCCGCGATGGTCAAGGGGCCGGAGTCTTCGAAAAGTTCGTTCGCGCCGGCGGTGAACGACGCTTGTATCACGCGATACGAAGGCCCGAGCACGTCCGGGAAGAAGTAGCCTATGACGCCGGTGACGAGGCCGCCTATTACGACGCACTGCCAGCCTGGGAGGCGCGATGTCTCGAAACGCCTTTCGACGACTCTGAAGAGCGTGATGTAGGCTCTGACGCCGAGCGTGACCGTGAGCGCGAGGACGAAATACGGCAGCAGCCTTACGCCGCTCTGGCAGGTGCAATCGGGCATAGTGAAGAGCGGCTCCCAGCCGAAGAACGAGGCGTAGATGGTGTAGCTTATCGCGCTTGCGATGAACGAAGGGAGGACGGTTTCGTATTCGATGTCGCTCGAAGAGTAGAAGATTTCGAAGCCGAAAATGGCGCCGGCGAGCGGGGCCTGGAAGAGGGCGGAGATGCCTGCGGCGAGCCCTGCGGCCATGAGAATGCGGCGTGCGCGGGTGTCGAGTTTGAGCCATGTGGCGATCGTGCTGCCGCACGCGGCTCCGATGAGCGTCACAGGCCCTTCATAGCCGCCGGAGCCTCCAGAGGCGACGGTGAGCACCGACGCCGTCGATTTGACGGGGATCACCGACGCGGGCACGTAGCCGCCTTCGTTGTGGTAGGCGTGGATGGCCGAGCCGGTGCCGCGCGCGTTGCGCACCGATGCGAAGCGGCGTATCAAGAGCCAGCCTAGCAGCGCCCCCGCCGCCGGCAGGAAGATGAGAGCGATGCGGTGCGGGTCGAGGAGCGCCTCCTTCGAATACATCCGCCCGATCGCCGCCCCGTCTGTCAGCCGCGACATCGCCATGTGGTGGCCGATGCCGTCCAAAAGCAGCCATTTGCCGAGCCGCATCATGTAGCGGAAGCCGACGACGGTGAACCCGGTGAACACCCCGACTAGCATCGACTCGGCAAAATACTTCCCCGAGCGCAGGGATATCCCCCCGCCACCGAACAGCAACTTCCACAACGATAGAAAAAAGCGATGCACTGGTAAAGTCCTAACTGCTTTGCGTAAGTAGGAAGTAGAAAGTAGGAAGTAGGAGATTTTCGATTTACGATTTATTCGATTTACGATTTATTCGATTTACGATTTATTCGATTTACGATTTACGATTTTCGATTTATTTCAAGCCTTCCTTTTTATCGCAGAGACGCAGAGTCGCAGAGATGCCCGAGAGGCCCCGGGCGCAAATCGAAAATCGTAAATCGAATAAATCGTAAATCGTAAATCGTAAATCGTAAATCTCTACTTCCTACTTCCTACTTTATCCTACTTTATCTCGCTCCTCAGGGCCGGGTCGAGGCGGTCGCGGAGGTAGTCGGCGAGGTGGTTGAACGAAAGGACGAGGCCGAAAATAGCGAGCGTGGTGAATGCGAGTTCCCACCACACGCCTTGCCAGAGGCGCAGACGGGCGTTGTTTATCATCACGCCCCAGCTCGGCTCGCCCTGGACGCCGATGCCAAGGAACGAAATGAAGACTTCCGTCGAGACGGCCGACGGGAAGCGGAGCGAAAATTGGATGAGTATTATGTGCGCGACGTTAGGCAGGATGTGGCGGAACATGATCCGCGCGTGCGAATAGCCGAGCGTTTTGGCGGCGAGGACGTAGGCGCGCGAGGCGTGCTTGATCGTCTCTGCGCGGATGGTGCGGCACACTCCCACCCACGTCGTGAGCCCGATGCCGAGGTAGATGCCCAGAAGCCCCTTGCCGGCGACGAGCGAAATCGCGAGTATGAAAAGGAGGCCCGGCATGGAGGCGACGGTCGCCGTGAGCCAGACTACGAGAGAATCGATCTTCCCGCCGAAATAGCCACCCATCAGCCCCAGGAACACCCCGAGCGGTATTGCTATGAGCGAAGTCATTATCCCCACGTGGAAAGCGATTCGCGTGCCCTGGACGAGACGCAGAGCGACGGAGCGGCCGAGGTTGTCGGTGCCGAGCCAGTGCTCGCGGCAAGGCGGCGAATACCGCGCGGACATGTCGACCGTGTTGTAGGCCGGCGTCACGTCGCGGTATTCCGCCATGCGATATTGCACTTCGCCGAAAATGGCGAGTGCGAGATACGCGGCCAGCACTGCGAGGCAGAGTTTCATGAAAGAGAATTTACGATTTACGATTTTTCGATTTACGATTTGTTTCAAGCCTCTCGTTTTTAATCGCAGAGGCGCAGAGTACTTGAGAGAACTTTTCAGCCTTCCAACTTTTCTGCTTTTCTCTCTCAAGTACTCTGCGTCTCTCAAGTCTCTGCGATAAAAATAGGGAAGAGGGAAGAGGGAACTTCTAGGACTTAGGATTTAGGACTTAGGACCACCTTCATCACTTCCTCTACCACTTGTTCTAGGGTGAGGTTGGTGGAGTCGATTTCGAGGACGCCGTCGGCCTTTTTGAGGGGGGCGTATTTGCGGGAGGAGTCCATTTTGTCGCGGGCGACGAGGCTGGCTTTCACGTCCTCGGCGGACTCGGTGGAGATGCCTTTTTCGACTTGTTCCTTGCGGCGGCGCGCGGCGCGGGCCTCGGCGGAGGCGGTGAGGTAGAAGCGGGCGGGGGAGTCCGGGAAGACGGCCGTCGTGATGTCGCGGCCTTCGACGACGAGGTCGCCGTATCGCGTCATGCCGCGCAGGAGGGCGGTCACTTTGTCGCGGACTTCCTTGACTGCGGAGACGAACGAGGCGTTGGCGTTGATTTCGGGCGTGCGGATGCGTTCGCCCGGGGCTTCGCCGTCGACGTAGTACGCGATGCGGCCGTCTTCCGGGCGGCATTCGATTTCGATCTCCGCGGCGGCGGCGGCGACGGCTTCGGGCGAATGCGTATCCACGCCGCGCTCAAGGCACTGCCAAGTCATTATCCTGTAGAGCGCGCCGGAATCGACGTGCAGACAGCCGAGCTTCTTCGCGACGATGCGCGA
The DNA here is from genome assembly GCA_002371135.1 of Verrucomicrobia bacterium UBA3761. Taxonomy (GTDB): domain Bacteria; phylum Verrucomicrobiota; class Kiritimatiellia; order RFP12; family UBA1067; genus UBA1067. Next base: position 17,448 of record DFGB01000076.1, on the reverse strand, counting down.
GACGCTTGATTTGCCGGCCCCGCTCGGGCCGTCTATTGCGATTACGTTAGCCATGTGTTGCGACTTCCTGATAGATTGTGAGCGCCATGTAGGCGATGAACGCGGCCACCCATGCCGCGCCTTCGATCCGCGTGACCTCGCCTCTTTCGCGCGGCCGGCGGAAGTTGAAGCCGAACGCGCCGATGGAGAGCGTCGCGACGACGAGCGCCGGCATGTCGCGCATGAGTATGTATGGCGAATACGAGGCCGCGGGCGAAATCGCCCCCGCGATCCCCACCACGGCGAGCATGTTGAAGATGTTCGAGCCGATGATGTTCCCGAGGACGAGCTCCGATTCATTGCGGCGCGAGGCGGCTATCGCCGAGGCGAGTTCGGGGATCGAAGTGCCGATGGCGACGATGGTAAGGCCGATCAAGAGTTCGTTCACGCCGAGCGCGCGGGCGATGTCGACCGCGCCCCAGACGAGGATGTGGCTCGCGCCCACCATCGTCGCGAGGCCGGCGACGCTCCAGAACGCGGCCCGCCCCGTCGTCATCGCGACCGTCGCTGCCCCGTCGTCGCCGCCGCCGTCGTCGAATTTGCAGTATAGCGGCATGACGATCGCGAAGAGGACGAGTAGAACGACCGCGTCGAGCCGCGAAAGCGTCCCGTCGCCCAGTATGAACCACGAGGCGGCCGTGACGGACAGGAGGATTGGTATAGCCGCGAGGACCACCTGGCGCTTCACCGCGAGCGGCCTCACGAGCGCCGCGACGCCCAGAATCGCCGCGATGTTGAAGACGCAACTGCCATAGGCGTTGCCGAGCGAGAGGTTGGTGTGGCCCGACGCGCCCGAGAACGCGCTCACGAGCAGCTCGGGCGCGCTCGTCCCGAACCCTACCACCACCATGCCGACTACGAACGGCGAAACGCCGAGATTGCGCGCAAGCGCCGCCGCCCCTGCCACAAACCGATCCGAACTCCACGCGAGAAGCACGAGCCCCGCGACTATGAAACCTATTGAAGCCCATACGGGCAAATCGCTGTACATGATGGCGCATATTATATCATATTCCGCCCGCGCGGTCTATAGACAGACCAGAAAGAATATGATATAATTCCAATAATCTCAATACTCCCAATCAATCCCAACCAATCTCAACCAATCCCAATCAATCCCAACCAATCTCAACCAAAAAGAGGAGAACCCAAAAGATGGAAAGTCTCAACGTCAAGCCGGCTGGTTCCTGCATGTGGGACGCCGCGTCGCTCGGCGAAATAATGCTGCGGCTCGATCCCGGCGACGGGCGCATCCACACGACTCGCGAATTCAAGGTGTGGGAAGGCGGCGGCGAATACAACGTCGTGCGCGGCCTCAGGCGCTGTTTCGGGATGAAGACGACGGCCGTGACGGCGTTCGCGGACAACCCGGTCGGGCGGCTTGTGGAGGATTTCATGCTGCAAGGCGGCGTCGACGTCTCGCACGTGAAGTGGGTGCCTTACGACGGCATCGGCCGCACGGTGCGCAACGGCCTCAACTTCGTCGAACGCGGCTACGGGTGCCGCGGCGCGCGCAGCTGCGCCGACCGCGGGCTCACCGCGGTCTCCCAGCTCAAGCCCGGCGATATCGACTGGGACAAGCTGTTCGGCGAGGAAGGCGTGCGCTGGTTCCACACGGGCGGCATCTTCGCCGCGCTTTCAGAGACCACGGCCGGCGTCGTCATCGAAGCGCTAAAGGCCGCCAAGAAATACGGCACCGTCACTTCATACGACCTCAACTTCCGCGCCAGCCTGTGGAAGTCGATCGGCGGCAGCGAAAAGGCGCAGGCCGTCAACAGGGAAATCGCCAAATACGTCGACGTCATGATCGGCAACGAGGAGGACTTCACCGCCGCGCTGGGCATCGAAGTCGAGGGCGTAGACAAGAACCTCACCACCCTCCCCGTCGAGGGTTTCGGCAAGATGATCGACAAGGCCGTCTCCATCTATCCGAACTTCAAGGCGGTGGCGACGACGCTCAGGAGCGTCAAGTCCGCGACAATCAACGACTGGTCGGCGATCTGCTGGTACAAGGGCGAACTCAAGGAGTCCATCAAGCGTCCGGGGCTTGAAATCTACGACCGCGTCGGCGGCGGCGATTCGTTCGCCTCCGGCCTCATCTACGGCTTCATGACGTTCGACGACGCCGGGAAGGCGGTCGACTACGGCGCGGCGCACGGAGCGCTCGCGATGACCACCCCGGGCGACACCTCGATGGCCGTCAAGGCCGACGTCGAGAAACTTGTCGGCGGCGGCTCCGCCCGCGTGGACCGGTGACGAAAAAATGTTGAAAAGTTGAAAGGTTGAAAAGTTGAAAGGTTGAAAAGTCCTCTGCGAACTCTGCGTCTCTGCGTCTCTGCGATAAAACGAGAGGCTTGAAATCAATCGAAAAAACGAAAATTCCCTTTTCAACTTTTCAACCTTTCAACTTTTCAACCTTTCAACCTTTCAACTTTTCAACTTATGAAAAAAACGAATTTCCGCTGGGTGATATGCGCGATGCTGTTCTTCGCGACCACCGTCAACTATCTGGACCGCCAGGTGCTTTCGCTCACATGGAAGGATTTCATCGCGCCCGAATTCGGCTGGACCGACGCCAACTACGGCACGATCACCGCGTTCTTCTCGATCTTCTACGCGCTCATCTCGCTTGTCGCGGGCAAGTTGATCGACTGGCTGGGGACGAAGAAGGGGTATCTGTGGGCGATATTCTTCTGGTCGCTGGCGGCGTGCTTGCACGCGGCTTGCGGAGTGGGGACGATGGTGCTTTGCGGGTATGATTCGCTCTCCGCGATGGGCGCGGCGGTCAAGGCCGGCGGCCAGGCGGGGCTCGCGATCGCGACGGCGAGCGTATGGCTGTTCCTCGCGTGCCGCTCGATGCTGGCGCTGGGCGAAGCGGGCAACTTCCCGGCCGCGATCAAGGTCACGGCCGAATACAACCCCAAGAAGGATCGCGCGCTCTCGACCGCCGTTTTCAACGCCGGCGCGTCCGTGGGCGCGCTCGCCTCGCCGGTCGTCATCCCGCTCCTCGCAAAGTACTTCAAGGCCAAGGGAGTCGGCGGCGGATGGGAAATGGCCTTCATCATAATCGGCGCGCTCGGCTTCGTCTGGATGGGCTTCTGGATGTGGCTCTACAGAAAGCCCAAGGAGAGCCCCTACGTCAACGCCGCCGAACTCGAATACATCCAGTCCGACGACGATGCCGCCGCCGAGGCGGCCCGGCCCTCCGGGGAAAAGACCATCGGGTTCTTCAAATGCTTCACCTACCGCCAGACATGGTCGTTCATCGCCGGCAAGTTCTTCACCGACGGCGTGTGGTGGTTCTTCCTCTTCTGGACGCCCGCATACTTCAAGGACCAGTTCAACCTTCCTTCCGACCACCCGACGGCGATGGCGCTCATCGCGACGCTGTACGCGATCGTCACGTTCCTCTCGATCGGCGGAGGGTATCTGCCCAAGTATTTCGTGGAGAAGAAGGGCATGGAGGCGTATTCCGGGCGCATGAGGGCGATGCTCATCTTCGCGTTCTTCCCGATCGCGGCGCTCGCCGCGCAGCCGCTCGGGCCGGTTTCGCCGTGGTTCCCGGCGATCCTGATCGGTCTCGTGGGCGCGGGGCACCAGAGCTGGTCGGCGAACATCTTCTCGACCGTCTCCGACATGTTCCCGAAGTCGACCGTGGCGACCATCACCGGCGTCGGGACGATGGCCGGCGGCATCGGCTCGTTCCTCATCAACAAGGGCTCGGGCATGCTCTTCACCTACGCAGAAGGCCAGGGCGCGGCGTTCAAGTTCCTCGGCTTCGAAGGCAAGCCCGCAGGCTACATGATCGTCTTCTGCGTCTGCGCTCTTGCGTATCTCGTCGCTTGGTCGATCATGAAGACCCTCGTCCCGCAATACAAGAAAGTCGAAGGTTGAAAATGTTGCCAATGTGAAAATGTTGCCAATTCCCAATTGGTACTGGGTATTGGAATTGGCAACATTTTCACATTGGCAACATTTTCAACCTTTCAACTTTTCAACTTTTCAACCTTTCAACCTTTCAACTTTTATATATCGCAGCGTCGCAGGCAATCTATCGCCTGCAACGTTTTTTCGGTTGATTCGAGCCGGAATTCCGGGCGACTCGAAATGCCGTCACGATGCCGTCAAAGTGACGGCATTTTCGAAAGAAAGAGAAAAAAGAAAAGAAGCAAAAGATTAAAGAGAAAGAAAGAGCAAAAAGAGAGAACCTGATTTATTGTTTTTTTACGCGTGTGCGCGTGTGCGTACGCGCGCGAGCCCCCCGCACCGCCACCGCCACGCCACCGCCACGCCTCGCGAAAATTTTTTGAAAAATTTTTTGCCGATTTGCGATCGAGTTGCCATGTATTTATTTGCCATGTATTTATGCCGGGGCAGTTCCCGGCGATCCTGATCGGTCTCGTCGGCGCCGGGCACCAGAGCTGGTCGGCGAATATCTTCTCGACCGTGTCCGACATGTTCCCGAAGTCGAAGGCTGACGGGCCCGGGCTTGCCCGAGACCGAATTCGCGGCTCTCCCGCGCCCTGGCCCCTCGACCTGTAAAAGCAGGTTTTAGAGGGCGGAATGCGATTTGCTGTTGATTTCCATGTCGCAAAGATGCTACAATATGACCATCCCCGTCGAGGTTTTACAGAAAGGATGGCAACGACATGAAAATCCAAAGTTCCCGAACCGGCTTCGTCCACATGCTGGTTGTGGCGTGTTTTGCACTGTCTCCGAGCGCCGGCATCGCCAACAACGATTATACGAAAACCGTGGCAGATGGCATCGCCGATGTCGCTCTCACCGTGAATGATACGATAATAACAGACAAGCTTTCGGGCGACGGCGTCGATACGCTCCGCTTCACGCGCATAAAAAACGATTTCTACTCCGTCAAACTCCGCTCGGAGGGCGGCAACGATCTTCCGGGCGGAATCATCGCCGATGGATTCCTGTTGAAAATTCAGAATCCGGACGTCCTCGGCACAGGCCCCGTGTTGCTCAAGAACCGGTGGTCGGGGCTCTTTGGCGATGTAGGGAGCAGTCTCGACGCAATCGACGTCAGGAACCGGGTGGTCTTTGACACGGCCGATTCATTTGCCGCGGGAGAGAATGCGAAGAAGCTCGTGCTGCACAATATCGGCACGACCGAAGCCAATGCCGGCAAAATCGTGACTCTCGGGCGCGACGGCACGGGTGTCGCCAACGTCACGCTTTCGCTCGACGGCAGCGAGAACGACGCCATTGGCTCGTTCAACCTTCGCGGAGACCTTTCGCTCACCATCGACGGCGGCACGCTCCGGGCCGCCGCGACCGGCGGCGATCGCGACCTTTTCCAGAAAGCGAACGCCAAGGCGACGCCCAAAATCACAATAGAGAACGCCCCTCTCGCAATCGACGTCGCCCGGGGAGGGGGCTCGGTCGGCTTCGGCATTTCGCCCTCCTACGCGAGCGACAAGAAGATCACCGTCCTTGCAGAAGAATACAAGCCGACTAATTGGAGTTTTGAGGCTGGAAACACGGATTGGACGTTCAGCAATGGCAGCGTCTACACTAAAGGCGCCGACTTTGACGCCAAAGGCAAATGGCCGCCGAACGACGGCGACAAATATGCAATGGTCCGCAATGGAGCGACGCTCACGCGCAATATCGACATCCCTTCCGACGGGGAATGGCGCGTGGTGCTGGAGCAGGGATGCCGGGACGGGAATTATTCACTCAACATCGTGACCACTGTGAAAATCGACGACAAGCCCGTCCTTGTCATACCAAAGATCACGGAAGAGGCCGAGGCGCATGGTTTCGAGGAGTTTCGCGGCGAACCGCTTCAACTGACGAAAGGATCGCATTCCTTCGCGATTTCCCTGTCGAGCACAGGCGGCTACGGCAGTCTCAATTTCGATGCGATCCGTTTCGAACGGTATGAAACGAGCACCCCGGGCCACGAGATCGTCAAGACCGGCGAAGGCGAACTCGCGCTCGTCGATGGCGATTTCCCGGCCGACGGGTCGGATATGGCCGTGACTGCGGCAGGCGGAACGGTTTCGGTGTCCGGCGCGGTCCTGAATGGATGCTCTTTCACGGCAGCGCTCGGCGCAACGCTTTCGCTTTCGGGCGTGACGGCAAACGGCACGGAAATCGCCGTGGCGGCGGGCGGCACGCTCGTCCTCGACGCGCCCGGGGAAAATATCGTCGAAAACGGCGGCTTTGAAACGCTGGTCGTGCGCGACTACGGCTTTCAGTGGGAGTCCGAATGCGCCTGGACGCTTGAGCCGTCGAAGGAGCCGCGTCCCGCCATACAGAAAAATGGCGGGACGCTCACGAAATCCGCCGACCAGACGCCATACGGCCAACAGTCGCTGTTCCTCAGGACCGGGACATCGGCCAGCCAGAAGGTCCATGCTTCCGCCGCCGGCGACTACGTCCTTTCATTCTGGCAGGCGCCTCGCAACTATGCCTCTTCCCATGAACTGGCGCTGAAGGTCGTTGTGGACGGCGCCGAGGTCGTATTGAACGAAGGACAGTCTGCGCGTTATGAACCATATCGCACGAGCAAGACGATTGCGCTTGCAGAGGGCGATCATACACTCGCGTTCGAGTGCCAGGCCGACGGCGAGGAGGGCTCGGGAATATTCATCGACGATGTATCGCTTGCGCCCGCAATGCCGCCAAGCGACCTCGCGGCTGCATCGCTCGCGCTAGAATCCGGCTCGACGCTCCGGATCAATCGCCCGGAAAACGGGAAACTTGCCATTGGCTCCGTAACGGTGGACGGCGCGCCGGTGAGGGGCGGAAGATCCGCGCTGACGGCGGCCGGCGTCGTCGTGGAAGGCGAAGGCCGTATCAATTGCGGCAAACCATTCGGCATTTCGATATTCCTGCGCTGAAAAAGACATTGAAAAAGACATGAAAAGGATTTATATTGCAGTTTTCGCCGCCTTGTCGCTGGCGGCGGCCGGGGCGGACATCCCGGTTGCGATCGACGCTTCGTATCAGGGGAACGGGTTCTACAGGTATTGTCCGTCGGTCGTCGAAGAGGGTGGCGTCCGCCATGTCTTCTATTGCCGCAACAACGAGGCGGGCAAAGTCGTCGACGGGATCTATCACGCGAGGGTCTCGCAATCGGGAGAACTCGCCGGCGAAACAATCGTCCTTTCGCCGTCGGATCCGGACGGCGCAGGTTGGGACTCGTGCCACGTGTGCGATCCCTCCGTGGTCGCCGGGCGTTTTTGGTACAACGGCCGCCGCTATCGCTACCTGATGGCGTATCTCGGCGTGAAGGGAAGGCCTGGCGACGCCGCGAGCGACGGCGCCAAATGCATCAACAACAAGATAGGCCTCGCCGTGAGCGATTCGCTCGACGGCGGCTGGACGCGCATGGGCGCAAACTGCGTGGTGAAGACCGCGACTCCGGAATTGTGGGGCGTCGGGCAGCCTTCCGTCGTCAGCCTGGACGGCGCGGGGAAGGTGGCGCTTTTCTACGCCGGCGACTACGGCACGAGGATGCTGACGCTGGACTTTGGTTCGGAGGCTGCCGCGGCATCTTCCCTGCGCGAGCATGCAGGCGACGAAGGCGCGTTCGTTTCTACGGCCGGCATCGGCGACTTGACGGGCGTGACGGCAAGCGGCTTCACCATCACCAACGGCGACTTCGCATGGAGTCGAAAGGCGCTCTGCCTCTACCTCGTTGCGGATACGCCAGACCGGCCGGACCGTTGGTACGACGACGGCGGCTGCGGCCTTTCGATCTCAAAGGCGGTGACGGTCTACCGTGCGGCGATCGGCGAACTCACCGCCGCGAGCGTTGCCGCCGCCAGGTGGGAGACGGTGTGCCGCATCCGCCCGGACGACATGGCGGTGGATTTTACGACGGCGTTTCGCGTCCACAACGCCGGGCTTCTGAGGGGTCCGCGCGGCGAACTTGCCGGCAAGACCGCATTCGTCTCTCTCGCCCATCTGGAGCCGGACGCACTCTATACATATCGCTTCATGCCGGTCGAATGGGGCGTGGGGCTGGATTGGTTCGATGGCGGCCTCGGCCTGCCGGCGCATGCGCCGCGGGGAGGGGAATGGGCGCCAGACGTCGCAATATCGAAAGGAATGCTTGCGCTCGACGGTTCGGATGTCCGCCGTGCGGATTTTCGCGCCTGTTCGCCAAAGCGCATAGTCCAGGACGGATGCATCGCCCGCATTTCGACGGTGATGACATTCGATGCCGATGGAGGGCTGCCGCCTGTCGAAAAAGACATGAAAGCCGCGCTCGCCGTATATGACGGCTCATACTGGGGGCTTGGCGCCGATCCGTCTGGCGGGCCGTCCAACGTGTGGCGGCGGCTGGAGGGCAAAATCCCTGCGCTGGATGTGAAGACGGCGGTGGACTGTGAAGTCTTCAGGCAGGCGGACGGAGACTTTGCGTCGTATGCCGTGGACGGACGGACGCTTGGAACATTCGACATACATCTTGAAGACAGGAGTGTTTCCACGGCGTCTTTCAGCGGCCTTGGCGCCGTCCATTCGCTCGCCGGCACATACGACGGCGAGTTTTCCGACGGCATCATGATATTGCTCAGGTGAAACATGACAGACAAGGAGCGGACATGAAATTGCGGATATTGCTGGCGGCGGCCGCCTTTTGCGGCGTCGTCGCGGCGGATGCTTTCCCGGAGCCGTGGAGGCTCGACAAGCCTCTTAAACTCGTCGGCATGCGCGCCTGGCCGAAGGCGGTCGCGACGGATGGCAAGGTCGAGCCGGGAGTCCAGGTCTTCGGCGCGGACGGATTTCTGCCGTTCGTCGACCGGTTCGGGCAGTTCAAGCACGCCGAATGGCCCGGCAAAGTCCATGACGAGGCCGACCTCGTACGGGCGAAGGAGGACGAGGCGAAATGGCTTGCCGAAAACGCGGCGGGCCCCGACCCCGACCGCGACAGATACGGCGGCTGGGCAAAGGGCCCCAAGCTGAAGGCGACGGGATTCTTCCGCACCGAAAAGGTCGGCGGAAAATGGTGGTTTGTGGACCCCGACGGACGACTTTTCTGGTCGCTCGGAATCGACTGTATCAACATCGACGAAGGCGTCACGGGCGTTGGTTTGCGCGAGGCGTATTTCGAATGGCTGCCCTCGAAAGCCGATGCCGCGTTCGGGCGGTTCCGCGGCGAGACAAGCTCCAAGGCCGCGCATGGCTTCTATGCCGAGACGAACCACCTGCCGTATGCGACGTTCAATTTCGCGGCGGCGAACATGCAGCGCAAGTATGGCCGCGATTGGAGGGCGGCGTCCGTGGACCTCGCCCACCGTCGGCTCAAGGCGTGGGGCGTCAACACCGTCGCCAACTGGTCGCAGCCGGAAGTGTATCTCGCGCGCCGGACGCCCTACACCGTATGCCTCTCCACGGCTCGCTCGCCGCGCCTCGCCGGGTCGAAAGGCTGGTGGGGGCCGCTGCCAGACCCCGGACATCCCGAGTTCGAGCGGATATTGCGCGAACGAGCACGGCGCCTGGCGGCGAAAATGAAGGACGATCCTTGGTGCATCGGCGTTTTCGTGGACAACGAACTTTCTTGGGATTCTCCTGAGCTTCCCGGCATTGCGGACGTGGCCGAGTGCTACTACGCGACGGTCGCGCGGATCGTCCACGAAGAATTGCCCAACCACCTGTATCTAGGTTCGCGCCTCGCGTGGGGGTCGCCGGATGTATACCGCGCCTGTGCGCGCCACGCCGATGTCGTATCGGTGAACGTCTATTCAAAAACGTTCGACCGCGATTTGCCCGCGGACGCCGAAGACAAACCGCTCTTGAACGGCGAGTTCCACTTCGGCGCGCTCGACCGCGGCATGTTCCACGCGGGGCTCGTCCCGGTGAAGGACCAGGCCTCGCGCGCGGAGGCTTTCAAGACATACGTGCGAAGCTGCCTCGCCAATCCGCGCGTCGTCGGTACGCACTGGTTCCAGTGGAAGGACCAACCGCTCACGGGACGCTCCGACGGCGAGAATTACCAGATAGGCTTCCTTGATGTCGCCGACGCGCCGTATCCCGAAATGGTCGCGGCCGTGCGCGAAGTCGCAGAGGCGATGTATCCTTCGCGCGCGGGGCTGCAGAAAGATTGCGTTTTCGTCGAAGCGGAGGATTTCGCGGAGAAAGGCGGCTGGAAGGTCGATACGCAGTTCACCCACAAGATGGGCAGTGCATACCTGATTGCCCCGAGCGCCGGGCGGCCCGTGGACGACGCGGCAACGATAATAGAAATACCCGAGTCCGGAGTCTGGCGCTGCCGTGTTCGAACGAAGGATTGGATACCGGAGCACCACCCTGGAAAGTTTGCGGTGGCGCTCGGCGGTCGCGAGTCGCGCGTGCTGGGCGCGTCGGGCGAGGCCGGGTGGGTCTGGGAGGATGCGGGAGAGTTTGAATTGCCCCGCGGGAAGGTCGAGCTGCGCCTCGTCGACAAGAGCGGCTGGTTCGCGCGCTGCGATGCCGTGATGCTGACGCGTGGCGACGCGGCGGCCCTCCCGTCGGTCCCGGACGGGCGCGGCCTCCCGTGCGCGGTCGCGGACGGAGGCGAATACGACGTCGTTGTCGTCGGCGCGGGGACGGCGGGGACGTGCGCGGCGCTCGCCGCCGCGCGTTCCGGCGCTCGCGTCGCGCTCGTCCACGACCGCGCCGTCCTCGGCGGCAACGCAAGTTCCGAAATCAAAGTGCAGATCGAAGGCGCCAGCGTGGAACATCCAAACGCGCGGGAGACGGGCATCATAGAGGAGGCGCAGCTCAAGCGCCTCGCGCTCGGCGGAAACGCGACAATGTCCGACGCGTTCCGCGCACTCGCCCGGGACGAGCGGAATCTGACCATATTCCCCTCGCGCCGTGTCATGCGCGTGGAGAAGCGCTTTCGCAGGATCTCCGCCGTTCTCGCGCGCGGCACGCTCGACGGCAAGTGGACGCGCTTTCGCGGCAAAATGTTCATCGACTGCACCGGCGACGGCTGGCTCGGCTACTACGCGGGCCTTCCATATATGACGGGACGCGAGGCGCGAGACAAGTTCGCAGAGGCCGAGGCGCCCGGCGCCGCCGACTCCGCCACGATGAGCGGTTCGCTCTCCGACGGCCGCTTCCGCTTCGACTCCGCAGTCCGCGACGCGAGCGTCAAGTTCGAAACGCCCGCATGGGCGAAGGTGCTGCCCCAGGGCTTCACGCGCAACCTCAAGCCGGTCGTCCACAAATACGGCGGCTTCTCGCCCATGTGGTGGCTGGAACACCCGGGCGATGTGGACGACTTCGCCGACCCGGAGGCGGCGCGCGACGAACTTATACGCTACTACGTGGCGTTCTGGGGCTGGGGCAAAAACGAATGGGAGCACCGCGCACTCCTCGCGAACGAGGAACTTTTGTCCGTGCCGTTCATCGACGGACGGCGCGAGACGCTGCGGCTTGTCGGCGATTACGTGATGACCGGCAACGACGAGAAGTCCGCGCGCATGTTCCCGGACCGCATTTCCTACGGCGGCTGGCCGATGGATACGCACGACCCGCTCGGCATGAAGGCCGTGAAAAGCGACGGCTACTGGAAGCACCACCCTCCGCTCCCGATCTACTCCATTCCATATCGCGTCCTCTACTCGGGCGCGCTCGACAATTTCTTCTTCGCCGGGCGCTGCCAGAGCGCGACCCACATGGCGCTCGGCTCCATTCGCGTAATGTCCACCCTGGCGACTCTCGGGCAGGTCTGCGGGACCGCCGCCGCCGAATGCGTCAGGCGCGGCGAAACCCCGAAGGAGTTCGGCGAGCGTCACATCGCGGAACTGCAACAGCGCCTCGTCAAGGACGATCTCTACATCCCGGCCATTGAAAACGAAGACCCGGCGGACGTCGCTCGCTCGGCGAGAGCGACGGCAAGTTCCTCGTGCGACAGAATGTTTTTCAAGATGTCCGACCCGGTAGAATGGTTCACGAAGACCTATCATATCGCCCACCCGAGCAAACGCGTCGGGCACGACGGCTGGCTCTACGTGGAAGGCGCGACGCCGCAAAGCGTCGTCGACGGCATCTCGCGCCCTGTGCTCGACATCGCCCACGGCTGGGCGTCGGACCCTAAAAAGCCGCTGCCACAGTGGATACGGCTCGACTTCGCCAAGCCCGCCGCGATCGCCCAGGTGCGCATCACCTTCAACAGCGACCTGCAGCAGCGTAAGCCGGACTTCCCCATGCCGCGCACGCTCGTCAAGGCGTATCGCGTCGAAGTTCTTTCCGGCGGCGAGTGGCGTTGCGTCGCCGAAGTCAAAGACAACTGGCGCCGGCTCGCCGTCCACGATTTCCCGCTCTGCGAAGCGACTGCGCTCCGCGTCGTCGTGACGGAAACATGGGGAGACCCGAGAGCGCAGATATTCGAAATCCGCGCCTACGGCAAGTGAGCCAAGCGCGATTTGCGATTTGCGATTTTTCGATTTGCGATTTACGATTTACGATTTTCGATTTATTTCAAGCATCTCGTTTTTAATCGCAGAGACGCAGAGACGCAGAGTTTCCTAGGCTTTATCGATAAACTCTGCGCCTCTGCGTCTCTGCGATTAAAAACGAGATGCTTGAAATAAATCGAAAATCGAAAAATCGAAAATCGAAAATTTCTCTCTCTCTCTAGTCACGCGCCCGGGAATATGGTATAATATACGGGCAATGGGCAAAAAATGTCTATATTTCGCGGTCTTGCTGACCGCGCAGTGCGCGTTGGCGTCGTGGTGGTGGCCATTCGGTGGTGGCTCGTCCGCCAAGCCTCGCATGTCCGATTTGCTGGAGCCTGCGAGCATTCTCATCGACAACGCGTCGGATTTCGCCGAAGACGGGAAGGTCGACGAGGCCATCGCCGAATACCGCAAGGCGCTTGCGGAGCTCGACCGCGTGGAGCTCGAAAACCCCGACCGCGTAGACAAGCCGGAGTTCGCTTCTCTCAAATCGAAGAGGGCGTATGCGAATTCGGCAATCGATTCGCTTCTCTTGAAAGAGGCGCGTTCGAATTCGAAGAAAGTCGTTATGACCGACACGGCGGCGCTCGAAAAGGAATATTCGAAGCGCGTTGAAGCGGCGAAGAACGCGCGCAGCGGCAGGCCCGGCGCGGCACCGAACACCGACATCCTCGAAGTCGAAGGCGTCCGCGGCGCTCCGGCGGCCGCTCCGGCGCAGCCGCAGGCCGCAAAGAAGCCCATCACCGAGGCCGTGGAGGCGTTCAAGCGAGGCGACAGGGACGGCGCGAAAGCGAAGATCGCCGGGATTCTCAAGGCGCGTCCGGGCGATGTGGCGGCGCTCAATCTCCTCGCCCGCGTCCAGATGGCGGAGAAGGACTACGCGAGCGCGGAGCGGACGCTTTACCGCTGCACCCAGGCCAATCCCCGCAGCTACTACGCATACTACAACATGGCGCGCGTGGTGCTTGCCGCGCGGAACGACAAGGAGGCCGCCGCGCTTTACTACAAGACGGGCCGCGCGCACGGCGGGCCGGTGGATTCCAGACTGGAGGCGCTTGTAGCGAAATGACGCGGTCGATTGCGAGAGGCGGTTTTGCACGGCGCATGGTCCTCCTTGGCGCCGCGTGGCTTCTCGCGCCGTGCCCGCTCGTTTCGCGCGGCGGCGATGAGGCGGCGACGCCGCAGAGCCTCGTCGAACAATGCCGCACGATGGTCCCCGCAAACGTCGAAATCTCCGGTCGCATCATCCTCCGCAACCGCAAGGGCATTGTTCAGAAGGAATACAGCTACGCACTCTCGCGCGAGAACGGCGAGACGAAACTGCGCGTAGTCGACGGCGACGGCAACGACGTGCCGTTCGAGAAGTCCGGCCGCATCCTCGGCACCGACGTCACGTGGAGCGATCTTACGCTCGACTACCTCTGGTGGGACGATTTCGGCTACGACGCCGAGCGCGAGTCGGAGACCGTGCACGGCCAGACGTGCAGCGTGATACTGATGAAGAAGGGCGAGCGGCTCGTCCGCGTCTGGGTCGACAGGAAGACCGGCGCGATGATGCAGGCCGAGGAACTCGCCGCGGGCAAGGCCGTGCGCCGCCTCTGGGGCACGCGCATCAAGAAATTTGGCGAGCGTTGGGCGCCCAACGTCCTCGAAGTCGAAACTTTAGGGTCCGGTCACCGGACTAAAATCACAGTGGAGAAACTATCATGAAATTCATAAAGAAGACCCTCAAGGTCGTATTTTGGTTGCTCGTGGCCATCATCGGCCTCGTGTTGCTGGCGTTTCTCGCGCTGCCGCTGTGGATAGGCCCTGCGGCGACGGGAGTTGCGAACTCCGTCGTGCCGGGAATAGTCAAGACGAATTTCCGCCTGAACGAGTTCGGCTTGAACCAGTATTCCGGCTCTCTGCACGTGGGCGACATGAAACTCGCGAACCCGACGAACTCCAACTTCACGCAGGAGAACTGCGTCGAACTCGGCAAATTCGACGTCAGGCTCAAACCGCTCAGCGTCTTCACGAAGAAGATCCACATCGAGGATATCACGCTCGACGGCTTGCTCGTCGTGACGACGATCACGGCCGACAACTTCATTCAGCTCGCCAATAACGCCATCGGCGAAGACGAGGCGGTCGAGACGTCCGCTGGCGACGTCGAGACGCCCTCCGCCGCGCAGGAAGCGCAGGCCCCTGCGAAGGAGCCCGCCGCGGAGAAGGTCGAAGAGGCCGCAGAGGAGACGAAGGTCGTAATCGACAAGCTGACGCTTAAGAACATCACGGTCAAGATCGGCATGGTCCCGATCCCGCTGCCGCCTATCGTGCTCGAAGGAATCGGCGCGGACAAGCCCGAGGGCGCGACGCTCGCGGACGTCTGGGAGCAGGTCTTCACGAAGGTGCAGAGCGCGATGACGGCGATCGGCGGCGCGCTGGGCGATCTCGGCAAGGGGGCGATCAATCTCGGCGTCGATACGGTGAACGCGCTTGGCGAAGCCGGCGCGGACGCATTGAAGAACGCGGGCGACGCCGGCATGGATGCGTTGAAGAACGCGGGCAACGCCGGCATGGATGCGCTGAAGAACGCGGGCAACGCCGGTGCCGGGGTGCTTGATTCCGTCGGCAACGCCGGCGGCGGCGCGATGAAGACGGTCGGCGAGGCCGGCACTGGCGCGGTGAAGGCGGTCGGCAATGTCGGCGGCCAGGCTATCGACGCCGTCGGCAACATGGGCGGCGCCGCGATCGACGCCGTCGGCACCGGCGCCGGCAAGGCCGTGGAAGGCGTCAAGGACGTCGGCGGCGCCGCCGTCGACGCGTTCAAGAAATTGTTCTGAAAAGTTGAAAAGTTGAAAGGTTGAAAAGTTGAAAAGTTCTCTCAAGTACTAGATGATCTAGAAGTTCAAGAGGTTCTGGACTTTTAACTTTTCAACTTTTCAACTTTTCAACCTTTCAACTTTTCAACTTTTCAACTTTTGTAGGAAGCTTATGAAAACAACGAAGAAAGACCGCCGCGTAGAGATGACCGTCGAAGGACTGAAAGAGGACTTCGCCTGGCATCTTCGCTACTCCATCGGCAAGGAAGAATCGCGCATGACCCCGCGCGACCAGTATACGGCGTTCGCCAATGCCGTACGCGACCGCATCGTCGAGCGCTGGATATCGACCCAGGCGCTCTACCGCGACAAGAATGTCAAGCGCGTCTACTACCTCAGCCTCGAGTTCCTCATGGGGCGGCTTCTCGGGAACAACGTCATCAACCTCAAGGCCGACCAGCTCTGCCGCGAAGCCCTCAAGGACTACGGCATCGACTGGAACGATCTCCGCGACTACGAGACCGACGCCGGCCTCGGCAACGGCGGCCTCGGGCGCCTCGCCGCGTGCTACCTCGATTCAATGTCCACCCTCGATATCGCCGGTACCGGCTACGGCCTCAGATACGACTACGGCATCTTCCGCCAGAAGATAGTAGACGGCAACCAGGTCGAAGAGCCCGACGCCTGGCTCAAGAACGGCTATCCGTGGGAGATGGAGCGCCCGGAGCATTCGCAGATCGTGCATTTCGGCGGACGCGTCGTCTATACAAATTCCAAGGGCCGCCAGCAGTGGCGCTGGGAGCCGGCGGAGCAGGTCGAGGGCTTTCCTTACGATCTGCCGATCGTCGGCTACCGCAATGCCGTGAACTCCCTCCGCCTCTGGAGCGCGAAGGCCGTAGACGAGTTCGATCTCGCAGACTTCAACAAGGGTTCGTACGTCGAAGCGGTCGAGACGAAGGTGCTCGCCGAGAACCTCACCAAGGTCCTCTACCCCAACGACAATACGACGGCCGGCAAGGAACTCCGCCTCCGCCAGCAGTATTTCTTCGTCGCCTGTTCGCTCAAGGACATCCTCCGCCGCTACCAGGAGACGAACACCGGCTGGGAGGCGCTCCCGGACAAGGTGTTCATCCATCTCAACGAAACCCATCCCGCGCTCGTCATCCCCGAGCTCATGCGCATCTTCATCGACAAGGAGGGCATGGAGTGGGACAAGGCGTGGGATCTCACGACGCGCACCGTCGGCTACACCAACCACACCATCCTCCCCGAGGCGCTCGAAAAGTGGCCCGTCGCGATGATGGAGCGCATCCTCCCGCGCCACCTGCAGATCATCTACGAAATCAACGGGCGTTTCCTCCAGAAGATTTCCGCGATGTATCCCGGCGACATCAAGCGCCTGCAGAGAATGTCGCTCATCGACGAGAGCGGCGAGCGCTACGTCCGCATGGCCAACATGTGCCTCGTGGCCAGCTCCTCCGTCAACGGCGTCGCCGAGCTCCACACGCGGATTCTCAAGGAATCGCTTTTCAAGGATTTCTACGAGCTCTGGCCGGAGAAGTTCGTGAACATCACGAACGGCATCACGCCGCGCCGCTGGCTGCTCAAGGCGAACCCCGCCCTCGCGCAGCTTATCACCGAATCCATCGGCGACAAGTGGATTACCGAGCTTGATGAACTCAAGAAGCTCGAAAAGTTCACGTCCGACAAGGCTTTCCTCTCGGCGCTCGCCAAGATCAAGGATTCGAACAAGAGGATGCTCTCGAACTGGGTGATGGGCAACCTCGGCGTGAAGCTCGACCCGACGGCGATTTTCGACGTCCAGGTCAAGCGTCTGCACGAGTACAAGCGCCAGCTTCTTCTCGCGCTCTACATCATCATCTTCTACAACCGCCTCGTGAGCGATCCGAAGTTCGACCCCGTGCCGCGCTCGTTCATTTTCGCGGCCAAGGCGGCGCCCGGGTATTACATGGCGAAGCTCATCATCCGCTTCATCCACGGCATCGCGGGCGTCGTCAACTCCAACCCGCGCACCCGCGAAAAGCTCTCCGTCGCGTTCCTGCCGGACTACCGCGTTTCGCTCGCGGAGAAGATCATCCCCGCCTCGAACGTCTCCGAACAGATTTCGCTCGCGGGCATGGAGGCTTCCGGCACGGGCAACATGAAGTTCATGATGAACG
>DFGB01000029.1:19938-34208 GCA_002371135.1 Verrucomicrobia bacterium UBA3761 | reverse complement strand
TTTCAACCTTTCAACTTTTTCTCTGTGACTCTGCGCCTCTGTGTCAAAAACAATCGAAAAATCTAAAATCTCTTCGGGTCGAATTCGTCGCGTGTAAACGCTTTCCATACGACCGGCCTCTCCGAAAGCGCTCCATCCATGCCGGAGAGGTACAGCCGAGGCTCGGCGGAAGAGCGGAACGTGAAACCGCCATTCACCGCTTCCACCACCCATATGCCGCCGTTCTTCACCTCCTCGCCGAAGCGTTGCGGAGAATTGGCGCGGGCGGAAGCGAGGAAAAGCTTGTTCCTGTCGTGCGCGGAGACATTCACCGAGTCGCCGTTGCGGCCTTGCAGCCAGCTAACGCGCAATATGCCGTCGTCGCGGTAGCACCGCAGACGCCCTGCAAGTTTTCCGCCTCTCTTTGAGACGCTTTGGACGAGGAACAGTCTGCAATAATCCCGGTTCTTCGCCGCCTCGGACGCCTTGACGAATTTCAGGTCTGGCGAAAACTCGTCCGCCGCGCTTGCGCAAAGCGACAACGTCTCCGGGTTGACGAGCTGGAACGGATGCGAACAGAGTTCCTCTACCTTGGAAAGCGCGCGCCGTTTCGACGGCTGCCGCCGCCGGGCCGCGGCCTCGTGCGGCGTCACGGGCTTTTCCTCAGCCCATTCGCGATACCACTTGAACGCCGCCTCGGAAAACGCCTCGCCCACCCCGGCGAACCGCGGACGCACCTTCCCTTCCTTCAAATACAAATCGACGTCCATGTAGTTCGAGGCGTCGCCCAGGAGGCACGATATGTTGTCGAAATAGTCGAGGACGCCCTTGTACGCCATCCCCCACTTCGAAGTGTTCGCCGTCGCCCACGTGCCGTGGTTCGCCTTCACCTCCTGGCCGAATTCGTTTTTGCGCGTAGCGCCGGGCTTCTCCGGACTCCAGTCGCACTCCGTCACCACCACCGGCGCCGTCCGCACCACGGGCACTTGATAGGCGAAATTCGCGATGAACCGCGCCGCGTCCGCATTGTCGTCGTTCTGATTGTACCACCCGGGATACACATGCACCGCATAGCCGAGATTCGAATCCTTGAGCGGATGTTTCACGAACGGCTCGTACCACGATTGATACCCCAGCCCCGGCGCGAGTATGACGCCCTTGAAGCCGCTTTTGCGGATTGTATCGACGAGCGGCTGCATGAACTCCGTGAGCGCGCTCTCGCTCTTCTCGCCGTCACGGCCTGTGATCTTCGTCGGCTCGTTCTGGATCTCGAACAGCACGCGCCCGCCCAGCCGCTGGATGCGCTTGTTGGAGGCCATTATGCTCCATTCCCTGGCAAGATGCTTCTGGAAGTCGCCGCCTACCTGCGTGTCGCCGGGGTTGTTGTAGGACGGACGGATTATCACATATATCCCGTGGCGGATGGCGTTCTCCGCGATCGGGGCGAGGACCTTGTCCACGTATCGCTTGTAGCGCTCCCAGTCGCAGGCGTAGAAGTGCGGAGAGTCCTTGTCCGGCTTGAGTTTGTTGTCGTTGCTCCAGTGGCCGTCGTCGGTCATGCGGATCATGTTGCAATAGCTGCCCTGCGCATGGTCGGTCATCGCCTTGAATATCTTGTCGTAGAACGCGTGGCAGCGCTTGATCGTCTCGTCGTCCGTCCCCCAGCCCCAGCGTCCGCCGTTGAAATACGGGTGAGGTCCATACATGAAACCGCGCAGCCGGACGCAATGGCCGGCTTCGTCGACGAGATACCGTCCCTCGACATGCACAGGCGACGGCGGGCCTCCGGTCTTCGGTGCGGCCGCCGCGGCGAATGCCAGTGCGAGCGCCATGCAATATATGGCAATGACCTTCATCGATTTTTTCCTAGGGGGCTTGAAAGACCTGTTTCTGCTCGTACGCCTCGGGGTCGTCGTAGTGGTCGCCGCCCTGGCGGAACTCTATCGACTTGAGGCCTCGCATCGCATTGTAGAGGACGGCATGGGTGCTCGGCGGCGCGACGTAGTCGCCGAGCGCGGAGCGGTATATCTCTTTCGTCTGCGCGCTCCGCAAGCGCTTTGCGAGATTGACGGGATCGTAGTAGCCGAGCGCTTCGGTGTAGCGCGGACGCCAGCCGCCCATGCGTCCCGCATCGACGCCGCCGAGGTCGCAGCACCATGGCACGTGGATCCTGAGGCCGCTCACGCCCTTGACAAGCGCGGCGGCCCATGTCGCCTGCAAACCGCCCTGGCTGCCGCCGGTCGTGATCAGCGTCTTGCCGTCCCACTCCGGACGCGTCTTCACATATTCGCAGAGGAACGTCGTCGCCGAAACCGCCCGCATCGCCATCCCGAAGAAATACGCCTTCTCGAAATCCTTGTTGTCCTCTTCGTTGAAGCCATACCCGCCGCGCGCTTCGATTACATCGCGCTTGAACGCCTCGAACTCGCCGTCGCTCATTTCAAGCGGATATAGCCCGTGCGCGTTGACGTGGAGGTCGATCCACCCGTTGTCGCACCACCCCGGGCGCGACTGTCTGTATATCCCGTAGCCGTCGAACGTCACGCGCGCCTTGAGCGAACCGGGCTTGGCGTTCTTCGGCATAGTGAGATATGCCGTGGCGCGGCAGTCGCTCCACCCCGGGCCGTAGCTCGGAACAGCCACCTCGTAGCATTCGAAATGCCGCCCCTCGCCCACATCGCGCATGAATGAGGCGAGCGTGTTTTTATCGACCGGCTTCTCGCGCAAGAGCCGCGCGAGCGCGGCTTTCCAGCGGGCGTTGAAATCCTTTGGCTCTGCGACGCCCTGCCTGAGTTCGCCAATCGCCACGCCCGCGCCGCCCGTGAACGACACCTCGTCGCGGCCGGTGCAGCTCCTCGCGCCGGTTTTGCCGTCGCGCTTGACCGTCGCGCCGCTCGCATCGACCACCCGCGCTTCGAGGTGCACGAACCCGGGTTTCGCGAGCGACGTCTTCACCTTCATGCCGCCGCGCTTGAGCGGCATAGTCCCCTCTTCGACGACGCCGTCGTCGCCGCGGCGCTTCCACTTGAGCGAAAGGCCATTGAGCGCCGCATCCTGGATGCCCTCGCCTTCAAGCGAGAACGTGAACACGATCGCCTCGCCCTTCTTGTAGGAACACGGGGCCTTGTCCGTCACGCCCTTGAGCGTCGCGCCGTCAAGCGCGGCCCGCCCGTCTCTTCCCTCTTCCCTCTTCCCCCTTCCCTCTTCCCTCTTCCCTATAAACCCTGCGACAATTTGCACAACGTCCTTGAGCGTATGCGAAAACACGTGGTCGTCGCCGGGCATGAGATGCATTTCGCTGTTCTTGTATTCCTTGTGAAGCCGCTCGACATGTGCGGTCTTGGCGATGGGGTCTGCCGTGCCGTGGATGAGGCAGACGCTTCCGGTGAATTTGCGCGCCGTCTCGAATATCTTCAGCTTCTGGGCGGTCTTGATGAACTTGCGCCCGACCTCGTTCCTGCCCACCTTGACGACCTCTGGCGGATTCTGCGGGTCGTACCGCGAGCCCAAAGTGCAACCCGCGAGCGCGTCGTCCTTGAGGACGCAGGCCGGCGCGAGCAGCACGAGGCGCGAAATCGCCGGCGAACCGAGCTCTCCTGCGGTCATCGCCGCCACGACGCCTCCCTGCGAATGCCCGGCAAGCGACACCTCGCCATTGCACCACGGCCGCTTGCGCACCCATTCAATAACGCGCTTGGCGTCTTCGATTTCATTTGGCACCGTCATATCGCGCATCGCGCCTTCGCTCTCGCCGTGACCGTTGAAATCGAATCGCACCGAGGCCACGCCGCGCTGCGCGAGCGCGTCGGCGAAATCCTTGAACATTCCAAAGTGTTCGCATTTGTCGCCGCCGAACCCGTGGCACATCACAGCCACCGGGTATTTGGCGCCGGAGCGCGCGCCGTCTGGCATGCGCAGAATGGCGGAAAGCTTCCCGTGAGATCCATCGATGGTGAACTTGGTGGAGCTATCCATCGCCTGCGCCCTCGCGAACGCCACCGCGGCCAGCAGGGCGAAAATTGCACATCTCGTTTTTTTCATGCCGCCATTATACCATTTGCGATGGTTTTTCTCAACTCCCCATTCGGGCAATGTGGAAATGTCCTTTCGTCCTTTCGTCATAAGTCCTAAGTCCTGCGGGTGTGCCACGAAGGACCGTAGCACCAAGGAGGCGCGGCTTTAGCCGCGCCCCCCCGCATTTGACCTAGCGCGGCTGAAGCCGCGCACCCCCGCAAGGGCATCCGCTTCGCGGACAGCCTTCGGCTGGGGGATATTCCTTGTCGCCAGGGCTCTCCTACTTCCTGCCTTCTACTTCCTACTTGCTTGGGAGCGGTTTCGTCTCCCTTGACCGGACGGGGGTGGAAATGGTATAATGTATGGCCGACGATCATATGCAAAAAGAGCATCGAATATTCTGTGCGGTGGCGGCTGTGGCGGTAGCGTTGCAGGCCGCCGGCGGGGCGCTTGCGATTGCGCCGGGCGACAGGCTGGTCATGGCAGACCGGCTTTTCGAACGCGGCAAGGTTTCGCTCGCGAAAGCCGAATATGAAGCGTTGCGCGGCGAGAAGGAGGTCTCCGCCGAGGAACTCGTCTACCGCCTTGCCGAATGCGAACGCGCCCTCGGCAACAAGCCGCGCGCCCGCGAACTCTATGCAGAACTCCTGCGGCGCTGGCCCGTTTCGCGCCACGCCGACCGTGCGCGCCTCCAGAAAGCCCTCGCCGGCACGAAGGACGAGATGCGCGCCGAATTGAAGACCCTCGATTCCGACAAAGTCCCGGCGGAAATCCGCGCCGCCGCCCTCTACCACCTCGGCGTCCTCGACAACAATGCAGAGGCCTTCGCCGCTTCCCTCAAGGTCGATCCCAAGGGTAAATACGCCCTTTACGCCAAATTCTCCCACGCCACGCTCACGAGCGACGACCCGGACCCGGCGGTCCGCCGCACCGCCACGCGCGAACTCGTGGAAATACATTTCTCCCAGGCGAAAAGCGATCCCGAACTCGCCCGCAAGGCCCTCTACATGGCGGGCATCCGCACGTATGGCGACAAACGCTACGGCGATTCCTCGCGCATCTTCCGCCGCTATCTCCAGATCTACCCCGGCGACGAGCGCGCCGCGTCTGCAAAGACGATGGCGGCCTGGAGCGATTACATGTCCGGCAAATACGCCGACGCGGCGGCGCTTTGCGGCGACGGCGGCAGCGACGACGCCGACTACCTTCTCGCCGCCTGCGCATATGCGATTGGCGACCGCGCCCAGGCCCGCGAGCGAATGACGAAATACCTCGAACAGCATCCGCAGGGCCGCTACAGGGAAGCCGTGGAGTTGCCGCTGGCGCGCATGGATTTCGAGGAGGCCGGCAAGGGCGACGACGCTTCCAAGGCGATCGACGCCGCCTTGCGCGGCGCGAACCTCTCCGGCGACACGCTCGACAAGTTGCGCCTCGGCTGGGCCTACGAAAAGGCGGGGCGCGACGAAGACGCGCTCGCCGTCTATGCCGGGATTGCGACAGGCCGTCCCGGCACGAGCGAAGCCGCCGAGGCCGCATACAGGAAGGCGCTCATAGACATACGCCAGGCCAAGTGGTCCTCGGCCGAACTCTCGCTCGCCGAAGCGCTCGCGTCCGGCAAATTGAAGAACGAAGCCGAGGCGCTCTACTGGCGCGGCCTCGCTTCGTTCATGCTCGGCCACGAACAGGAGGGCGCGCCGATGCTGCGCAAGGCCCTGGACAGCGGCAAGCTCACGCTCGACCAGAACCGCGAAGCGCGGCTGATGCTCGCCGACATGGAGTTCAAGCTCGACAACGTCAAAGCCGCAAAGGACGCCTACCGCCAGCTCGTGCGCGAAGGCGCCTGCG
Organism: Verrucomicrobia bacterium UBA3761; assembly: GCA_002371135.1. Lineage (GTDB taxonomy): Bacteria > Verrucomicrobiota > Kiritimatiellia > RFP12 > UBA1067 > UBA1067. The sequence continues at coordinate 28,370 of DFGB01000029.1, read as the reverse complement.
AAAGGATGAGCGCCGCCAAGATCCGTTCCGTCGGCCGCTTCCTCCTCTATGCGACCGAAGGCGAGGACGCCACCGAAGAGGCGATCGCCTGCGCGAAGGCCCTTTTCGCCAAGGCCGACACACCCCAGTGGCGCCAGGCCGCCAAAGCCCTCGAAGGCGCCGCGGAAGAAATGCGCGGCTCCTACGCCGCCGCCCTGGAGGCGTATAGAACCGCCATGTCCGAAGACGCCAAAACCGAAGACGCCCCTGACGCCGCCCTCGCGCTCGGCATACTCGAATCGAAGGACGGCAATACGGCCAAGGCCGACGCCGCCCTGCGCGAGGCCGTCGCGCTCAGCGGCTCCGACCCCTCGCGCCGCGCCAAGGCCTATCTCTGGCTCGCCAAAAACTCCGCCCTCGCCGGCGACGCCCAGAACGCCTGCGCCTACGCCACCGTGGTCATCACTCTCTTCGACGACGACGCCATCACCTCCGAGGCGCAGAAAATCCTAGACGACGCCCAAAGCAAGGAGTCCAAATGACGCACGAGCGCAGCCAAGACGTCGCCATCGTCGCGCTCGTTCTCTCGATCGCGACGCACATCGGCCTCATGTATTACATGCGGCCGCAGGTGATGGCCGAGGTAACCACCTCCGCGCATCGCGCCCATCAGCGCGGACCCATGACCATGCGCGAGAGGCCGCCGGAAGCCGAGATGATCCGCATCGAAGTGATGAAGGACCTCGAAGCCCTGCGCGAAAGCCCGAGCGCCGTCGCGGAAAGCCCCGTCGCGCTGCCGCAGAATCTCGAAACCCCGGACTCCATCCCGGTCCCAGCCGCGCCGGAAGTCGACCCCTCCAGCCTCGAACTGCCCGTCCCGGAAGTCGAAATGGGCCCGAGCGTCGCCGAGAAAATCAAAGTGATGGACAAGAGCGAGATTTTCGTCACGCCCATCGAAGGCACGCACGTGCCGGGGCTGATGCCGACCGTCGCAAGCACCTCTCAGACGCCAGTCTCCGCCGCGCCGGCGCTTGCCTCCGCCCAAGAAATCGTCCCGGAATTCGAAGCCCCCAGCGTCGAAGACGAGCTTGACATCCCCCTCCCCGACGCCGCCGTTGCGACTGATCTTGCAAACCCGCTAGAAGGCAACTCCGCCCTCCAGTTCAAGCCGGAGACCGAAGTCATGCCGGAAGTGAACGAGCGTATCGTCGAAACCGAGAAGCAGGCCGTCCGCAATCTGCTCAACGTCCAAGACGCCGGTGAGCTCGAAAAGTTCGTTTCGTTCTCCACCGCAAGCGCACAAGAGGGCGACTGGTTGTACTTCTCCGTCAAATTCCAGCCGCGACAGGATTTGCCGATAATCCCCAAAGATATTGTCGTTCTCTTCGACGCATCCGGCTCCATCGGCAAGGACCGGCTCGTAAGCTGCCGCGAAGCGGCGACGAACATCCTGCGCACCGTCACCAACTCCGGCGACCGCTTCAATCTCGTCGCCTTCCGCGACAAGTTTTCATACGCGTTCAAATCGTGGCAGGAATGCAATGTCGACAGCTTCGCCGCCGCGGACCGCTGGCTCGGCAAGCTCGTCGCCCACGGCCGCACCGACATCTTCGCCACCATACGCTCCGTGCTCACTCTGCCGCGCGACCCGGCGCGTCCGCTCGTCGCCATGGTCGTGACCGACGGCGACGCCAATTCGGGCGTCAGCCAGACCGCCCAAATCCTCTCGCGCTTCACCCGCCTCAACGACGGCCTCGTCTCCGTCTACATGTACGGCGTAAAGGCGAATGCGAACAAGGAGCTCCTCGACATTCTCACGCACGGCAATCGCGGAGAGAGTTTCATCTACGGCGGCAGCCGCTGGAACGCCGGCAGCGGCCTCGAGGCGCTCACGGAACGCTTCCGCGATCCAGTCCTCTCCGACATCCGCGTCGTCTTCACCACTTCTTCCAACGCCGAAATATACCCGCAACGCCTCAAGAACATGTATCGCGGCGAATCTGTGGAACTCTACGGCCGCGCCCCGGCCGGCACCCGCGAGGTCGCCTTCTCGATCAAAGGCCTCAACGGCGCCAAACCATACGAAAGCTTTTTCACCGTCCCTCTCGCGGAGTCGTCGTTCGATTCCGCCCTGCCCTCGATGTGGCGCGATGAAAAAACGATTGCTGACAAACTTCAATAAGGAGACCAAATGGCTAAATCCACTGTGGAAACAATAACGGGACCCAAGTCGGCTGTCGTAGTCTTGAGCGGAGGCCAGGACTCGGCGACGTGCCTCGCACTCGCATGCGAAAAGCACGGCGCGGACAAGGTCGCCGCCATCACGTTCAACTATTCCCAGCGCCATGCCAGCGAAGTCGAATACGCAAAGAAGCTTGTCAAGCATTTCGAAGTCAAGCCGCACAAGATCGTGAAGATGGATTTCTACCCTTCGCTCACCTCCAACGCGCTTTTCGACAAGTCTGCGAAGATTGAAACCGAGAGCGGCTCCAAGCATCCCAACACATACGTGGAAGGCCGCAACGCCCTCTTCCTGCTCACGGCCGGCATCTGGGCCAAATCCCTCGGCGCGAAGAAAATCTACACCGGCGTCTCGCAGATTGACTACTCCAACTATCCCGACTGCCGCGAGAGTTTCATCCGCGCACAGGAGAAGTCGATGCGGCTTGCGATGGATTGGCCGTTTGAAATCATCACCCCGTTCATGCGCATGTCGAAGAAGGACGAATGGGCCCTTGCCGACAAGCTCGGCATCCTCGAGCTCATCAAGAACTCGACCGTCACTTGCTACGAAGGCATCCCCGGCAAGGGTTGCGGCAAGTGCCCCGCCTGCATCATCCGCAACAACGGCCTCAAGGCCTACGAAGGAAAGTAGGATTCAGGAGATAGAGCGTACGGCCCGCCTAAGCGGCAAATTTCCCACTTCCTACTTTCTACTTCCTACTTTCTACTTATGATATCCGATCAAATCAAAAAAGGCAAGGAGCGCTCTCCCCATCGCTCGCTCCTCTTCGCCACGGGCATGAAGCGCAGCGACTTGAAGAAGCCCTTCATCGGCATCTGCAACTCCTACGAAAGTTTCGTCCCTGGCCACTGCCACCTCGACAAGGTGGGAGAGTTCGTCCGCGAGTGTGTGATCGAGGCCGGCGGCGTGCCGATGGAGTTCAACACGATTGCAGTGTGCGACGGCATCGCAATGGCGCATCGCGGGATGAAGTATTCCCTCCCGAGCCGAGAACTTATCGCCGACAGCGTGGAATCGATCGCCCGCGCGCATTGTTTCGACGCGATGATCTGCATCCCGAACTGCGACAAGATCGTCCCCGGCATGCTCATCGGCGCTCTTCGCGTCAACATCCCGACCATCTTCGCCTCCGGCGGACCCATGGCCCCCGGCAAGCATCCCCTCACCGGCAAGGATTCAGATTTGAACACCGTCTTCGAGGGCGTGGGTGCCGAAAACGCAGGCAAGATCACCGCCAAGGACCTTGAGAAGATAGAAGAGACGAGCTGCCCCGGCTGCGGCAGCTGCTCCGGCATGTTCACGGCGAACTCGATGAACTGCCTCTACGAAGCGCTTGGCATGGCGCTTCCCGGCAACGGCACGATTCTCGCCATCGACCCCAAGCGCAAGGACCTCTACCGCGAGGCGGCCCGCCGCGCCGTCGCAATGGCGAAGAAAGGCGGACCCCTCCCGCGCGAAATCGTCACCCGCGAAGCGCTCGACAACGCGCTCACGCTCGACATGGCGATGGGCGGCTCCACGAACACAGTTCTCCACACGCTTGCCATTGCGCGCGAGGCGGATGTCGATTTCTCTCTGGAGCGCATGAACGAAATTTCCGCCCGGACCCCGTACATCTGCAAGCTGGCGCCATCCGGCCACTACCACGTCTCGGACCTCGACCGCGCGGGGGGCATCATGGCGATTCTCAAGCGCCTTGACCCGAAGCTCCTCCACATGGACGCGGTCGGCGTCTCGGGCAAAACGCTCGGCTCGCTTATCAAGAAAGCGAAAATCCTCGATGACGACGTCATCAGGACGCTGCCGAACGCCTACTCGAAGGACGGCGGCCTCGCCGTCCTCTGGGGCAACCTCGCCGAACGCGGTTGCGTAGTGAAGAAAGGCGGCGTCGCGCCAGGCATGATGAAATTCACCGGCAAGGCGATTTGCTTCGATTCGCAGGAAGACGCGTGCGAGGGCATCCTCGGCGGGAAGGTCAAGCCAGGCCACGTCGTCGTCATACGCTATGAAGGCCCGAAGGGCGGCCCGGGCATGCAGGAGATGCTCGCGCCCACGTCGTACATCATCGGCGCCGGACTCGGCGAAAGCGTCGCTCTCATCACGGATGGACGCTTCTCCGGCGCGACGCACGGCGCCTGCGTCGGGCACGTCTCCCCGGAAGCGGCCGAGGGCGGGCTTATCGCCCTTCTCAAGGACGGCGATGAAATCACGATCGACATTCCCGGTCGCAAAATCTCCGCCGCGCTTTCAAAGGCGGAAATCGCCAGGCGCAAGAAAGCCCTCAAGCCTTGGAAGCCGCGCATCCTCGGCGGCTGGCTTGAACGCTACGCCCGTTTCGTCGGCAACGCCTCCACCGGCGCGTCGCTGAAAGATTGAAAGGACTGGCGGCCGCATGTCCCTCCCGTCCCGACAGTCCTCTTCCCTTTTCCCTCTTCCCTCACACCTCTATCCACCATGCAACTAATCGACGGCAAGGAACTGGCAAAAAATCTCAGGGCGGAAATCGCCTCCGGCGTTGCGGCGCTCAAGGCTGAAAAAGGCGTGACTCCCGCGCTCGCCGTGATTCTCGTCGGGGGAAACCCCGCCAGCGTCAGCTACGTCACCGGCAAGGAAAAGGCCTGCGCCGAAGTCGGTATCGCATCGCGGGAAATCCGCCTCGCGGAATCGACCACGGAGAAAGAACTCCTCGATATCGTCAAATCTCTCAATGACGACCCGGCGATCCACGGCATTCTCGTGCAGCTGCCGCTCCCAAAGCACATTTCCGAAAAGGCGGTGATCAATGCAATAGCGCCGGAGAAGGACGTCGACGGCTTCACGCCGGTCAACGTCGGCAGGATGATGATCGGCGAAAAATGCTTCCTCCCCTGCACGCCGCACGGTATCATCAAGCTCATCGAATTCGCGGGCATGGACATCGCGGGCAAACACGCCGTTGTAATCGGCCGGAGCAACATCGTGGGCAAACCCGTGGCGGCGCTGCTCGCGCGCAAGGAGACGAACGCGACCGTCACGATGTGCCACACTGGGACGCCCGACATCGCGGCGTTCACGAAGACTGCCGACATCGTCGTCGTCGCCGCCGGACGTCCCGGCACGCTCACTGGCGACATGCTCAAGCCTGGCGCAGTCGTGATCGACGTCGGCGTGAACCGCATCCCGGATGCATCTCGCCCCAAGGGCTTCCGCCTTGTCGGCGATGCCGACTTCGAGAGCTGCGCCTCCGTCGCCTCCGCCATCACGCCAGTCCCGGGCGGCGTCGGCCCGATGACCATCACCATGCTGCTCTGGAACACGCTCGAGGCTGCGCGGGGATGATGCCGCGCCTCCTCCTCGCCGCGGCGTTCATCACCGCGCAGCCGCTCGTCGACGAAGACGTCCTCGAGCCGAGCATCCAAAACGAGGTCGACCACGCCCTCTCCCTCGTTCCCGCAAACACCATCTCCCTCGCCGACGCGCCCGAGGAGTTCCGCCTCTATTGCGCGACAAACGACTTCTTCGGCACGAACTCCCTTTCAGCAACCGCCATCGCCATCAAACTAGTCAGCGCCCAGAAGAACGACGGCCGCTGGCTCGACGGCACGAACGATGTGACCGCCGTCGCGAGGCAAATCCTCGAAAATCTCTGATCCCCGCCAACCGACATGCTCAATGACTTCCCGCTAGAGGAGAAATCGTCCGCGACGACGCTCTCCGACATGGAAATTTTCATCTTCCCGGAGCTGATGTTCTCTCTAGTCCTCGCGAACATTCTTTCGCCGAGGCTCTGGGCGTGGCGCGAGCTCGACTGGTTCGTCGGCATCCGCGAGATGCGCCCCAAAAAGCGTCTCCAGCGCCTCCGCCAGCACATAATGGACAACTACACGTTCAATCTCGATCTCGATACATGGGGGCTCACGAATACCCAAAAAGAGCTTGAACGCTTCGCGCCGTTCCTCTCGCCCGACGATATCGCCAAATCCAACGCGCTCTTCGGCTACCAGGGCGACGTCTACTACTACGACATCGACATCCGCCGCCACTTCGGGCTGGACAAATACACTTCTGATACGATCCCTTACTGGAAGACAGAGACGATCGAAGCGATGGACGCCTTCCGTCACAAGAGCGGGCACCTCGTCGGCGCCGGGGAATGCGTCTCGCTCGCCGCGCTCTACGCGGCCGCGGCTTTCGTCGTGTGCGGCCTGCCGCTCGAATCCATCTACCTGATGGCAACGCCCCTCCACAGCCAGAACTTCCTCGACGTGGATACGGGCATCCTCACGAACAACCGCCGCCTCGTGACAAAGGCGATGTGGGCGAACGGCACCGTCATTTCCAAGCAAGCCCGCCGCGCTTTGGAGCACGAACGCGTCACCATCGTCTCGCACGCGACAGGCTACATCCATCTCCTATACCCGCAGGCGACGATCTCGCCCGAAGTCTACGCCGGCTTCTCGCGCAAACTTTGCGCCTTCCTCGTGCCGCCGAAAGACGCCGTCGACCAGGAAGTTGTAGTCCCCCGCCTCCCCGACGCCTTTCGCGTCGAATTCCTAAACGACGACGAGCCTCTCGCGCTCACGCCTGAAATGTCGCAGTCGGAAATCGCCTCTCGCCTCGCAGCGCTCAAGGCGACGAACCGCGCCGCCGCTCTCGCGCCATACGCCGGCCACGAGCTGGGCCAAACAGAAGCGCTCCCCTTCCTCAAAGCCGCGCTCGAGCGCTGCCCGGTTTCGAAGAACGCCACGCTCGAAGAAATAGAACGCCTCGCGCCGCAATCGATCTACGACGGACCGAGCCGGACCGCCAGCCCCGACGAAGCATGGAACTTCGGTCGCGCCGACGGCCTCGAAAAATGCTTCCTCGCCGCCAACGCCCTTTCGCTCGAACACGGATCAATCGACGTCGCCGCCGGCGTTGCCTCGCTCTCCGCTTCCGGCAAGCCCGTCTGCCGCTTCCCCACCGCCAAACGCCCGCTCGAACCACACATAGAATGGTGAAGAGGGAAGAGGGAAGAGGGAAGAGGGAAGAGGGAAGAGGGAAGAGGGAAGAGGGAAGAGGGAAGAGGGAAGAGGGAAGGAGTCTAGGTCTTCTAGAGCTTCTAGTCCATCTAGAATATCTAGAACTTCTAGGAGTCTTCCCTATTCCCTGTTCCCTGTTCCCTCTTCCCTATTCCCTCTTCCCTCTTTACGCCGAGGCGTTTCTTGCGCCAGTCGCGCATAGAACAACCGAACCTGGCGCGGAAGAGGTTTTTGAGATACGTCTCGCTGTCGAAGCCGCACAATTCGCCGATGCGTCCGATGGGCGTGAGAGTCTCGTCCAGCAGTTCGCACACCTTCTCCAGCCGCAGCGACTGCATGACCTGGCTGAGCGTAGAGCCGGTGACGGCCTTGTAGTTCATCTGCAAAAGCCGCAGCGACGCGCCTGCCGCCTTCGCCACGTCCGCGACCGATATGTCGCAGTTGCCCACGTTCTGGCGCATGAATTCATCGGCCTTGGACACCATGCGTCCCGCGTCGCCGCTGTCGCTGGTGGAGACGCGTTCGGCGATTCCGCGCACACCGAAGACGCCGCGCGGCAGATGGCTGCGCGTGCCTTTGATCAACTTGACGAGCATTCCGGCCGCGAGGTAGCCGCCGGAATGGAAATCCGGCATGATGCTCGAAAGAGTGGGGTTCATCTGCGAGCAGATGAAGTCCTCGTTGTCGACCCCGAGCACCATCACCTGGCCGGGAATGGCGACTTGGGACTGGCGGCAGGCGTCGAGGACGTATTTGGCGCGCGAATCGTTCGCCGCGAGTATGCCGCAAGGCTTCGGGAGCGCGGCGATCCACTCCGCGAGCAGCGAAAGTTCGCGCCGCAGATTGAGCCGGCCGGTGCGCGGCGTATCGAAAGCGGAGAACGTGCAACCGAAGCGCTCGGCGAAGAGGCGCATCGTCCGGCCGCGTTCTCCGTCCCACTGCTCGCGTTCGAGCGTATGCACGAAGGCGAAATGCCTGAGGCCCTTGTCGAGAAAATGCAGCGCGGCGGCTTCGGCCACGGCTTTGTTGTCGCAAAACACGCTTGCACTGCGAAACGGCGCGTCAATGGGCGCTTCGACATTCACGAACAGCGCCGCGCCGCATCCGAGGCTCTCTATCAAGTCCATCGTCCGGCCGTCGTTGCCGCTGACGATTATTCCGTCGGGCTTCCATGCGAGGAAGTCCTCGTGGCGCGGATGGGCCGTGCC
>DFGB01000029.1:0-19819 GCA_002371135.1 Verrucomicrobia bacterium UBA3761 | reverse complement strand
GTCAAGTCGCGCGACGCCTTGAGCGAGGCTTTCAAGTGGACGAGTATGCGTATAGTATCCGGTGTTTCGTTTTCCATACGGGTAAAATTATACCATATTTTCGTTTCGAGTGATAGTGCTTTCGCAAAAAGCAATGTTTTTTGCGCATCAAGACGTGGAAATCTCTTGTTTGTTTGTGCTATAATAACGCCATACTGAACAAAGGAGGAGAAACTTATGGCAGGCAGAAGTATCGCAGTCGCGTTGAGCATATTGATTGCAGGCTCGGCATTTGCCGATCAGCCCGACAAGTTCGTCCGCTACGTCGAGTCCACCGGCAGCCAATATGTCGACACCGGCGTCACCGGCCGCTGGAACACCAGAGTCGAAGCACAGGTCGAGTGGATGGACTTCGGCGACAACGCGTTTTTCTCGTCCGGTGACAATTCGACCGACACCCGCCTTTACCTTTGCTACACATACAAACATGGGTCGGAATCCTCCTACAACGTAATCTACACTTGCGCGGGCGGAAAGCTGGACGAAGTTTTCTACAACAACGCTGCGGCGCGCTGGGAGAAAAACCGCATTTACGACTACGCCGCCGAACTTTCCGCAACCAACAGCGCGGGGGAGACGACGACCACGATTACGGTCGACGGTCTCCAAATCTGGAACAAGACTAGCGCCGGAATCGACACGCAACGCTCCTTCTTCATTTTCGCCAACAACCGCAACGGCAGCGCCAACGCTTACTCCAAAACCCGCTGCTACCGCTTGAAAATATGGCAGGGGCCGGAGGACGGCGGCGCAATGACGCTCCAGCGCGACCTCATCCCTTGCGTGAAAAACAACCGTGCCGGACTTTACGATGCCGTGACCGGCGAAATACTCTACTCTAAATCGAGCGCCAATCTCGTCGCCGCTGATGAAAACAGCGAAGTCCCCGACAAATTCGTAGAATACGTGGAATCTACAGGCGTGAACTTCATCGACACCGAAGTCGAAGCCCGCGCCGGGACGGAGGCGGAGATTGAAGTCGCCACGCTGCACAAACGGACTCTTCGCAAAGGACTTCTCGGCGCGGTTACCGCCGGTAGAGTCTATTTCGACCTCTTCCATTCCTTCGAGGCCAAAATGGCCTGCAGCTATGGAAAACGCTTGACTGACGGCGGCTCGTACGCCAACGGAGAAAAGTATTATTTCCGCACGTCGCTTGCGGCAAACGCCCAATCCCTCGTGAAGAAGAGCGCCGATGAGGAAACGGAAACCGTTGGTTACAGCGGGGCGGACGCGACCTCGATAGAGACCGGCCTTTCGCTATACCTCTTCGGACGCAACGACAATGGCAATATCGCAGATGGCGGCGTCTACCGCCTCTACAGCCTCAAAATCCGGCAGGACGGCGAACTCGTGCGCGACTTCAAGCCATGCTTGAAGGACGGCGAATTTGCGCTCTACGACGAAGTTTCAAAGCGCATCTTCCACGCAAAGCGCGGCCTTTTGAACGGTCCTTTGCAGACAGCCGAAACCAAGGCGAAAAATGTCATCTTCGTCGATTACATCGAGTCCGACGGCACCCAGACGCTCGATACCGGCGTCAGCGCCCGCTACGGGACGCGCGCCAAGGGCGAATTCGCATGGGCGGCGAATCTTCGCACGAAGGCCAACGAGGAGAACACATACCTCGAAGCGCCGATCTACAGGAACGGACGATGCTATCTTGGCGCAGACGACCCGACATACTGGCCGACATTCTTCTTCATGATGTATGCCGAAAACCAAAAAATATGGGGCGGCTACGGGAACGGGCTCGGCAACAGCTCCGTCGCATACGGCGCTTCAACGTCGACTTCAATGACCTCGGCCGGAACCAAGTATTCCTTCGACGCTTCGTTCATGAATGGTGCGCAGACAGTCGAACTCGGCGGAACGCAGATTTGGTCGCTCTCGAACGACTCCGGCTTCGACACAGGACGCAACCTCCACATCTTTTCGTCCGGTTCGCGCTACCGCTCCGCCGCACGCTGCTACGGGCTCGAAATCTGGCAGGACGACAAGAAAGTCCGCGAGTTCAAACCTTGCATCTACGAGAACAAGGCCGCTCTCTACGACATGGTTACAGGATGCGTCTATTTCCCCTCGCCCTACATCCCCGCGACAGAAACCGGCAACATCATCCTCACAGGCGAGGAGAAGCCGGACTGCTACGTCGATTACGTCGAATCCGACGGCACGATCTTCGTAGATACGGGCGTCAGTGGCAGGTCGGGAACGAAAGCGGATGTCAAGTTGCAGTTCAAGGAAAAAGCGGACAAGGGTTTTCTCGATTCCCGAAATGGGGACTCGCGCTTCTACTTGATACACAATGGCAGCAAAGACAACGTCTTCTACATCGGCTACCGCTTGGCGCAGTCGTTCAGCCCCTGCGCAGTAGACACCGACTACACCGTCCAGACGGAATTGTCGGTAGGCAAGCAGGAAGTGACGGTAAACGGCACGACGAAATGGACTACTGGACAAAGCACCACCTATATCCAGCCACATGAAACCGTCGACACCGGCTACGATCTCTATTTGTTTGCCATGGATAAGGACGGGAAGCCGGAGTATCCCGGCGCGGCGCGGCTCTACTACCTGAAGCTTTATCAGGGCAACACGGACGGAAGCGATATGAAGCTTGTGCGCAACTTCAAGCCGGTCAGACTCTCGAACGGGCTTGTGGCGCTGTGGGACTTCAAGAACCAAACGCCATATCTTCCGCAACTCGTCTCTTCGCCTGGAACATATACGCAGTTCCCCAGCGTCGGAGACGACGGTGAAAAAATCACGCCTGGTCTGCTGATTGTCATACGATGAAGATCCGTCTTGCATTGGCATTTGCATTGTCGGCGGCGTACGGGATGGCGGCAAGCGCGCCCCTCCCGTGTGCGGTCGAGTGGTCGCTCGGGCGCAACGCGACGCGCTCGGGCGACATCGTCGTCATCGACACGCACGGGGATCCGGGCGGCGGCGCGGCGCACGCGAAGCTCGACCTCGGCGGTCTCTCCGGCGGCATCCGCGCCACGATACGCGCGAGGGGCCGCGGCATCGGGCGGCCCGACAAATCGTACTTCGGCCTCAAGTTCATGTTCCACTACCGCGACCCGGCGTCCGGCGCCGGGAAATGGCCGCAGGCCGACCACAGGGGCGGCGATTTCGATTGGACGACGCTCGTCCTCGAAACAGACCTCGGGCCTGCGAGCGTCGGCGAGGTCGACGTGACGCTCGGACTCCAGAACGTGGCCGGACGCGTGGAATTCGACGTTTCTTCGTTCAAAGTCGAACCGTGCGCTCTCTACGAGTTCCCGCGCTATAATCAAGACTACACTGTACGCTATCCTGGGCGCGTCGCATCCCGGAAGCAGCTGCGCGGCGCGATGCTGCCGCACGACCCGACGGAAGACGACATACGGACGCTCGCATCGTGGGGCGGGACGATCGGGCGTTTCCAGATGTCGCGCAACTTCCAGAAGATCGACGCCAACCTCGATTTCCATGAATACGGGAAATGGCTCGACGGCAGGCTCGATCTGCTCGAAAAGGTGCTCGCCTGGGCGCGCAAATACGGAATGGCGATCTGCGTCGACCTGCACGTTCCGCCGGGGAGCGTCCGCGACAATTCCGAGACGCGCATGTTCACCGACAAATCGTGCCTCGACCTCTACATCGAGTGCTGGGAGAAAATCGCCCGGCGCTTCAAAGGCAACGCGGACGTCATATACGGCTACGACCTCTTGAACGAGCCTCACCAGAACCGCCACGAAGTTCCGTATTCCTATTGGGACGCGCAGCGGCTCGCGGCGGAGGCGATAAGGCGCATAGACGGAGAGACGACGATAGTGATGGAAGCGAACTGGTCGTCCAGCGCACCGGCCTATGAATACATGTCGCCGCTCGCGATGCCGAACGTAATCTACGAAGTGCATATGTATATCCCCTCCGACTTCACGCACCAGGGCGTGAACGGATGGAGTCCGGAGCGCCGGTGGCCGGACCCTTCGCGAGGCTGGGACAAGGAGATGCTGCGCGCGAAACTCGCGCCGGTCGTCGCGTTCGCAAAGCGCCACGATGCGAAGATATTCGTCGGCGAATTCTCGGCTGTCGCCTGGGCGCCGGGGGCCGAACGCTATCTCCGGGACTGCATCGAGCTCTTCGACGAATACGGCTGGGACTGGTGCTACCACGCGTTTAACGAATGGCGCGGCTGGAACGTCGAATACGCGGGCGAATCGCGTGAAAAACTGCATCGCGCCGGCGACACGCCGCGCAAGAGGGTTTTGATCGAGGGGTTGAAAGGGAAGTAAGCGATTGGGAGAATTTTTCGATTTTCGATTTATTTCAGGCATTCCATTTTAACACAGAGGCACAGAGACACAGAGTTTCCTGAAGCTTTTCGCATTTTTTCATGAGACGTCAAATCAACACACGCTTTTATCTATAGAAGCGGCAACAAACAATATTGATTTTTATCGCAGAGACGCGGAGACGCAGAGAATGTAATAATTACAAGATTTTTTGATAACGCTCGGGGTCTCTGCGGCTCTGCGCCTCTGCGATAAAAATCAACCTTAATATTTGCCGGAGCAATAAATACGGAATATCCTCGCCATGAATACGGGAAAATATCAGTAAAATCGATAAACTCTGTATCTCCGTGCCTCTGTGTTAAAAACCTGTTGCATGTTAGTGAAATCGAAAAATAAATAAATGTAAAATGCCAAATGCCAAATATAATGCCGTGCGGGCGCTTTCTCGGCGCGAATTTTTGAAGCTGGGGCTTGCAGGGGCGGTGGCGACCGCGCTCGACTGGCGCGTCTGGGCCGAGAGCGAAGGCCTGCCGGCGTACTACGGCGATTATCTCGCGCGCGTCGCCGCCCGGCTCGACGAATTATCCTCTGCTTGCGACGATTCATTCTTCTTCATCACAGATCTCCACGTTCCGGCCAACCGCTGCGTCTCGGGACGCATACTCGCGAAACTCGTCGCTGAAACCAAGGTGAAGAAGGTTCTGTGCGGCGGCGACATGCCTGAGGCGTTCGGCGGCAAGGAGTCGATCGACAGGTCCATCGCCGCATATCGCAAACAATGGGTGGCGGCGGTGGAGAATGCCGGCGGCGAGTTCTATCCCGCGAAGGGCAACCACGATTTCACTATTCGCGACAGCCCCTCCGCCGCGAGCGGTTTCACCTACTCCAATCGCGAGGCGCGCGATATTCTCATGGATACCGCGGCGGTCAAGACGAACGCCGTCGTGAACCCCGCCGACCCCGAGGCTTGCTACTACTATTTCGACGCGCCCGCCGGCGGCATACGCTATATCGTCGCCGACACGAGCGACTCCGTCAGGACAGACCGCTCCTATTGGGCGGTGAAATACGGCATGGGAGAAATGCAGTTGCACTGGCTTGCGGAAAATGCGCTCGCGTCGCTTCCCTCCGGCTGGGTCGCAATCGTAATGCACCACATCCCGGTCACGACGGTTGTGAGCGGCGAGCAAGGCAACTACGCGCTCTTCGCGCCGTGGCGCAAACTCCTCGAAGCATACCAGAATCGCGGCAAAGTTTCCGTCGGCGCGAGGGAATACGATTTTTCCGGCGCGCGCGGCAGGATACTTTGCAGTCTCACGGGGCATGAACACGCGGAGCGCCAGACGTTCCAGCACGGCATCTGGCACATTACCGAGCCGTGCGACGCCGCGTATTCAGACTACATCGCAGGTTCCGCTCCCTGGTGCGGGAATCTCCCGAGGAAAGAGAAGCTCACCATTTACGAACAGACGTTCGACGCGATCCACATCGACAGGAAAAAGAATCTCCTGCACTTCACGCGCATCGGCGGCGGCGCGGACAGGACAGTGCATCTCGGCGAAGAAACGCTCGAAACAGGCGACTCCAGGATGCTGAAAACGAGCGTCCCTGGCGTGAAATGGGGGTGCTACGATGCGGACAGGGCCGCGAAAGCCGCCAATCCAAATAACAAGTATCAGCACTTCTACAAGTATTTCAACGACATCGCGGAAATCTCGCCTGCGGGAGAACTTTCGGCGAAGAAAGCGGGCGAAGCGGTCGTGCTCGCCACGCGCCAAGACGGCGTCAAGAGCCTTTTCCCGTTGAGAGTCCGCAACCCCGGCGCACGGAAATTCCGCGTGGGCACCTACAACATCCGCTTCACGACGGGCGACATCGGCACGGAAAACGCGTGGGAGGAGCGGCGCGAGGATCTCGTCAAACTCGTGCGCAGGCTCGACCTCGACGTATTCGGCGCGCAGGAAGTGCGGCCCGAACAGGCGGCGTATCTCAGGGAGATGCTCCCCGAATACGAATTCACCGGCGACCATCGCGCCGCAGACCGCGTCAGCGACGAAGCCTCGCCCGTGTTCTATCGCAAAAGCCGTTTCGACGTCGAGAAGAGCGGGACGTTCTGGCTGTGCGAAACGCCGGACGTCGCCGGCGTAGTCGGCTGGGGCGCGGCGTGCCCGCGCGTTTGCTCGTATCTCGTCCTGCGCGAGAAGGAGAGCGGCAAAAAGTTCTGCTTCGCCAACACCCACACCGACCACGAGAGCGCCGAGGCACGCGAGAAGGGAATGATGCTGATTGTGGAGCGCATGAAAGAGTTCGGCGGCGGCGCGCCGATCGTCTTCACGGGCGACCATAATTGCTACGAGACGGAGGCGCCGGCGCTCGCCGTCTCGCGAGTCCTCAGGAACGCACTCTACGAAAGCCTGACTCCGCCGGCGGGCCCGTGGAGGACATTCAACGGCTGGAAGTGGCAAGACGCGGAGACGACGACGCTGGACGCGCTGCGCTTGACTCCGGCGCCGCGCAATGAAAAAGCGCGAGGACAGAGAATAGACTACATCTACGTCTCGCCCGGCGTGCGCGTCCTCTCCTACGCCACAATCCCCGCGGCGCGTCCGCTCAAGCACCTTTATCCAAGCGACCATTTCCCGGTCGTAGCCACCGTCGAGTTTTGAAAGAAAAGAATTTTCCAATTTACGATTTTTCTATTTTTGATTTTTTGACACAGAGGAACAGAGGAACACTGAGGTTTGATATTTTGACAGCAAATCGAACAACCGAAAAATACTCTGTGTGCCTCTGTGCCTCTGTGTTAAAAATCGAAAAATTCTCTCCTGTTCTCCATGCTAAAATCTATAGATGCAGCAGTAAATAGGATTGATTTTTATCGCAGAGACGCCGAGACGCCGAGACGCCGAGTACGCAGAGAATGCAGAGAATGCAAGGTTTATCAGGTTTTCAGATATCTCTGCGACTCTGCGACAAAAATCAACCCCAATACTTGTGCCGGAGCAATAAGATATTATGAAAAGATTGATTTGGAGCGTCTTGGTGTGCAGCGCATGCGGCGCGATGGCCGGCACGTCGCTGATGACGTGCGACGTGCGCCTCAAGGGGTATCTCGGCAAACGGCTGGACGATATGGTTTCGCGCCATGTCATCGCCCAGGATGTAGACTACATAACCGCGCCGTTTCTGGAGAAGACGGAGACGAAACTCTGGTGGCAGACGGAGTTCTGGGGCAAATGGATGCATTCCGCCGTTCCGTTTCTGGACTACACGCACGACGCCGTGCTGCGGGCGAAGATCGAACGCGGCATCGAACGCATCCTCGCTTCGCAGGAGGAATGCGGCTACATCGGCAACTACCCTGACGCGCTCCGCTGCGGGGAAGGCTGGGACGTGTGGGGGATGAAATACACCCTCATGGGGCTCTTGCATTACTTCGACTTGGAGATGAAAACCGGCAACGCCGGACGCGGCGCAAAAGCGCTTGACGCCGCCAAAAGGCTTTGCGATTATGTGATAGGCGAAATCGGGCCCGGCGGCCGGCGCGGCCGCGAACTGTGGCAGACCGGCAACTGGTCGGGCTATGCGAGCTCGTCGATTCTGGAGCCTGTGATGTGGCTCTACGAGCGCACGGGCGAAAAGAAGTATCTCGACTTTGCCCACTACATCGTAAAGGGCATGACAGAGCCCGAGAAAGGTCCGCGCCTTCTCGACAAGGCCCTCGCGGGCGTCTCCGTCGCCGACCGCAACGAGGCCGGCTACGACGTTTGCGGCAAGTGGGAGTATGTATGCAAAAACGGACGTTCCAAGGCATATGAAATGATGAGTTGCTATCAGGGGTTGTTGGAGTATAGCGAGGCGACAGGACGTGCCGATCTTCGCGATGCGGCGATCAAAAGCGCCGAAGACATCACAAGGGAAGAAGTAAATCTCGCCGGCGGCTGCGCATGCTCGGAGGCGTGGTTCCACGGCGCCGGCAAGCAGCACCTCGCCTACAGGCGTTTGCAAGAGACATGCGTAACGACGACCTGGATGCGCTTGTGCGAAAAGCTTCTCGAAATCACCGGCGAGCCAAAATGGGCCGATGCAATCGAAAAGACGTTCTACAACGCTTATCTCGGAGCGATGAAACAGGACGGCTCGGAGTTCGCGGGCTACACGCCGCTCTCCGGCAATCGCTACCACGGCCAGCACCACTGCTTCATGCATACCGACTGCTGCACGGCGAACGGTCCGCGCGGATTCCTCTGCTTCCTCAGGGAATTTTTCACGACGCGCGGCGATACGGCGACGTTCAACTTCTATTCTTCCGCGCTCGTGAAAGGGAAACTCTCCGGCGGACGCGAAGTGGCGTTCGACATGTATTCTCTGTATCCGAGGGATGCATATGCGAGAATCGTCAGCCACACCGAAGGAGCGGGCGTGGTGCCTATGCGCCTGCGCATCCCCGCATGGTCGGAGAAAACGCATGTCATGCTCAACGGCAAGGCGCTGGACGGCGTCGCGGCCGGAAGCTATTTCACAATCGACCGCGAATGGAAACTTGGCGACATCGTCGAGATATCGTTTGACATGCCGGTCGTGGCGCACACGCTCGACCATAATGTCGCCTTCACGCGCGGCCCCGTCCTCCTGGCCCGCGACAGTCGCTTCGGCGATGGCGACATGACCGAACCATTCCGCCCTGGAATCGAGGATGGGCAAAAGATGACAGGCTTTTCCTCCGTCCGCGTCCCGACAGATTCCATGTGGATGGCATTTACCGCTGTACTGCCGCTCGGTTCCCACCATGAAAATCCGGAGGCGGCATTGCCGACGAGCGCCTATTTCTGCGACTACGCCTCCGCCGGCAATGAATGGCACAGGGACAACTTCTACCGCACATGGTTCCCAGTCGAGTTCGGCCCGGCGGAGTAGTTCCGATGGATATGAAAAAGCCTGTGATAATTGCAGCATCGTGCCTGGCGGCGTCATGCGCGTGCGCCGCGTTCGACGCTCCTTCCCTCTTGCAGCGCTCAAGGACGACGCTCGAAACAAACACCGTCGCGGGCGGCGGCGTCGCGTGGGCGCCGTATCGCGGCGTCGTGCCGGCAGTCGGCCGTTTCGACGGCGTGTGGAATTGGGACGGCGCCTTCCACGCGATGGCGTTGGTCCGTTGGGATGCGGAACTCGCGCGCGACCAATTCCGCATCATGATGAAATTCCAGGGCGACGATGGCATGCTGCCGGACGTCGTCTACGCGGATGTGGCGAAGGGGGTGTTCCGCGGCTGCACCAAGCCGCCCGTGTGGGGCTGGGCTGTTTGGACGCTCGATCGCGCCGCGCCGGACGACGCATTCCTGCGCGAAGCGTACACGTCGCTCAAGCGCTACGAGACGTTTTGGCGAACGAAGCGCTTTGTCGAGTCCGAAGGGATGTTCCGCTACGACGGCAATTCGACCGATCCCGAAAAACGGAAACTATACTGCGGGTGGGAATCCGGCTGGGACGATTCGCCGCGTTGGGATGGAGAACCCGGCAGCATGCTGCCGATCGACCTGAATTGCTGGATGGTCCTATACTACCGTTCGCTGAGAGACATGGCCGCGAAGCTCGGTTTCGCATCCGAGAGCGCGATGTGGGAAGAGCGCTCTCGCGCCCTTGCACGGCGGATTGAAGAACAGCTCTGGGACGAAAAGGACGAATGCTACTACGACAGGGAGATTGCGCACGGCGGCGATTTCTCGCGCGTCCTCACGCCCGCCTCGTTCATGCCGCTTTTCATCGGCATCGCCCCCGCGCATCGCGCCGCGGCGATGGCCCGCCACGCGAAACGCATGGAACCGGGCTGGCCGACCGTCTCATACGACAACCAGAAATACAGGCCGGACGTATATTGGCGCGGACGCACATGGCTCAATGTGGCCTACTTCGCGCTGAAGGGGCTGAAGTTCTATGGCTTCGACGCAATCGCCGACACCGGACGCTCGACCATCCTCGGTTGGGTTGACGCCCACAAGGAGTCCATCCATGAAAACTACAACTCCCTCACAGGCGCACCGCTTGGCGCCGCAGGCTTCGGCTGGAGCGCCGTCTTCACAATAAAGTTCATCGACGATTGGAAGAAGCCGCGCGAAGAGGAAATGCCGGTGAAATAGGGTTGAACAGCCCTGGGTCCTAAGTCCGGCAGGAGGGACAACCAGGACTAAGGACTTGGGACTTTAGGACTTTTCAGAATCCCAGCGTGCGCTTGAGCCATGTGGCGGCGACGTCAGGCCATGTATCGTTATCGCGGCCGGTCCTGCGCGAGCCATAGCCGTGGCCGCCCTTGGGGCCTAGCAGCATCGCCGCCGGCACGCCGCACTTCTTGCACGCGAGATAGTAGGCGAGAGAATTTTCGACCTGGCAGAAGTCATCCTCCGTCTGCGTTATGAACACGGGAGGAGTATCCTTGGTGACGAATATATCCTCGCAAAGCGCGAGATCCGGCGTGGGGCGTGCGCGGAAGCCGCCCTTCAGCAACCCGCCTGGGTAAACGAGCAACGTTGCATCGGGACGGGAACTCATTGCATCTACTTCGTCGATCGGCTCGTAGCTGCGCTTCTTGAAATTGTTCGCCGTCCTGGCGGTCAGGTTCGCGCCGGCGGAGAAGCCGATCTGCGCGATCTTCGCCGGGTCGATCTGGAGCGTCGCGGCGTTTGCGCGCATCCACGACACGGCCCTCTGCGCATCCATCAACGCGATAGAGCCGTCGTTCGGCACGCGATACTTCAAGATGAACGCATCCATGCCGAGCGAATTCGCCCATTCTGCGATTTCCATTCCTTCGTGGCGCCACGCCAGCAGGAAATACCCGCCGCCCGGGCATATGAGCATCGCCGGGTGGACGCCCTCGCCGGGCGCGCGGCGTATCGTGAGCGTCGGGTGGCTGACGAACTGGTAGTTGACATCGCCATACGGCTTGCCGGTGTTGAACTCCTCCGGCTTGTCGGTAGTCTCGCCCGTCGTGCGACGGGCGACCCTCGCCCTCTTCCACGTCGTAGCCTGTGACGCGTTTCAATTCGCGCCCGTCGTGCGACGGTGTATCGTGCGAGGGGGGATGAGAAAAAGAATCAAGAATTTGAGAATTGACGGGGAAGCGGGATTGCAGGCGCGTTGCAGGGGGGATGCAAGTCAGTTGCCGAGGGCGTCGCGGATTTTATGCAATTTTTCTGAAATCATCCTTGACACCGACCTGTGTTAGATGATAAATATATAACATGAATACTCAAGCAACAGTTGAACTTCGCAGCAGAAATGCCATTCTTTCAGAACTCGCCAAGCTTCCCGATTCGCTTCAAGGCAGCATCAGCAGCTTCACGGTTACAAG
Organism: Verrucomicrobia bacterium UBA3761; assembly: GCA_002371135.1. Lineage (GTDB taxonomy): Bacteria > Verrucomicrobiota > Kiritimatiellia > RFP12 > UBA1067 > UBA1067. The sequence goes on along the minus strand of DFGB01000029.1, from coordinate 8,143 downwards.
CTCAAGCGGCAAGAAGCATGTCTACAACAAACTTCAGTACACGGACGGAGACAAAAAATCAGCATACATTTTCCTAATGAAAAACTCCCCATCTTCCAAGAGGCCGTTGAAAACGGGAAGCGAGCGAAGGCGCTTCTGGCTGAGTTGACAGAAGTTGATGCAGCCGAAATAGTTTCTGGACAGGGCGACACACTAAAAAAACTCTGCAACATTGTCGCGCAGGACGCGACCGGGCTGATTGCCCTCATAGAGGAGGCGGCAGAATCCATCACCGAGAATGGCATCGCCTGCACACGCGACTTCGAGGAAAAACTGCACTCGCGGCTCATGGGAGCTGGACTCCGCCTGATGGAGGCAATTCTGACATCTGAATCTGCGCTCAAGCCGGAGTACGATTGTACGCCGGGCGAGAGGAACGGAGGAATCCACAAAAAAGACATTGTCACACTGTTCGGAATCGTCAAATCCGTTCCGAGGGAATATTTTTGTAGTAGCGCCAAGGATAGTGTCGAAGGCGGGTGCAAGGGTGGCCATTATGTTTTCGACGAGAAGCTAGGCCTTGTTGGAAGGTACACTCCAGCCGTGGTTCATGATGTCTTGTACAATGCAGCATCGCACGACTATGAGGCATCTGCCGCCAACTTAGTCAGGACGCACGGATTTTCGCTGTCCCCTGATGCAATTAGAGATATTGTGCTTTCGTGCGAATCCAAAATTAGCGAATTCATACGAATATCCAAGACGGAAGTCCCAAGCGTCCGCACTCCGCTGGCCTATGTGCTCGCGGACGGGACTGGAATTCACATGTTCCATAAATATCTTGAAGGTGTCAAAGGCAAAAACGGGACGCCTACGACACGGGAGGCAAAGCTGGCAGCGTTCTTCACTAGCGACCGCCACAACTGGCCGATGGGAGGATTTTGGAAGACTTGCGAGAATTGAATTCGACAGGCGTTTCCCTCTCAAACCAGTCGAGACGGTATATCTAACGGATGGAGGGAAGTGGCTCCGCTCTGTCCACGACAATTTCTTCCCATTCGCGACAATGGTGCTGGACATATTCCATGCATTGGAACATCTCAAGGACATAATGACTCTTCTAGGTTACAGGGAGGGATCGGATGACTGGAAGGCGGTATACAGGAAATGGAAGCGCACCATCAAGGAGGGAAGAATCAGGTCGGTCATAAAACAGATAGAAGGCAAGGCTCAAAATCTTGAAAAGCAGCCGGAAATCGACAAGAAACTCAACTACTACAGAGAAAATGCGGACAGAATGCACTACGACGAGTACATCTTGAAAGGATGGTTCATCGGCTCGGTTGTTGTCGAAAGCGGTTGCAAATGCGTGGTAAAGCAACGCCTTGACAACTCTGGCATGCATTGGTCAATAACAAGTGCGGAGCAAATACTTGGCCTTCGCGCTCTACTCAAGTCAAACCGGCTTGAGGAGTTTTTCAACTGGATGGTGAAAGACCTTAAACAGGTCAAATGCCCCCATGCGGCATAATGGCAATCATTGTCTTTGCATAAAATCGACGGTCCACCCAAAAAGGGGCCATGGCGGGATTCGCTGTTGCGCGAGAGGGGGGAATATGATACAATATAGCCGCTATCTTCGAAGATGAACCATCATGGCAAGCGCAAAGAAAACAAATGGCATGACGGACAAGCCCGGGTGCGACGCGGAGCGCGACCGGCATCGGCAAGCCAGTGCATGATTTGCAGTGCCGCGATGCGGCGAAGATGTATTTCGATGTTCTCGAGAAGAGAGTTTGAGATTTCAAGGATTCAGAACAAGGGAGGCATACCATGGGTGAAGCATTTGAAAAATTCAAGGCACCCGGCGAGCGCGAGGGCGAAGCGCGCGGCAAGTGCGAGGCGATGATCGCGTTGAAGGACATCGCGGATTTTCCAATCTCACGCCGCCCGAAGCAAAGAAGCTTCAGGCATCGACGATATAGATGACGCACGGGCGGGAGAGCGTGGGCAGGGGCTCTAGATTTTCCAGACAATCGAGAATCCCTGGCTTCAGCCCCTCGGCGCGCCAGAAACCTGCCATGATGTCGCAGCCATGAAGTTTTCCATAGTCATTCCGGCCTACAACGCGGAGACGAGACTGGCAGCCGCAGTGGAGACGCTGCGAGCGCAGGATTTCACGGATTGGGAGGCGGTCATAGTCGACGACGGCTCGACGGACGCGACCGCCGCCGTCGCCGGGGAACTTGCGCGGCGCGACGACCGCATACGCGTCGTGCGCCAGCCGAACGGCGGCGTATCCGTCGCGCGCAACCGCGGCATGGACGAGGCGCGGGGCGACTGGATCGCATGGCTCGACAACGACGACGCCTATGTGGATGGAGCGCTTGAGCGCGTCGCCGCAATCACCGATGCGCATTCCGACTGCTCTTGCCTGCAGTTCCCGTACTTCGAGACGCAGGCGGACGGGTCGCTCGTCCGGTGCGGCTCTCCGGCGTATTCGCGGGCGGGCGGCCGCGAATATTCCGGGCTCGAGGCGTTCGATATCCTCTTCGCCCGCAAAAATCTCTGCGGTCTCAACTGGCAGCCGTGGCGCTTCGTATACCGGCGCTCCGCGCTCCCGCGTTTCCGCAAGGGCGTGATCCACGAAGACGTGGACGTCCTGCCGCTGCACATGGCGCGGCTCGAGCGCGTTTTCATCGCAAGCGAGCCGTTCTATGCGTATCTTCCGGCGGCCGAGGGCGCCGCCACGGCGGCATTCACGCCGCGCCGCGTGCGCGACATCTTCGATGTGACGGAGCATGTGTACGGCGACCTCGCCCGCGCGGCGCTGCCGCCGGCGATGGAGCGCGGCTTCAAATCGAATCTCGCCTGCAACCTTTTCGGCTACTACCTCGCGACGCCGGGCTTCGCCGAGCCGGACCGCTCCGAACTGCTCGACGCTTTCGTCAAGCACGCAGAATGGCTGCGCGCGATCGACTGGCCCCCGCGCACCGCGTGGCTCAAGCGCCTGATGCTGCGCGTGCCGGGCGTGCGCATGACGGCCATAATCGTCGGCGCCTTGACGCGCTACCGCGGCTTGCATTCAGGGAAAAGATTATGAAAATACTGTTCACCGGCGTTTATCCGCATCTGCACGGCGGCCTGGAATGCTTTGCGGAGCGCACCGCGGCGGCGCTCGAAAAAGCCGGCCATGCCGTAAACATCGCGGGCGATCCGCCGCGCGAACTCGACGACAGCGATTTCGTGCTGATGCAGAAGATCCCGCCCACGGTCGCCGACCTCCGGCGATTGAAGGCGCACTACGGCGACAGGCTGCGCTTCTACGCGCACGATCACGAGCTATACTGCCTGCGGCGCCACTACTACGACCCGCTGCGGCGTCTGTGCGACCGCACGTATTCGTTTCTGCCGTGCCGCGTCTGCGCCGCAGTGACGCGTCCGCAGTGGATCGCGCGCAATCTTTTCCGTCCGATCCGCGCATTCATCGAAGAGATGCGCGGCGTGAAGACGTTTGTGGCCGCGGAATACATGAAGGAGAATCTCGTAAAGAACGGCTTCCCTCCCGATGGCGTGAAGATCCTGCATCCGCTTTTCATGAAGCCGTTCCGCGAAGAAGCGGCAGCGCATTCGTGGATGCCGGACGGCAGGCTGCGAATATTGTTCATGGGCCAGCTGATAGCCGGCAAGGGCGTCGGAATGTTGATCGAAGCATCCGGGCTGATGAAGACGCCGCATGAATTGATCGTCGTCGGCACGGGACGCGACGAGGCCAAACTGCGCCGCACTGCGCCGCCAGGCGTGAAATTCCTCGGCTGGCAGGAAAATGCGCACCGCTTCTTCCGCTACGCCGACGTCTGCGCGTTCCCGTCGCTCTGGAACGAACCGTTCGGCATGGTCGGCGCGGAAGCGCTTGCGCATGGCGTGAGCGTGGTGGCGTTCGACGTCGGCGGCGTTCGCGAATTGCTGCATCCAGGCGTGACAGGTCTTTTCCCGAGTGCGCCGGACGGCCGGACGCGGACGGCGGACGCTCGCACCCCCGCCGCGCTCGCGAAGGCGCTCGATGATATTGCAGACCCTGCGAAGCTCGCCGAAATGAGCGCAAACGCGCTGGACGCCGCCGAACGGCTTTTCGATCCCGACAGGTTCATCGAAGAGCTCCTTTCGTGGTAGCGCCGCCCGGCCAAACAATGAACGCATGAAGAAAATCGTCGCTATATCAGTCGCCGCGTTGGCGATGTACGGCTGGGCCGTTGGGAAGCCACGCGCAAACCTGCCGAAGGATCCGCTGCTCGCCAGGCTTGCGGCGCAAGACGCCGCGCTCGACAGGAAATACATGAAGGAGGGCGGCCTTGCATTCCCCGGGGCGCGTGGATTCGGCCGCGCCGCAAGGGGGGCGCGCGCGTCCTCTTCCCCGGCCGTGTACCACGTCACGAATCTCGACGATTCCGGCGCGGGATCGCTGCGCGACGCCGTCTCGAAGCCGGGGCGAATCGTCGTCTTCGACGTCGCGGGCGTGATCAAGATAAAGTCGCGCATATCGTTTGCCTCCGGGCTCTACATCGCCGGGCAGACGGCCCCCGGCGATGGCGTGACGGTGTACGGCAACGGCTGTTCATTCTCCGGAGCGAACGACATCATATGCCGCTACTTGCGCTGGCGCATGGGAAAGTGCGGCACGAAGGGCAAGGACTGTGCCGGAATCGCAAACGGCAGGAATATGATTTTCGACCACTGTTCGTTCTCCTGGGGGCGCGACGAGAACTTCTCCATAAACGACAACGTGAGCGACAAGATAGGCAACATCACCATCCAGAACTGCATCATTTCGCAAGGCCTCCTCTCGCATTCCGCAGGCGGACTCGTGCAGGCGAACGACATCACGCTCTACCGCAACCTATATTGCGACAACGTGACGCGCAACAACAAACTCAAGGGCCGCAGCCAGTATGCGAACAACATCGTCTACAATTGGCGCAACGCCTGCGTGATCCTCGGCGGCGGCTCCAAGGGCGAGAGCCACGCCAACATCACCGGCAATCTTTTTGTGAACGGTCCCGCCGGAGGCGGCGATGGACTCGGCGGCGGCAACGAGCGTTTCCATTTCTACGGTGACGACAACTGGCAGGACGGCGACAAAGACGGCAAACTCGATCCCCATCCCGTCAAGACGGATGGCGGCGGCGACAGGGTCTTCAAGCCTTATCCGTACCCCGAGCTCCCTTTGTATCCGGCGAAGCGTCTTGTGGAATTGAACCTTGCCACGGTCGGCGCATCTCTGCCGCGGCGCGACCCGGCCGATTTGTGCGTGATAAACGAGGTGCTGAGCTTCGGGACGAGAGGGGAGATAATCTCCGACGAAAAGTCGATCCCCGGCGGCGCTCCGACGAAGTGGCAGTTGAGGGAAGAGGGAACAGGGAAGAGGGAAGAGGAAAAAAGGAAGCGCAAAGATACGGACGGCGACGGAATTCCAGACTGGTGGGAGAAAGCGAACGGCACCGACAAACGCAATCCGCACGATGCTGTCGCCAAGGCCGCAAACGGCTATCTCAACATCGAGAACTACATAAACTCGATTAGATAGGAAAAAGGGAAGAAGCGGGAGGGCCGCGCTTCAGTGCGGCCGGGGATTGCGCTCTAGAAAATCTAGAAGCTCTAAAACATCCAGTACAACGTAAAGTCTAAAATTGGCTCTTCGTCTTTTTTAGTGGAAAGGCCCTCCCAGGGGCTACACAACTGGCTGCATATATGAGATAATATACGATATAGATTTGCCCTCACACTACAGTAGGCTCCTCGGCATCGGGGAGGAATGGAAAGTTACCGACGTCAAACTGGATATGGTGCACCTAAAGGTTGACATCTACCTGGACTACAGGGAGAAATGTGCGCCCTGTCCGGTATGCGGGACGTTTGCGCCGATGCACGACACGCAGGAGGAGCGGGTATGGCGGCACCTCGACACGATGCAGTTCACGACCCTGATACACGCAAGGCCGCCCCGCTGCAAGTGCGAAAGGCACGGCGTCAAAGTCATCGATCTGCCATGGGCGGAGAAAGGCTCGCACTTCATTCTCATGTTCGAAGCGTTCGCCATAGAGGTCCTCAAGTGCGTGCGCAGCAACGCCGACGCCATGAGAATGCTGAAGCTTGACTGGCACCAAGTGTAGCGCATCAAGGAACGAGCCGTGGAGCGCGGGCTCGCGAGGCGCGCCTCGGAGGAGATTGCGTATGTCGGGCTGGACGAGAAGAGTTTCCTGTCTGGCCGGGCGCCGGAAGCGTTCGCATGCATCATGACTGACATAGACGGACAGAGGGTGCTTGACGTGTCTCGCGGGCGCAACGAAGCGGTGGCGGAGGAACTGATTGACCAGGCTCTCAATCCTGTCCAGCAGTTCCTGGTCTGCGGCGTTGCGATGGACATGTCGGCTCCTTTCGCCAAGGCGGTCAGGGAGAAGCTGGTGTGCGCAGACATCGTATTCGACAAGTTCCATCTGATGAAGCACCTCAACGACGCGGCGAACAATGTGCGCAGAGCCGAACACGCGAAGCTGCTGAAGGCGCACGACAAACGCCTTTCCAAGACGCGCTTCCTGTGGTTGAAGGGATTGGAGCACCTCAGTCCCGAAGCCCAGAAGTGGCTCGACGGGCTTCTTGCGGAGAACCTCGCCACCGGAAAGGCATGGGGACTGAAGGAGGCGTTCAAAGAATTCTGGCGGCGGCTGGACGTCACGTTTGCCAGGAGTTTCTTCGAGAAGTGATTCGAGGAGGTCGTCGCTTCCGGGCTGAGGCCGATGATCAAAGTCGCCAAGATGTTCAAGCGGCACTTGGAAGGCATGCTCAAATGGTACGAAATATTTATTGACAATGCCATGACAGAAGGTTTCAATGCAAAGATACAAACCATAAAAGCCGGGGCAAGAGGGTTCAGAAACTTCGAGAACTACCATGTGGCAATCCTGTTCAACTGCGGCAAGCTGGATATGCAGCCAGTTGTGTAGCCGGGGAGGGCCTTTCCACTAAAAAAGACGAAGTGCCGAATTTTAGGAACATCCCCACAGGCGTGGGGAAAACGCCCCATTGCTTACCTTGATAGCCGAGTTGCGCGGAACATCCCCACAGGCGTGGGGAAAACGCAAATTTGGCATTGGCGCGGCGAAATCAGCACGGAACATCCCCACGGGCGTGGGGAAAACTGACCATTGCCAACAACCTGCAACCGATTGGCAGGAACATCCCCACGGGCGTGGGGAAAACCCGAACTTGCTAATCTTGGTGAACAGGCTGTACGGAACATCCCCACGGGCGTGGGGAAAACTCCGGCCTCGGCGCGGACGGCGGAAATATGCGCGGGACATCCCCACGGGCGTGGGGAAAACATAACCGAAAACATCATCATCAGAAGAAGTACCGGAACATCCCCACGGGCGTGGGGAAAACCCATGCTCCGGGACGTGGCAAGCGGCCTCGGCCGGAACATCCCCACGGGCGTGGGGAAAACCCGTCGCCGAGATCGAGCGCCGCAAGCGAATCCGGAACATCCCCACGGGCGTGGGGAAAACATTTTTTTAGCGGTTTTTTTGCCGTCGGTTCTAGGAACATCCCCACGGGCGTGGGGAAAACTGGCTGCGTTTGGTACTGTCGGTAGTGAGTGCCGGAACATCCCCACGGGCGTGGGGAAAACTTGTTGGTAATGTTTTGGTCCGCGCGCGCGCGCGGAACATCCCCACGGGCGTGGGGAAAACAGGACCGCATGCTCGAAGCCCGTCAGGTCCCACGGAACATCCCCACGGGCGTGGGGAAAACGCACGCCGTCTGCGCAGTTGTAGCCGCGTGTCCGGAACATCCCCACGGGCGTGGGGAAAACTCAAGCCGGACGGCGTCGCGTGGGACGATTCGCGGAACATCCCCACGGGCGTGGGGAAAACTTGATATCGCGTGGTCTACCTTCGTTGATTTATGGAACATCCCCACGGGCGTGGGGAAAACTTCAGCGGTTTTTTTGCCGTCGGCCCTATTTACGGAACATCCCCACGGGCGTGGGGAAAACTGTCGCCGTGCACATTCCCAGCAACCGCGCGACGGAACATCCCCACGGGCGTGGGGAAAACGATGCCGTCGTCAACGGTCTCGACCGTCGCAACGGAACATCCCCACGGGCGTG
>DFGB01000045.1 GCA_002371135.1 Verrucomicrobia bacterium UBA3761 | reverse complement strand
TGAACGGCGCGCTCACGCTCGGCACATACGACGGCGCCAACGTCGAGATCAACCAGGAAGTTGGCGACGACAACATGTTCCTTTTCGGCATGCGCACCGAGGACGTCGAGCGCAGGCGCCACACTTACGTCTCGCGCGACTACTATCGCAAGAACCCCGAGATACGCCAGGCGCTCGACATGATCAAGTCCAACGTCTTCTCGCTGCTCGAGCCGGGGCTCTTCGACCCCATCCTCCGCTCGCTCCTCGACTACAACGACTATTACATGCTGCTCGCCGACCTCGAGAGCTACATCGAAGCGCAGGATCGCGTGGACAAGACGTATCGCGACGCGAAGAAGTGGAACAAGATGTCCCTCGTGAACATCGCCCGTTCCGGCCGCTTCTCGTCCGACCGCGCGATCCGCGAATACGCCAAGCTCGTCTGGCACGTCGACAGCGTGGAGTTCTGAATAATAAGTAGGAAGTAGGAAATAGGAAGTAGGAGATGATTCGTCCGACCTATCCGAGCAGCGAATTTCCTACTTCCTATCTCCTACTTCCTACTTCGTAATATGCAGGAGACTTGGTATTTCCGCGATCCAGGCGGGAACGTGTACGGACCTGTCGGGAAGGAAGAGCTCGCCGAATGGGCGCGCGAGGGGCGCATTACGCCGGAGGGTCACGTTTCGCGCGACCGTCGCCGGTGGCAAAGCGCCCCGTCGCTTTCAGCGCTCTGCATGGATTCGATAGTGGAGCTCGGGCCCGGCAAGTGGATCGGGCCGTTCCACGCCGACGTCATAGCCTCGCTCAAGGCGGATGGTTCTCTTGCAAAATCGGCGAAGGTGTATACGCATGGGAGGGCGGCGCCGAAGGTCGTCGAGAAGGTGGTCGTCAAGGAAGTGCAGGTGCCCGTCGAGAAGGTGGTGACGGTGGAGAAGCGCGTCGAAGTGCCGGTGCCGGTGGAAGTCGTGCGCGTCGTCGAGAAGGTGGTGGAGAAAGTTGTCGAGAAAGTCGTCGAGAAGCAGGTGTTCGTGGCGGCGGCGAATCCGGCGCCGGCGCCCGCGCCGAGGCAGAATCTGCCCGTCCGCGTCCAGCCGGCCGGCGTCGCGCGTCCGGGGCTTTTCGCCGCCACGAAGCGCCAGAAGATGGCGTTTCTCGAAGATGCATTGCGCAAGGAAATCCTCGCCGCCAAGCGAGCGGGTCTTGATTTGAACTTTTTCGGGAGGAAGCAGCCATGAGTGCAAAAGAGTGGTATCTCAAGACGATGGACGAGACGTTCGGACCGGTCGAGGCCGACAAGCTTCTCGAATGGGCCAGAGTCGGACGCATCCAGCCCGGGCAGGAAGTTTCGCAGGACAATGAAACGTGGAGGAAGGTCGAGGACGTCCCGTTCCTCGACATGCGCTTTTCGATAGACATCGGCGACGGCAAGGAGCGCGGACCTTTCAACAAGGCCGCGGCCGAGGCGCTTCTCGCGTCGGGGCGTCTTCCCAAGACCGCTCGCATGGTGGAGTCGCGTCCGCCGTTCGAAGCCGAATCGCCGGTCGCGGTGGAAACACCGCCGGCTCCCGCGCCGGAAGAGCCGGAGAGCGCGGCGGAAGAGCCCGCCCCGAAAGTAGTCGAGCGCATCATCAAGGTCGAAGTGCCGGTAGAGGTCGAGAAGGTCGTCGAAGTGCCGGTCGAGAAGATAGTCGAGAAACTCGTCGAGGTGCCGATCGAGCGCGTCGTCGAGAAGCTGGTCGTCAAGGAAGTGCCGGTCGAGAAAATCGTCGAGAAGGAAGTCGAGAAGGTTGTCGTGGACGAGCGCAGGATAAAGGAGCTCGAGGGACTTCTCGATGAAGAGCGGCGCTATTCAGAGGATCTGCGCAAGCGGCTCGACACGCTGTCCGAGGAAGAGACGCGGCACGTGGGCGATTTGAAGGCGCGGCTCGACGCCGCCGCGAAGGAGAGCGAAGAGCGCGAGGCGCATTTGCGCAGCGTCGCCGACGCCGCCGCCAAAGAGGCCGCGCGCCGCGAAGAGATGCTGCGCGAACAGGTCAAGGCGCTCGAAGACGAAATCCGCCGCCTGCCCCAGACCGCGAGCGAAGTCGCGAGCATCCAGGCCGCCGTATACACCATCATGACCAAAGAGGCCGAGGAACTCGCCACCGAGCTCGAAATCGCGAAGAAGGAGACCGAGGAGTATCGCCGCCGGGCCGACGAACGCGCGAACCGCCTCCTCGAACGCCGCCACGATCTCCTCAAACGCGCCGGCGCCAATATCGAGGAAATGACCCGCAAGGCGCTCATCAACCGCCCCGAGGATCCCCGCACCGCGCAGATCCGCCGCGAATACGAAGACCTCCAGAGCCTCCACGAACGCACGACGCGCGACGCCGAGCGCAAAATAGCGGAGCTCTCCGAGACGCTGCGCCTCCGCGAGGCGGAAGTTCTGCGCGCAAACGAAAAGCTCAAGGACGTCACCGAGCTTTCTCGCGAACTCCAGGACATGAAGGAACTCCTCGCCAAGCGCGAGAAGGATCTCATGGCCGAGCGCCAGCGCAACGAAGACATGCAGCGCCAGCAGGCGACGAGCCAGCAGGTGATGATGGCGCGCCTCGCCAATCTCGAGTCGCCCTCCATCGGCACCTCCCAGTCTCTCTCCACCAACCAGAGCCGCGAAGCGCGCATGGTCAAACTCCCGCGCTGGATGAAGCTGGGCTGATAGTCCAGGCGCCGGCGACCGCGAATGTGGAAGAGCGATTTGAGAGATTCATCTTGTCGCACCGGGAGACCTAGAACTTAGGACCAACTGCCAACTACCAACCGCCAACTGCTCTCATGCTTCACTTTCTCGCCATCGCCTTCCTCGCCGTCTTGTCCGTCTGGGACTATCCCGCCCGCGCGCCGGAGCACGAGCGGCTCAAGGCGCAATTCATCGAAGCCGTGCGCGAGGGCGACACCGAGACGATGACGGAGACGTGCAAGGCGGGTGTAGCGCTCCTGCCCGACGACCCGGTCTGGCATTACAACCTCGCGTGCTCTCTGGCCTACTATGCGGATTCCGACCGCGCCCTCGACGAACTCGAAGAGGCCATCGACCTCGGCTTTCGCGATGCAAAGGCCATCGCCCGCGACAGGGATTTGAAGCGCGTCGCGGACAAGAGCCGTCTCGCCGAACTTGTCGAATACGCCGAGGACATGGCCGACAAGCCCATCCTCCTCGGGCCGAACGCCGTCACGCCCGCGACGGGCATCACCGGCCGGAGCGTCGCGATCGGCGAACAGAATGTAGTGTGGGATTTCGACGCGGGCTGCTTCGACGTCAAGATGCGCCTCGCGCCGTCGACCGCCGGCGGCAACACGTTCGACCTCTATTTCAACCGCGACGGCGGCCACTCCAAACTCGTCTGCACCAACTGGCCCGGCCTCACGCCCGTCGTCCTCGACAGCACCGGCCGCGAGCGCGGGCTCGACCTCGATACGCCGAACATGCTCTTCCCCTATCCCGTTTTCGGCAACTGCTCCCGCGCTCTCACGCAGGGGCCGTATTGGCGTTCGCTGCCGCGCGCTCTCATGACGACCCAGTGCCGCGACATCGACCGCATGCACCGCTTCTACCGCTCCAACCAGTTCTGGGTCTTCCCGGCCGTCAAGGATTACGACTTCGCTTCCACCAACAGCTTCGGCGACGTGTTCAACTCCGTCGCGCCGTATTGGATCGCGACGCAGGGCGCGAGCTGGAGCGACCAGTATTACCTGCGCGCCGCGCTCGAAGCGAGTCGCTCGTTCCAGCCGCTCGTCAAGCGCGAACTCGTCGAGCGCGGCCTCCTCGCGCCGACCATTCAGTGGCTCATCCGTTCGTCGCTCCAGGCGGTGAAGAAGGAGAGCGACTATTTTACGGAGCGCGCCCATCCGACCGTCTTCCCGCCGAACGGCCTCGATTTGAAGAAACTCAAGAAAATGGCGGCGGCGCTGAAGACTTCGAACATCCCGCCCGTCGCGACGATCGCCGGCATCGCGCCGGAGAAGGTCGACTACGCGGGCACGTTCCCTGAACTCACCTACGCTACGCCCTGCGCATGGGCGTTCGTCCTGCGCGCGGAGGCGCCGAAGCGAGGTTTCATCGTCAAAGCCGCCGGCGCCGACGAATACGAGTTCGCCGTAGTCCACGACGACCTCGGCGCCGCGACGCTCTCGCGCCTCGCGCCGGACGTCGCCAAGATCGAACTCGACTGCGCCAGAATCTCCCCCGGCCACCGCGTCGACCTCGCCATTTTCGGCAAGACGGTGAACTCCGCATACGGCGCGCCGGCGTTCGTCTCGTTCTCGCGGGTCGATCCCGCCGCGCCGTATTCCGACCCGTTCCTCACGCCGCTGCCGCCGCCGGCCGCCGAAGCGCCCGCTTCCGAGTGACGCGCATGACGACGCTTTCCCTCGCTCCGCTTGCCGGTTTCACCGACGCACCGTTCCGGCGTCTCTGCAAGGACGGCGGCGCCGACGAGACGTATACCGAGATGGTGAGCGCGGCGGCGCTCTATCACGGCCACGCCGCGACGCGTTTCCTCCTCGAGACGCTTCCCGGCGAAGGGCGTCCCGTCTGCCAGATATTTGGCGCGAAGGAAGAGGAGGTCGCGTTCGCCGCGCGGGAAATCGACCGCGCATACCCCGGGCGCTTCTCCGCGCTGAACCTCAACGCCGGCTGCCCGATGCAGAAGGTTGCGCGCTCGGGCGCCGGCGCCGCGCTTGCCGCCGACCCCGCGAAGGTCCATCGCCTGCTCGTCGCGATGAAGGAGAATACGTCGCTGCCCGTCACGCTCAAAACGCGGCTCGGCCCGAATCCCGCCTGCGACACGGCGGCGGAACTCCTCGGCGCAGCCGAAGGCGCCGGCGCGGCGCTCGTCGTCTTCCACGCCCGCTACACTTCGCAGCTCCACGGCGGCCCCGTGCACCTCGAACGTCTCGCGGAACTAGTCTCGCGCTCGCGCATCCCCGTCGTCGGCAACGGCAGCGTCCGCGACCCGGCATCCCTCGCCGCAATGGCGGCGACCGGCGTCGCAGGCGTCATGATCGGCCGCGCCGCCTTGGCCGACCCCTGGATATTCTCCCGCCTCAAGTCGCAGGCGGCTTCTCTCCCGCCGCCAGATTTGCCGCGTGCGCATCTCAAATACCTTCTTGAATTCCACGCGTTCGTCGCCGCGAAAAATCCGCCGTGGCGCATGCCGTCGGCCGACGCCTACGCCGCGCTCAAACTCCGCACCCACATCTTCCGCTATTTCGCCGGCCGTCCCGGCGCCGCCGCAATCCGCGCCCGCATCAATTCCGTAAAATCCCTCGCCGATTTTAAAGGGCTTTTTCTCTAGAGGCTCTGGAAGTCCTGGAAATTCTAGAATATCTAGAGCTTCCAGCGCGGCCCTCCCTTGACCCGCTTGCGGGTAAATGATATAATAAAGATCTATTCGCCAAAGGAAAGGAGTTGCAGGTCATGTCCACGACGCTCGACAAGATTGCGGCCAACCAGGCCGAATATTCGTGCAAGGTAGAAACGCTTGGGGAGTGCAAGATAGATTCGCCCGTCCGGCATCACGAGTTCATCCGCGACGGTGAGCGCATTCTCGTGACGGAAAACGAGATGTTCATGAAGTATCTCGAAGGACGCCTCGGCCACACGCCGACGTTCGAGCGCGCGGGCCCGCTGCCTAAAATCTTCCACGCCCCGGCATGGACGCGCGTGGGCATCGTCACCGCCGGCGGCCTCTGCCCAGGCCTCAACAACGTCATCAAGGGACTCGTCGAGATCCTCACGTTCGACTATGGCGTCAAGACGATTTTCGGCATCCGCTACGGCTATGCCGGCCTCTCGCCCAAATACAACTACGAGCCGATAATGCTCAACCCCGACGTCGTCGATACGATCCACGAACTCGGCGGTACGATTCTCGGTTCCTCGCGCGGCCAGCAGCCGACCGACGAGATGGTCGACACCCTTGAGCGCATGAATATAAACATCCTCTTCTGCATCGGCGGCGACGGGTCGCTCCGCTGCGCGAGAGACATCGCCGAGGAAGTCAAGCGCCGCAATCTCAAAATTTCCGTCGTCGGCATCCCCAAGACGATCGACAACGATTTGCAATTCGTCGGGCGCTCGTTCGGTTTCGAGACGGCCGTCGCGGAGGCCGCGAACGTGATCCGCAACGCGCACGTCGAGGCCAAGGGCACGGCGGGCGGAATCGGCCTCGTGAAATTGATGGGCCGCGATTCTGGCTTCATCGCCGCATACGCGTCGATCGCGAACCCGGTCGTCAACTTCTGCCTCGTCCCAGAACAGCCGTTCACGCTCGATGGACCGCAGGGACTTTTCGCGGCGCTCGAGAACCGCATGGCCGCCGGCAAGGACCACGCGGTGATCGTCGTCGCCGAGGGCGCCGGCCAGGAGCTTTTCAAAGGCATGCCGGACGTGCGCGACGCCTCCGGCAACATCCTCAAGAAGGATATCGGCGAATTTCTGAAGAGGGCCATCGAGTGCCACATGAAGTCGCGCAACATCAAGTCGTCGGTGAAATACTTCGACCCGTCGTACACGATCCGCTCCGTCCCGGCGAAGGGCACAGACGCGATCCGCTGCTACATGCTCGCACGCAACGCGGTCCATGCGGCGATGGCCGGGCGCACGAATTGCGTCGTCGGCAATCTCGGCGAGAGCTACTGCCTCGTGCCGATCAAACTCGCGACGATCGAGCGGCAGAAGATTTCGCTCAACTCCGATCTCTGGCGCAGCGTGATGGACGCGACCGGCCAGGCGTATTATTTCGGTGGCGCGCCCAAGAGCTCCTCCGACATGATGGCCCCCTGAAAAACCTCAAAGGCAATTCCGGCATGGCAAAACGCACATTCTTCGCAGCCGCGTTCGCGGCATTCTCGTCTCTCGCCTCAGTCGCCGCCGTGGAGACGGATTGCCCCCATCCCGCCGCGGGCGAGGCCGTGCGTCTTGTCGAGGCGGCCGCGGGCTCGCGCGACGTCCTCATGACGATCTCGCGCGACGCGGGGGGCGAGGGATACACGGCGGAGAACCGCGGTGGCCGCATCGTCGTCACAGGCGCGCGGCCGCGTTCGCTTTTATATGCCGCTGGCGAGGCCGCGCGGTGGCTCGACCTCGCGCCGGGCGAGAAGCTGGTACGCGAACCGGCGTTCGCGCATCGCATGCTCAACTTCACCGGCCGCCGCCACTCCGTCGCCGAATGGATCGCCGCCACGGGCGCGAATGTCGTCCAGCTGCCGCGCCGCGTCCCGAAGGGGATGGCGGAGCAATGCGCCGAGGCCGACGTCCCGTGCTATGCGTTCCTCTACGGATGCGACGCGATGAAGTGGGGGAGAGCGCGCTGCGAGGCGTTCCTCGCCGCGCATCCAGAATGCAGGGCCGAAGACCCGGGGCGCTCGTGGGAGAAGGGCGTCCTTTGCCCGAGCCAGCCGGCGACATGGGAGTTCTGCGCGGGAGTGATCCGCGAGCTCGCCTCTTCCGTCCCGTATGAAGGCGTCGCCGTCACGTTCTGGGACGACTACGGCCTCAACTGCCATTGCAAACGCTGCCGCGAAAACGGCATGGACAAATTTTCTTCGCAGATCGCCGCTCTCGTGAAATGTTTCGAGGGGGCGCTCGCGCCGCTCGGCAAGAAGCTGCTCGTGCGGACGTGGTCGTCGGGCTGCCCGCACTGGCTCGGCAAGGAATGGGTCCACGCGCCCGGCTACGGCGGCACGGGCGGCGAACCGCTCGATCTCTGGGGCGAGGTCTACAGGACCGCGTCGAAGGATACGATAATCCAGACGAAGGTCTACAATGCCGACTGTCAGCCGCGGCCGCCGTTTTCGCGTCTCCTCGGCGAGGCGAAGAAGGCCGGATTCGTCGAATACGCAGAGTGGCAGATCACCGGCCAGACCGTCGGTCTCGGCTGGCTGCCCGCGCCGGTCGTCGACGATACCGCCTGGCGCATGCAGAAGGCCCGCGAACTCGTCGGCACCGAGTGCGGAGTGTGTCTCTACGCCGGCGGCTACAACAACCGCGACTACGAAGCGCTCGACGACATCCTCAACTCCGTCAATATCTACGTCTGGCGGCAGCTGACGTGGAACCCCGGCGAGGATGTCGACGCGCTGTGGCGCGAATGGGCGGCGCCGCGTTTCGGCAAGGGCGCGCAGGATATGATCGCCGCGCTCAAGCTTTCCGAAAACGCCGCCGCCGTCTCGTTCTCGCCGCTCGGCCTCGGCGCCCCCACCGAATCGCGCTTCGCCACCACCATCGGCCGCCGCGAGGATCTTTTGCGTTACACCAACCGTACGTTCCTTCCGGAGGGACGCGCCGCCCTCGCGCCCGTGAAGGAGAATATCGCGCGCGTCGTCGCCGAGAAGGACAAGGCGCTCGCGGACGTCGCCGCCATGGAGCGCCACATCGCCAAGGCCGCCGCCGCCGAGCCAGACCATCCCTGGCTCGAAGAAGCTCTCGTGCGCACCGCCTGGCTCAAGACGCATCTCGTCTGCACCCGCGCGCTCGACGGCGCCCTCTGGCGCTGGCACTATCTCAAGGCCCTCTCCATCTCCGCCGACGCGGACCTTGACGTCATGCGCGAAATAGAGGCAGATTTCGCCGCCATCCGCGCCAACCACAAAAAACTTTTCGAGCACTCCCCCGATTTGAAACTTTCCTTCTACGACACCCCCTGCGGCGACAGGGAGATCACCCTGCGCTCTCCCGTCCCCCTCATGCGCGAAATCCACTCCAACGCCGTCGAAACCGTCGAAAAAATCCTCGGCCCCGGATACTGATGGCATCCCGTTCCCGACCGATTGCCGACCGCCCCCTAGCGAACTTCCGACTCTGCGCCAGCCGAGCGTCTTCTCTGCGCCAGCCGAGCACCGTTTCTGCGCCAGTCAAGCGCAGGCGGTGCGGCAGGCCTATCGCCAAGGAGGCGCGGCTTCAGCCGCGCATAGTCGAACGAGGGTGTGCGCGGCTAAAGCCGCGCACACCTGCTAGGGCATCCGCTTCGCGGACAGCCTTCGGCTGGGGGATATTCCTTGGCGCTCAAGCCGCGTTTCGAGCTCGTACCGCTGGGGGATATTCCTTGGCGCTAGGGCCGTATACGGAAGGTCCGCGCTTGCCCAAGGCCGCAGACCCCTGGCAAAAAATCCCCTATTGACATCCGCGCAGGATTTTTGATACAATGAAATACAATGATGATAGGAGGAATGTTTTTGATACGGTGCTATAACAAGCGCAACGAGACGAGATTCTCCCGGCAGGCGGCCGTATGTGCGGATGCCGGGCGTTGCGCCATGCTCGTTTCCTCCATTTCCGGCAGGCCGGATGCGATTTCAAAAACATACATGCACAATCGCCGTGCACATGCATGGCGCTCGGCGCATGTGTTTTTTGCAAAACCCCAAAAAAGGATAACAAAAGATGAGAACACGAATGAAGAAAGGCAGGCTGAAGTCTGTCGCGCTGTTTGGTGCGGCGGCCTTCGGCTTTACCGCCTTCGGCGGTGACTATATATGGTCGGGTGGAACATCCGGCTCATGGACCGGTGAAAACGTCTGGTCGCAAAATGGCGCCGATAGCGAAAATTACGTAATCAACACGGCCGATGCCGAGGTTGCGGTCTCCGGCAATGTTTCCATAGCGAACGGCCTCTACGTCGAAGCGGCGAACGTAGTCGTCGCCGGAAACAACTACCAGGCGGCAGTCGAGGCGACGGAAGAAACCGAAGGCTCGGAAGAAGTCGCGGCGTCCAATCTCTCCCTCGGCTGGCTTCATGTGGGCGCTTGGGGAGGCTCCGGCGACCTTACGTTCCGGAACGGGAATGTCGTCGCGAACGGCCTCAACGTCGCCAATGCGGACAACAACGGTACGCTCATAATAGACGGCGCAAACGTCACCGACAACGGATGGACGAGGTTTGGCGAATGGAACGCCAAGCGTGCCGGCACTGCCGAGCTTGCCATTCAGAACGGCGGCAAACTGACAGTATGGCAGATCCAGTCCTACCTGAACGGCAATAGCACTGTCACGCTTGACAATGGTACGCTTGCCTATCATCAGGATACGAATGGTTCGCCGATTCTCGGCAACAAGACGGAGACGGGCGCAGGCACAATCTACGGCGAAGACGGCAGCACTTGGCAGCCTGTCGAGCAGAAGGTCGTGATCGGCACGGGCGGCGGCACGATCGAGGTTCCCGCCGATACCACCGTCACCGTAAATGCAGCGGTCTCCGGCAATGGCACCCTTTACAAGACCGGCGCGGGCGAACTCACGTTCAAGAGCGGCGTTCTCGGGAGCGGCGTCAATGTCCGCGTGCCTGCCGGTTCGGCCACGTTCAACGGCACATATGCCACCACGGATGATTTCATCGTAGGCAGCACGGTCTCGGCGAGCGCATATATCGCGGGCAATGTAACCTGCGCGCCCGGCAAGTGGACGCTCCTCGGCAATTGGTCCGACGGCAGCGCCTGCGACGCCACGATCACCGTCGGTCCCGACGCAGTATTTGCGACCGACCACTTCCAGCGCGCCGGCAACGTCAATTCCGCCACGGTCACGCTCAAGGGCGGCACTCTCAAAGCCACCGGCGGCTGGTTCCTGACCGAATGGGAAGGCAATGCGCCTGTCGATCTCTATGTCGACGCCGCAGGCGGCACGATTGCATGCGAGGCGACGACCACCACTGAAGTCGAAGGCGAAGATCCCGTCACGACGCCTGTCGACGTCACCGTTGCCTCCAAAATCACCGGTTCCGGCACGCTCACATGGACCGGCGCGGGCAAGCTTTATGTCACCGGCGACATCACCGGCTTCACGGGTTCGTTCGTCCAGGCCGAAGGCGCAGGTGAAATCGTAATTTCCCAGGAGCCCGTCGCCACGATCGGCAGCACCAATTACTACAACGTCGACACGGCCCTCGCAGCCGCTGTCGCCGCCGCGACGGAAGAGAATCCCGTCGAAGTGACGCTCCTCGCTTCTACCACCCTTACCGCCGACTCCGCGAAGACTTATCCCAATGTCACTGTGGCCCTCGCCGACGGCGTCGAGCTTTCGTTCACCAACGTCGCTCCGTTCTCCGGCTCCTACAACGCCGATACGAAGACCCTCGCCTTCGTCCGCAACGCCGCAGAGTATGTGTATGTCCCCGGCTCCGGCACACACTACATTAGCGAACTGACCTCATCCGGCCACTTTACTCTGAATGGCGAGTCTACGGATGTGGTGCCTCAGGCCGGAGATACCATTGTTATCGCGAATGATGTCACACTCCGCGGCGTTACATCGACTTCATGGATTCCCGCCGACATCCGTCTTGACGGGCGGCTTAGAATCGAAACCCAGAATGGACGCAATTATGTCATCTACACTGCCGATATAAGCGGCACGGGAACGCTCTCGCTGGGCAATTCCATTCATATGTCGACAGTCGATGGCGGCGCAACGTATTCCTGCCCTGTCGAAATCACTGGTAGCGCGGATTACCCGACTGAGTTCTATCAGCCTGAATCTTCGCGCACAATCACTGTTACCGGCAAACTCAGCGGTTCTGGCTACCTGAAGCTGACTCGCCAGAATGGCAAGTCTTATTTTGGCGGTGCTACGTTCAATTGCGATGCATCGGAGTTCTCGGGCACAATCGAGACCGTCAAGGACAACAATTCCCGCAACATAGTTACATTCTATCCGGGCGATTTCTCCAAGGCGACAGTCATCGTCGATGAATACCAGGGAGAAAAGAACGATAGGCGATTTATTTCTTGGAACAAGAATGCAAAGAATCAGGTTTTCGAGTTTGGTTCGCTGAGCGGATATGTCCATACAGTCCCGGCAAATCTCACCGATGCGCATCAGACGATAAAGATTGGTGCTCTCGGCAAGGACGATACGATTACCGGTTGCTGGATGAAGGACAATACGGATCGCAATCCCGATGTCGTCAAGGTTGGAACAGGCAAACTTGATGTCTCGGGAGTCACCAACGCCAACTCCTACACGCTCGCAGGCGGAACGCTCGTCGTTTCGGCGGTGGACAAGGATATCGTCTCGAAGGATTCCTCCATCACCACGGCGGAGCTCGTCTGCACGTCCGACGACGAGGAAAACCCGACTACGTATACCTTCACGATTCACTACTATGCGGCGATGATCGGCGAGACGGGTTATGACTCGGTCCAGGCCGCGCTTGAAGCCGCAAAGGCCGGCGAGACGGTCAAGCTCACCGCCAACGTCACGGAGACGGTCCGCTACGCGAACGAGAACGACATCACGCTCGACTTGAACGGCTTCACGCTCACTTCGGACGGCGTCGCGACGCTCTGCAACAACGGCACTGGCACGCTCACGATCACCGGCGACGGCTCCATCGTGAACACGGCGGATGCCGAGGATATGGGCATCGCCATTTGGGCGCGCACGGGCTCCATCGTCGTCAACGGCGGCACGTTCGTCAACCAGTCGACCTACGAGGCGACGGTCTACGTCGGCGCGGGCACGGCGAAGGAAGCGAGCGCCATCATCACGATCAACGGCGGCACGTTCAAGAACATCGCCGAGGGAACGTATCACTGGAACAGCGAACTCGCTCCCAGAGTGCTCAACGTCTGGAACAGTTACGACGTCACCGCGATCAAGGTCTACGGCGGTGCGTTCGGCGCCGACCCCACCAAGGGCGACGATGTTCTCGGCTCTTCCTTCATCCCGGAAGGCTACGAATGCTACTTCGCCTACGATGAAGCAACCGGCCTCTACACCGTCGCAACCGGCGTCGCCAAAGTCAACGACACGTGGTATCCGTCGTTTGCCGAAGCGTATGCAGCGGCCCTTGCGGCAAGCGGCAATCCGACCATGACCGTCAAGCTCACCGGCGACTTCACGCCCGAGAACCTCGGCGGAAACAAGGCGAATTTCCATACCATCACCTTCGTCAAGGCATCCGACGATGTCGGCCCTGTGACAATCAAACTCACGGACGGCACCTACACGTTTGGCAGCTCGCGCTACTACTTCCCCGAGGACGCGACGCTTGAACTCGCCAACAACTGGACGCCCTGGACGCAGGGGCTCGCCACGGGCGGCACGCTGGTCGTTCCTGCGGGCATCACTGTCACGCTGCTGGATGGCACGGCCGTGAACAATGCATTCGACGGTATCTCGACCATCTCCGGCGAAGGTCGCATCGCGATAGGTTCAGGCGTTGCCGACAACAGGATGGAGTACCTGCTCTTCTACGCCGACGGCGATTCCGAGGGCAAGAACACGCTTCCCGCGAAACTCCGCTCCGAAACATGGGCCGGCACGTTTGAAGTCTGCGGCGACTACGCATTCGCCTTCGATCCTTCGAAGTACGTGAGCGCCAACTCGAAGCTCGCCTTCAACGGCTTCACGGTCAGCGGCACGTTGACGGGCCCCGTGACGAGCGGTATTGAACTTGTCGGCGACGGCTTGACTCTTGCCGGCTCCTACAGCGCAGATACGGTTGTCGCATTCTCCGGCGAGCTGACCGGCTCTGGCGCTCTCACGGTCGCCAATACGACGAGCCGCCTCACCTTGAGCTTCACCGGCGATGTCTCCGGCTTCACCGGCAATGTCACCATTGATGCGAATTCCATGAATGGCCGCGTCGCGTTCGGTTCAAACTATGCCGGCGACGGGCAGGTAATCTACGTCGACACTGGCGCTTCCGCCACAGTTGCCTCCTCGGCGACATGGACCGCTGCAAACGTCGTCCTCCTCGGCGAACTAACCGTCGACGGAACACTCACGGTTCCGAACTCCTGCATTTGGGGCAATAAGGGCACTGGCGTAATTCGTTTCACGAATGCGGATACTGCACTTGGCTATACGAAATTCGCGAACTCCTGGAATGGCACGTATGATGCCGCCTGGGCGCCTACAACTGCATTCAATGCCAATGCATATGTGAACAGAGCGGGCCAAACACTTGTTATGAGCAATGGCTTTGGCAAGGGTGGTTTCTTCAAGAGTTCAGGAAATTCGACAGGTGTAAATGGTATCCTTCGCCTTGAATCCGACCTCGTGATTAACAATGGCTATGCCGATACTACTGACAAGTATCTCGTCACGTTCTCGAAGGTTACGGGCACGAAGAAACTCACGTTCTTCAATTCGAGCAATACGAAAGGCGTCGCCTACAAGATTACGTTGCTCGACAACTTCAGCGGTTCGCTTGTTCTCAACAAGAACAACCGCCTTGAGATTGTGACTGTCAACGTGGCAGCAGCGCCTGAGGCTGATGTTTGCGTAGTCCCGGTGACCGTTCCTGATGGAGCGACTCTCAAGGGCGACTTCGCCCTCACGGTTGCTGGCGAGGCGTATGGCACGCTCGAATACAGGGCGGCCGACGGCGACAATCCGGCCGGCCTCTACCTCGTCGCCGGCGGGCTCGATCCGAACGACCCTGCGTCGTCCTATGCGTCGACCGCCGAGACCGAGGAAGATGCCATCGCGGAAGCCGCGGCCACGGTCGTGGAAGGCTTCGACGGCAGCTACTTCAGCTACAAGGCTGTGGGCGAAGCGGGCGCCTGGACGGTGACGATCGACGGCTTCGCCGAGGGTCTCGTCGAGGACGTCCTCGCCGACGCTCTTGTGTTCGACGCCGAAGGCAAGGCCAGCGTGACGGTTCCGGCCGGCCTCTACTATCTGATCACGACCCACGCCACGCTCGGCGGCGAGGCCGTGGCGACGGAGCATGGTCAGTCCGACGGCACGGCGCTTGAAATCGCCAAGCCCGGCACCGAACAGGGCTTCATCGACGTCAAGATCGGCACGGCGCCGATTTCCACCGCGCCGGCGGTCGTGGTTGGCGACGACGATCAGGGCTGAGGCTTGAATGCCTTGACAACGGGTGTGGACGCGCTGAAGCGCGTCCCTCCCGAAGCGCGGGCGGGGGCAACCCCGCCCGCTTGTTTTTGTGGGAGGGTTGGGATAGTTGGGAGGATTGGGATAGATTGGGAGAGTTGGGATTGGGAGAGTCTATAGCGCCTAATTTTCCCAATAATCCCAATCCTCCCAATTTATCCCAATTCTCCCAACCCTCCCAACCCTCCCAAAAAATCTCAAATTTCCCCCTTGCGCAAAGTTGGGGGATTGTGGTAAAATCGCAGTATGAGCACAGGAAATCCACAGATTATCCATCCGCACGGCGGATACCGGAAGCTGATCGTCTACGATAAGAGCGATATGATATGCCAGGCGACGCAGCTATTTTGCCGGCGGTTTCTGCCAAAGTACGGGGATCGCACGGTCGACCAGATGGTACAGGCGGCGAGGAGCTGCAAGCAGAATATCGTCGAGGGCAGCGAGGCGGCCGCCACAAGTCTCGAGACGCAATTGAAGCTTACGAATGTGGCGCGTGCATCGCTTGGCGAGCTTCTCGAAGATTATATCGACTGCCTGAAGTTCGATCGTCTCGAACGCTGGGGTGCAGGGCATTCGAGGACGCCGAAGCTGCGGAAGTTCGCGGCGGAACATTCCAAGTGGGACGGGTGGGCGGTGTTTCTGGAAGGATGCGGCAAGGAGGAATTCTGCAATGCGATGATAACAGTGATTTCCCAGACGATGTGGATGCTGCAGCAGTTGATCGATGCGCAGCAGGATGATTTCCGGGAGAACGGCGGCATTCGCGAGCGCATGACGGCCGTGCGGCTCGGGAGGCGCACGGCGCAGAACGGGGAAATCGCCAGTCTCAAGGAAGAGAATGCGCGGCTGCGCGGGGAAATCGAGCGCTTGCAGCGGCGTCTCGCGGCTCTTGGCGGCGAATAGCAGGCAAAGCGCGATTTGTGTTTTTCCGCGCAATATGGTAGAATATTCGCCGCAGCAAGGAACTTGAGAAACATGAAACTGACTACTACGTTATTGTGCGCGGGCCTGGCGGCCGGCGCGTATGCGGGCGATTTCGCTTCGTGGGCGAAGACTCCGCCGATGGGTTGGAATTCGTGGGACTGCTACGGCGCGGCCGTGAATGAAGCGCAGTTTCGCGCGAATGTGGATTTCCAGTCCAAGCACCTCGCGGCCGCAGGATACGAATATGCCGTGTGCGACATCCGCTGGACGGTCCAGAACGAGGGGCTGCTCGGCTACAACCAGGAGAATCCGCTATACACGCTCGACGCCTTCGGGCGCTACCTGCCCGCGCCGAACCGTTTCCCGTCGGCGAGGGACGGCAAGGGGTTCAAGCCGCTCGCGGACTATGTGCACTCCAAGGGGCTCAAGTTCGGCATCCACATAATGCGCGGCGTGCCGAAGGAAGCGGTCGCGAAGAAGCTTCCGGTGAAGGGCGCCGACGGCGTGACGTGCGACATGATAACGGACGGCAAGGTTGAATGCGTCTGGCTGCGCGACAACTGCACGGTCCTCGCGGAGCGTCCCGGCGCGCAGGAATATTACGATTCCATTTTCGAGCTCTACGCGTCGTGGGGAGTCGATTTTGTGAAGTGCGACGATCTTTCCGCGCCTGTATATCGCGAGGAGGAAGTCGCGATGATCCGCCGCGCGATCGACAAGTGCGGCCGCGAGATCGTCTTCTCCACGTCGCCGGGCGAAACGCCTCTCGAGGCGGCCGCGGATTTGCAGACGAAGGCGAACATGTGGAGAGTCGTGAACGACGTCTGGGATTCGTGGGGGCATATCGAGCATCTGGTGCCGATAATGTGCGAATGGCTGGAGGCGGGCGTGCGCGAAGGCACGTGGCCGGACTGCGACATGATTCCGCTCGGCAAGCTTGGCGTGACGGGCCACTGGTGGAGCCTCGACTCCGCCTCGGGACGCAAGACGCGTCTGACGAAAGACGAGCAGCGCACGCTGATGAACTTTTTCGCGATATGCCGCTCGCCGCTTTTCATCGGCGCGGACCTGCCGCAGCTCGCCGGTGACAAGGATACGCTCGCGCTCCTCACGGACTCTAAGATTCTCGCCGCGCAGCGCGACGGGCGTTCGCCCAGACCGGTTATTTGCACGAAGGACGAATGCGCAATCGTCTCCGCCAATTCAAAGGGCGGGCGGTTCCTCGCGATATTCAATCTATCCGGCAAGGAGCGCGACGTGACGGCGCTCGGCTACACGCGCCGCCTGGCGCCGCACGCGTCCGTGCTGATGGAGATAGAAGAGTGATGCGCCCGCCCGTTTTCGCCTTCGCGGCGTTGCTGGTGTGCGTCGCGGAGGCCTCCGGCTGGGATGCGCCGTGGATGCGCCATCCCGCCGCCAAGGCGGAGGAGCATCTAGAATACCGCACGAGCGTGCGGCTTGGGAGCGTGCCTGCGGAGGCGCGGCTCGATGTGGCGTCGTTCGGCTACCACGAGCTGTTCGTGAA
Organism: Verrucomicrobia bacterium UBA3761; assembly: GCA_002371135.1. Classification (GTDB taxonomy): domain Bacteria; phylum Verrucomicrobiota; class Kiritimatiellia; order RFP12; family UBA1067; genus UBA1067. The sequence goes on along the minus strand of DFGB01000045.1, from coordinate 53,051 downwards.
CGGAGTGAAGGCGGACGACAGGATCCTCGCGCCGGCGCTGACGCGGCTTACGCGCCGCGTGAACTACGTCGCGTACGATGTCGCGCGTCTGCTGCGCGAAGGCGAAAACGAGATATTGGTCGCGACCGGTCCCGGTTGGGCGCGATACGAATATTTCAAAGAGAAAGTGCGTCCGGCGCTGAGCGTGCGCGGCGAAATTCTGGCCGCGGCGGCGCTGTGGCAGTGCCGTACGACGGGTTGCCGGAATCTGGGCGACAGCAAGTATCGCGACAACGGCGGAGAACTCGTCGACGCGCGCGAGGAGGCGCGCGGGGAATGGGTCGAGGCGGCGGAGTGCGCCGTCCCTGCGTCCATCGCCGTGACGCCGCAGCGCTGCGAGCCGACGCGCATCCTCGCCGCGTGGCCGGCGGCGAAAGTCGAGAAGATGGAAGACGGCGCGTGGCGGTTCGATTTCGCCACGAATTTCACGGGCTGGGTGGAACTCCGGATGAACGGCCTCGCGCCCGGCGACCGCGTGGAACTCATGAGCGCCGACGATGAAGCGACGCGGCAGGATTTCGCGCAGTTGAACGTCTACATCGCGCGCGGCACTAACGACGTCTTCCGCAACCGCTTCAACTACCTCGCCGGGCGCTACCTCACCGTCGCCGGGCTCAAGACGCCACCGCGGCCGCAGGACGCGACCGCGCTCGCGATCGGCACCGACTTGCGCCGCACTGGATACTTCCGATGCGACAACGAACTTTTCAACCGCATTTACGAGACCGACATCTGGACATACCGGATGTGCACCACGGAGGGCTACACATCCGATTGCCCCCACCGCGAGCGGCTTGGATACGGCGAGGAGATGTTCGCATGTGCGTGGGGGATCGACCTGCCGACGTTCGACGCCCGGGAGTATCTCGCCGACTACGTAAGCAAGTGGTGCGACATGCAGGAGCCCGACGGCTGGGTGCACCATACGACGCCGCAGGAGAACCGCCACGCAGGAGGGCCGATGTGGTCGAGCGCGGGCCTCAGCGTCGCCTGGGAGCACTATCTCAACTATGGCGACAAGAGCGTTCTCGAGACCGTGTATCCCGCCGCGGAGAAGTGGCTCGCGTTCCTCGCACGTCACGCGAAGGACGGCATTCTCGCGCCGTATCGCCAGGGGAAGCTCAATTTCCTGGGCGACTGGGGGACGGCCGAGGGGAAGAAGGAATTCGCCGACACGCCCGAGGCGCGGTTTTTCAACAACTGCGTGTGGATAATGAATCTCGCGACGATGGAGAAGATCGCGACGGCGCTCGGCCGCGATGAAGACGCGCGGCGCTATGCGGCGGACGCTGCGGCGTTGCGGCGGAGAGTCCACGCGCGGTTCTACGACAAGGAGCGCCATATCTATCCGATGGGTTTGCAGGTGCCGACCGCGTTCGCGTTGATGACAGGCGTCGTGCCAGCGGAACTCGTCGCGGAGCAGGAAGCGCATTTCGACGATGAAATCACGCGGGCCCATCCATACCTCGGCATGGGTTCGTCGGGGCTGCCGGTTCTGCTCAAGTATCTGACGGAGGTGCGGCCGCACGATGAAATCGTGGCGCGCCATCTGATGTCGCTCGAGCGGCCGTCGTATGGCTATTTCCTCGCGCAGGGCGAGACGACGTGGCCGGAGTATTGGAGCTGCGACGTGCCGAGCAAGATCCACACATGCTATACGGGAATTTCGGCGTGGTTCGTGAAGCGCCTCGCGGGCATTTCGCTCGACCCGGCGGCGCCGGGAGGGAGTCGCATCGTCATCGCACCGAACGTGGTCGGCGGCGTCCGGCGCGTCGAGGCGGGCGTCGAGACCGCCTGCGGCAAGGTGGAGGTGGAGTGGCGCTTCGAGGACGGGGAGTTCCGGCTCAAGGCGCGCATCCCGGAAGGCGCGAGCGCGCGCGTCGTCATGCCAGGCGGCGCCGTGCACGATCTCGGCCCTGGCGAACACTTGCTGTGAAAGGCGCCCGCCCCCGCCGGAGACTCTTGATTTCTTCGCACCCCTCTTGACCCCTCGCGCCGCAAATGGTATAATACACACCAATACCTTTAACCATGCCCGAAGAGGGTATTCAAGGAGCAAGAACAATTATGGCAAAGATGCCGAAATTCGCGAATCCCAAGGTAGCCGCCTGGGTTGAAAAATGGAACAAGATCTGCACGCCCGACAAGATCGTGGTCGTGAAGGGAACCAAGGAAGAGCACACCGCCATCTGCGAGATGATGGTCAAGAAGGGCCAGTTCGTGAAGCTCAACCAGAAGAAGCGCCCCGGGTGCTATCTGGCGCGTTCGCACGAGAGCGACGTGGCGCGCGTCGAAGGCCGCACGTTCATCTGCTCCAAGAATGAAATCGACGCCGGTCCCACGAACCATTGGATGGACCCCGTCGAGATGAAGAAGAAGATGGAGAAGGCGTACAAGGGCTGCATGGCCGGCCGCACGATGTACGTCATCCCGTTCGCGATGGGTCCGATCGGCAACCCGATCACGCAGTATGGCATCGAGCTCACCGACTCGCCCTACGTCGTCGTGAACATGGACATCATGACGCGCACCGGCGACGCCGTGATGAAGTTCCTCGACAAGGGCGGCGATTTCGTCCCCTGCATCCACTCCGTCGGCGCTCCTCTCAAGAAGGGCCAGAAGGACGTCGCGTGGCCTTGCGCGAAGAGGATCGAGGACAAGTACATCACGCAGTTCCCCGAGGACGGCGAAATCTGGTCGTTCGGTTCGGGCTACGGCGGCAACGCGCTTCTCGGCAAGAAGTGCTTCGCCCTGCGCATCGCTTCCAAGCTCGCCAAGGACCAGGGCTGGATGGCCGAGCACATGCTCATTTTGACCCTCACCTCGCCCGAGGGCAAGAAGTATCACGTCACGGCGGCGTTCCCCTCCGCCTGCGGCAAGACGAATCTCGCGATGATGCAGCCCAAGCTCGAAGGCTGGAAGCTCGAGACGATCGGCGACGATATCGCGTGGCTCAAGCCCGGCGCGGACGGCCGTCTCTACGCCATCAACCCCGAAAACGGCTTCTTCGGTGTCGCTCCCGGCACTTCGAAGTTCTCCAACCCCAACGCGCTTCTCTCCTGCAAGAAGAACACGATCTTCACGAACGTCGTTCTCACGCCCGACGGCGACATCTGGTGGGAGGATATGGGCGTCGACGCGCCTGAGGAAGGCATCGACTGGAAGGGCAATCCCTGCTACCGCTGCGTCGACGACGCGCGCCGCATGGGCCCCAAGCCCGGCATGACGAAGGCTGAAGTCAAGGAGATGGGCTACGTCGCCGCGCACAAGAATTCGCGCTTCACCGCGCCTGCGGTCAACTGCCCCGTCCTCGACAAGGAAGGCTTCAACGGCAAGTTCGAGAAGAAGCCCACCGGAGTGCCGATCGACGCGATTCTCTTCGGCGGCCGCCGTCCTTCCACCATCCCGCTCGTCAACGAGGCGAAGAGCTGGACCCACGGCGTGTTCATGGGTTCGGCCGCCGGTTCCGAAGTCACCGCCGCCATCATCTCCAACGATGTCGGCAAGGTCCGCCGCGACCCGATGGCCATGCTCCCGTTCTTCGGCTACAACGTCGCCGACTACTTCCAGCACTGGCTCGAGATGGAGCGCACGAGCGTCAATCCCACCAAGCTGCCGAAGATCTACTTCGTCAACTGGTTCCGCAAGTCCGACAAGGGCGAGTTCATGTGGCCGGGCTTCGGCGACAACTCGCGCGTCCTCAAGTGGATCTGCGAGCGCATCGACGGCAAGGTCGGCGCCAACGAGACGGCGATCGGCAACCTCCCGAAGTTCGAGGATATCGACCTCTCCAACAACGAGGGCGAGCCCGGCTTCACCGTCTGCCCCGAGATGCTCAAGGAGATTCTCAAGGTCGACAAGGAAGGCTGGAAAAAGGAAATCGCCACCGTCGGCGCTTCCTACGACGAGTACGACCAGAAGGCGTCGAAGGATTCGACTGCGGTGAACAAGGACGCGCGCCGCGTCCCGGCCGCGCTGCGCCAGGTCCTCGCGGACGTCACCGCCGCGCTCGAAAAGTAAGCGCGGGCGATTTAGCCCAACGCAAAGCGCCACGGGCCCGTGCGGGCCCGTGGCGCTTCTATTGCCGGCGCATCTAGAATCTCCAGGCGCCGCTCGACTGCCACTGCCGGCAACACCTCCCCTTGACCCTATGGCGGGGCAAATGGTATAATATACGGCAAAAATCCGAACAAGGAGTGATATGGAAGAAGCTATCAAGGCGAAGCTCGATGAATTGCGCGGCGGTCTGCAGGCGGACGGCGGCGATTGCGAACTCGTGAAAATCGACGGCAAGGTCGTGTATCTCAAGCTCACGGGCCACTGCGGTTCGTGTCCGTTCGCGATGATGACGCTCAAGCAGGGCATCGAGACCGCGTTGCAGGAGATCGACCCGGAAATCACAGTCGAGAGAGTGGCGTAAAATGAAGACTGTAAATGTAAGCCTTGTAGGCGTAGGCGGCCAGGGAACGCTGCTCACGAGCGATTTGCTCGCGAAGACCGCGGCCCGCGAAGGGCTGGACGTCAAGAAAAGCGAGATTCACGGCATGGCCCAGCGCGGCGGTTCCGTGATAAGCCAGGTGAGGTTTGGCGACGCCGTCGCCTCGCCGATAATTCAGGAAGGGACGAGCGACATACTCGTTTCGTTCGACAAGCTCGAGGCGCTGCGCTGGGCGCATCTCCTCGCGCCTGAAGGACGCGCGGTCGTCGCCGATACGTTCCTCGTGCCGGTTACGGTTTCGTCCGGCCAGCAGAAGGCGGTGGAGGACCTCGACGGGAAAATGCGCGCCGCGCTGCCGGGCGCGATCGTCGTCGACGCCGCACGCATCGCCAAGGAGGAGGTCGGCAACGAGCGCACGATGAACATGGTTCTCGCGGGCGCGCTCTCCACGTTGACTCCGTTCTCGCCGGACGCCTGGAAGGCGACGATGAAAGAGAGTTTTACAGGATCGAAGGCGAAACTCCTCGACCTCAACATAAAGGCGTTCGACCTCGGCCGCGCCGCCGCCGGCGCCTGATTGCCATTTCCACAAAAAAACAAGGATAAAGCCATGTTCTGGAATCGCGAACTTGAAACCCTGCCGCGCGAGCGGCTTGCCGAGTTGCAGCTTAAGGGCCTCGTGAAGACCCTCCGCCGCGCATGGACGAACGAATTCTACCGCTCGCGCCTCATGGCCGCGGGCGTCTCTTCGCCGGAGGACGTGACTTCGCTCGACGACCTCCCGAAACTGCCGTTCCTCACGAAGGACGACTTCCGCGACGCGTATCCGCTCAAGATGTCGTGCGTGGACCGTTCGGAGCTGCGCGAGTTCCACATGTCCAGCGGCTCCACCGGCACGCCCGTCGTGATGGCGTATACGAAGGGCGATCTCATGCAGTGGGCGGAGTGCATGGCGCGCTGTTTCTCGATGGCGGGACTCGAGGCCGGCGACGCGTTCCAGATCATGCCCACGTTCGGCCTCTTCAACGGCGGGTTTGGCTGCTACCAGGGCTGCCGCAAGGCCGGCCTCTTCTGCGTCCCCGCTTCAAGCGGCAACACCGAGCGACAGATCAAGCTCATGCGAGACTTCCACGTCAAGGGCTTCTGCTCCGTCGTCTCCTACGTCCCGCGCATCATCGAGAAGCTCGACGCCGACCCGAACGGCAACTACGACATTCCTTCGCTCAAGGTCGGCATCTTCGGCTCCGAGACGTTCTCCGATGAAATGCGCAAGCGCATCGAGAGCCGCCTCCACATCGAGTGCTTCGACATCTACGGCATGACCGAAACGGGCGGCATCGGCACCACGGGCCAGGACTGCCACGCCCACGCCGGCATCCACGTCTGGGAAGACCAATATATCACCGAAATCATCGACCCCGTCACCGGCAAGAACGTCGAGGACGGCGAATACGGCGAGGTCGTGTTCACGTCGCTCACCCGCGAGGCGATGCCGATCATCCGCTACCGCACGCGCGATATTTCGCGCATCGTCAGCCGCGAGAAATGCGAATGCGGCCGCACGAGCCTGCGTCTCGACCGCATCACGGGCCGCACCGACGACATGCTCATCGTCAAGGGCGTCAACTTCTATCCCCGCCAGGTGGAGCAGGCCCTCATGGAGATACCGGGCGTCAAGGACGAATTCCAGATCATCCTCGAAGAGCACGACGGCATGACGGACGTGACGATCAACGTTGAAGCCGAGCCCGGCGTCACCGGCCACACCGTCGCCAAGCATCTGCGCGAGCGCCTCGGGTTCCTGCCGAAGGGCGATGTGTTCCCCGTCGGTTCGCTCCCGCGTTCCGAAGGCAAGGCGAAGAGGGTGATAAGGAAGTGAAGGCGGCGCTCGCGATGCTGGCGGCGGTCGCCGCGGTTTCGTCCGCCGCCGCGGCGACGCTGCAGGAGATGATCGACGCCGCCAAGCCCGGCGATATGATTACGCTTCCCGATGGCGTCTGGCGCGAGAAGGTGACGATTCCGCGCGAGAAGCGCGCTCTCGCCATCGTGCACGAAGGGCCGGGCGAGGCGGTGGTGGAGTGGGGCGACTATGCCTCGCTCACGAATTCCGCCGGCGAGGCGCTTGGCACGTTCCGCACGTGGACGATGAAAGTCGAGGCCGACGATGTGCGGCTTGCGGGCCTTTGGATACGCAACACGGCGTCGGACGCGAATGTCGCCGCCGGCGGACGCGGCGTCGGCCAGGCCGTCGCGCTGCACATCGAGGGCGACGGCGTGGAAGTGGCCAAGTGCCGCATCTCCGGCCATCAGGACACCCTGTATGTCTCGCAGGGCGTCAAGGAGTGGGCGAAAGAGCCCGAGTATACGCGCTATTGCGGACAGCATTTCGAGGAGTGTTTGATAGAGGGGACGGTCGATTTTATATTCGGCCAGTCGCGCGCGGTGTTCGACCGCTGCGAGATACGCAGTCTCCTGCGCGGATATATCACGGCGGCGGCGACGCCTGAGGGGCGCGAGGGTTTCCTCTTCCGCCGTTGCCGCATCACCGCCGCGCCCGGCGTCAAGACGCTCCTGGGGCGCCCCTGGCGGCCGCACGCGCAAGTGGTGTTTGACGGTTGCGTAATGGACGACTGCATCAAGCCCGAGGGCTGGAGCCAGTGGCGTCCAAACGACGGCACCGACAAGACGGCGTTTTTCGCCGAATACAACTGCACCGGAACGGGCGCCGAAACATCGCGCCGCCTTCCGTGGATAAAAATCAAGTAGGAGGTAGGAAGTAGGAGATAATGCGTACGACACGCCCGGGCGGCAAATTTTCTACTTCCTACTTCCTGCTTCCTATTTGCGCGATACGCCACCAGTCGAATTCGAGGAGGTTCTTGCCGCCGGGGACGCCCGAGCGGAAGACGAAATAGAGGTCGTGCACGCCGGAGGCGTTTTCGAGCGGCGTCGTGAATGTTTCAAATCCGTCCGCCGCTTCCGCGAACGCAACCTTGCCGGCGAGCGCGCCGTCCGGCGCGTCGAGCCTGATTTCAATCGAGGCGCCAGGCGCGAGCGGCTTGATGGATAGCGTCATTTCTTTCGCGCCGCCGGCGAAGTCCACGCCTTTTACGAGGATGTATTCGCCATCGTCGGCGTCAAATACGATCTGGTTTTGCGGCAGTGTGCGGGGGACGTCGGGACGCGTCTTGAGCCCGTATCCCCACGCCATCGTTTCTGCTTCGACGCGGCGGTATGGATCGAACGGCTCTATTTGCGTCAACTTGCCGGACTTGAAGTACGGAAGTTCGGGAATCGTGCCGTCGTCGCGGTATTCCATTTCCTGCACGGAGACGCTGCGCCGTTCGTGGTGCGTATCGGTGGAGAGGCGGAGGATGTCGTAGTTGAGACCGAAGCAGTAGCTCTTGCCTTTGTAGTCGATTATGCCGGGATGGTTGCCGCGCGTCTTTGGCGTGTGGTCCATTATGTGGCCCTTGTATTCCCACGGGCCGAACGGCGCGTCGGACATCGCATATCCAATCCCCTCGGGGCAGCAGGTGGAGGCGAATGCGAGGTAGTAGCGTCCGTTGCGCTTGTAGAACCACGGCCCTTCCTGGTAGTCGCGTATCTTGGGGAACTGGACGATTTGGCCGGAATACGAAATCATGTCTTCGTTCAGTTTGACGCCGTAGAGGTGCGGGTTGCCCCAATAGAGATAGGCCTGGCCGTCGTCGTCGATCCACACGGTCGGGTCGATGTCGTTCCAATGCTCCTTCTGCCAGACGAGCGGATGGCCGAGAGGATCCTTGAAGGGGCCGTAAGGCGAATCGGCGACGAGCACGCCGATGCCGTTGCCGTGCAGCGGGCAATACATGAACCACTTGCCGCCGCGTTCGATCACCTGCAGCGCCCACGCGCCGTTCTCCTTGTTCCGGGCCCACGGGAAATCGGCGAGCGAGGCGACGGCGCCGCAGTCGCGCCAGTTCACCATGTCGGTGGAAGTGTAGAGAAGCCAATCCTTCATCTTGAAACCGTCGGCGTCGTCTTCGTCGTGGGTGGTGTAGAGATATACGACGCCATCGTGGACATACGGCGCGGGGTCGGCCGTGAACTTCGTCTGGATGATCGGCATGAGGGCACCGTCCGCCGCCTGGGCCGCGCCGGACAAAGCCGCCAACGTGAAAATGAGAATGGTTTTCATGGCGGGAATTGTATCATATCCAGGCCCTGTAAGGCAATACTCCGTTCGGGTAGGCGCCGTGCTGAAGCGCGGCCCTTTAGCCCAGAGCGACAGAAAATGTGGAAATGTGAAAATGATGCGGCGGTTGGCGGCATCCGCCCGACTGCGGCAAAGACATTTTCACATTTCCCCCTTCCCTCTTCCCTCTTCCCTCTTCCCTCTTCCCTCTTCCCTCATTATATGATATAATATTCAGCCACGAGAGCAAATATTGAAGAACGAGACAATCATGGAAAAGCATTACGATGCGAAGGCCGCCGAGGCCAAGTGGTATCCTATCTGGGAGAAGAAGGGCTATTTTCATTCCGAGCCGGGCGAAGGAACGCCGTATTCGGTCGTAATCCCGCCGCCGAACGTGACGGGCATTTTGCACATGGGGCACGCGTTGAACCAGACGATCCAGGATATCCTCGTCAGGTGGAAGCGCATGAGCGGCTTCAACACGCTGTGGCTGCCCGGCACGGACCACGCCGGCATTGCGACGCAGAACGTGGTCGAAAAGGCGTTGCGCAAGGAAGGCAAGCGCCGTCAGGACCTCGGACGCGAGGCGTTTGTGGAGCGCGTCTGGGAATGGAAGAAGCAGTATGGCGGGACGATCGTCCACCAGCAGCGCATGCTGGGCAATTCGACGGACTGGCAGCGCGAGCGTTTCACGTTCGACGAAGGTTGCTCGCGCGCCGTGGCGAAGGTGTTCACGCAACTCTACGACGAAGGGCTCGTCTACAAGGGCAACTACATCGTCAACTGGTGCCCGCGCTGCGGGACGGCGCTCGCGAACGACGAAGTCGAGCACGAAGCCCACCACGGCCACCTCTGGTATGTGCGCTATCCCGTCGTCGGCAGCGCGAAGGGCGTCGCCGGCGAGCCTTACGCCGACTATGTGATGGTGGCGACGACGCGTCCGGAGACTCTGCCGGGCGATACCGCCGTCGCCGTGAACCCGAAGGACGAGCGCTATGCGCATCTTGTGGGCAAGAATGTGATTCTGCCGCTCACGGGCCGCGAGATTCCCGTTATCAGCGATGACTACGTGGAGAAGGAGTTCGGCACCGGCATCGTGAAGATCACGCCGGCGCACGACCCCAACGACTTCCTCGTCGGCAAGCGCCACGGTCTCGAAGAGATCAACATCATGAACGGTGACGGGACGATGAACGACCTCGCCGGCGCGAAATATTCTGGCATGGATCGCTTCAAATGCCGCGAGGCGCTCGTCGCCGATCTCGAGGCGGGCGGCTTCCTCGACCATATCGAGGACTACGACAACCAGGTCGGCCATTGCTACCGCTGCCACGAGGTGGTGGAGTCGCGTCTTTCCAAGCAGTGGTTCGTCAAGATGAAACCGCTCGCCGAGCCTGCCATCGAGGCTGTGCGCAACGGGTCTGTGAAGTTCGTCCCCGAGCGCTGGTCGAAGATTTATTTCAACTGGATGGAGAACATCCAGGACTGGTGCATCTCGCGCCAGCTCTGGTGGGGCCACCGCATCCCGGCGTATTATTTCGACATCGACGGCGAGTGCGAGACCGTGGTCGCCGAGACGCTCGAAGAGGCGCGCAAGAAGGCCGTCGCCCTGATGAAGGCGAAGGGGCTCGAATGCTCCGAGCCGCCCGTCCTTTCGCAGGACGAGGACGTGCTCGATACGTGGTTTTCTTCGTGGCTGTGGCCGTTCTCCACGCTTGGCTGGCCGGAAAAGACGAAGGATCTCGACTACTACTACCCGACGAGCGATCTCGTGACGGCGCAGGACATCATCTTTTTCTGGGTCGCTCGCATGATGATGGCCGGCATTCACTTCATGGGCAAGCCGCCGTTCAAGAATATCGTCATCCACGGCATCGTGCGAGATGCGCAAGGCCGGAAGATGTCGAAGTCGCTCGGCAATTCGCTCGACCCGTTGGAGTTGATCGACATGTATTCGGCCGATGCTCTTCGCTTCTCGATTGCCCTCATCACGTCGCTCGAATGCGATACGAAGGTGAACAAGGAGAAGTTCGAAATCGGCCGCAATTTCTCGACGAAAATCTGGAACGCCGCGCGTTTCTTCCAGATGCAGGAAGGAGAGTGCGGCAGGGTCGCGGATCTGGGGACTATGGCGGCTGGAGAGTTGACTTCCGACGAGAAGCACATTCTCCTTGCGACCGACAAAGCGTGCAGGAAGGTGAACGCGCTTCTGGAGCAGTATCGCATCCAGGACGGCGCGCTCGCGGTGTACGACTTCTTCTGGACGCAGCTTTGCGACTGGTACGTCGAATACGTCAAGGACGCGCCCGACAAGGCGAGGGCGCTCGCGATTTTGCGCGATGTCTTCTGGAAGGCGCTTCGCCTCCTGCATCCCTACATGCCGTTCGTGACCGAGGAGGTCGCGCACCAGCTTGGCTATCTGAAGGAAGACGAGACGATAATGCTCGCGGAATTCCCGAAGGGCTACAGCGACGCGGAGAAGTCCGCGTGGGGGCTTGAAGAAGAGGTGTACGATTTCGTGAACGCGAAGAGGGAAGCGATAACGGCGGTGCGCGCTTTGCGGGCGGAATACAAGGTTTCGCCGGCGGCGTTCGTCAAGGTGACGATTGCCACGGACGACGCTCGCGCCGCGGCGGAGGCTTCTTCGCTCAAGAAGGCGATGCGCGCCGAGGAAGTCGCGTTCGCGCCGGCGGGAAGCGATCTTGCGATGCCCTCCAAGATCACGCCGTTCGGCACGGTGTATCTTTCGCTGGAAGGCCTCGTCGACAAGGCGGCCGAATCCAAGCGCATCGCGGCGGAACTAGCGAAGCTTTCCGGTTTCGTGAAGGCGTCCGAAGCGAAACTCGCGAACGAAAATTTCGTCGCGCACGCCCCGGAGGCGGTCGTCGCCGAGGCCCGCCGCAAACTCGCCGACAACAAAGAGAAAATCGCCCAGCTCGAAAAGCTCGCGCAGTTGTTCAAAAGTTGAAAAGTTCAAAAGTTGAAAAGTTGAAAAGCGCGTCATCCCTGTACTTTTCAACCTTTCAACCTTTCAACTTTTCAACCTTTAAAAAAGCGGCACGGGGCCTGATGGCCTCGTGCCGTAGCTTTCCACGCGAATTGGAGCCTCGCGTGAGAGGATGCGACGCTTTACTTGACAGTCACCACCGAGTTGAACGTGCCCTGATCGTTCGCGACGGAGTTCACGTTCTCCGGATCGGCGCACCACGTGCCGTCGATCACGAACTTGTACTGATACTCGCCGGGAGCGAGCTTGATCGTGGCGGAGTAGATGCCGTCCTTGGCCTTGTAGGCCATCTTCTTGGCGGTGGCATCCCAGTTGTTGAACTCACCTGCGACGAACACGGCCTTGCCGGCATCCGCATGCACGGTGAACGTGACCGACTTCGCGGCGGGCTTGGCCGTCTTCTTGGCTACCGAAGGAGCCGCTTTGGTGGCGACTACCACAGTTTCCGCAGACTTTTTAGTAGTCTTTTTGATCTTCATGTCTTTTCGTTTTCCTTGTTTTACGAACGCCCTCCCTTTCGGGGGGAGAACTGCGGAATATTGTCTCATATTTTTTTGAATTTTGTCAATACCCAAAATAAGAAAATTTTGCTATAATAATGCGGTGTGAGGAAAGAAAGCCTAAAAGAAAAAATCTGCAAGTTCATCATGCTGGTCATGGTGGGCGTGATATTCGTCGCGGCGTGGGTGACGTTGTGGCCGATTTACAACCGCATGCAGTCGCTCAAGAGGGAAGACGAGGCGCTGAACCGTCAGATTGAGTTGAAGCGGCTTGAGATAGCGAAACTGGCCGAATACCGCCAGCGTTTCAAGACGGATGCGGATTTCGTGGAGGCGATAGCGCGCCAGAAACGCCGCGTCTACCCCGGCGAACTCGTTTTCGTGTTCGAGAATTGACCATCCCGGACTCCTGCCGGCGCCATGCGGGCCTTCCTGCGAATGCTGTTTGCTTTGGCGGCGCTCCCGTTTTGCTGGGCGCTGGCGAGAGTGTTGTTCGACGCAGTCTGGGCGGCGGCGGGCCGCGGCGGCGGCGTATTCGGCGCGGAGACGATCGCGTTTGTCGCGGGGATGGCGGCGTTTCTGGTCGTCTGGGTGTGCTTGCCGCATCCAATGAAGACGTATGTGCTCGCGCATGAATTGACGCATGCGCTGTGGGGGCTCTTGTTCTTCGCGAAGCCCTCGAAATTGCGCGTGGCGGCGTCGGGCGGCAGCGTGCGGCTTACGAAGTCGAACCTCCTCATCACCCTCGCGCCGTATTTCTTCCCGTTCTATTCCTTTATAGTGATATTGCTGGCGCTGGCGACTTGGTGGTTCGTGCGGCCGCTACCGTGCCTGCCGGCGTGGATGTTCGCAATCGCTTTCACGTGGGCGTTCCACATCTTGTTCACGCTCGATACTCTCGCGACGCGCCAGCCGGATATAACGCTCTATGGGCGGATTTTCTCGTGGACCTTCATTTACGTCGCGAATGTCGCCGTCGTGCTCGTGTGGCTTGCGGCGACGACCAATCTCGCATTTGCGGAGCTCTGGGATTTCCTTCGCCTCCGCACCGCGAGCGCCTATTGTGGCGTCTGGGACGCGGCGCTGTATGTCGCACATTGGCTTGCAAATGTCGCGCATTGATGTCGCACTGCGACAAAACGGCGCGACAAAACGCGACAAACGGGGGTTTTCGCCCATTGGCACGGCTGTTGCTGTTGTCTAGTCCGTAGCTGAAGTCCAGTTAGATGACAGAAAGGAACAAGACAATGGCAAAAGTATTAGGAATCGACCTTGGAACGACCAACTCGTGCATGGCCGTCATGGAAGGCGGCGAGGCGACGGTTATTCCAAACAAGGAAGGCGCGAGGACGACGCCTTCGATCGTGGCTTTCACGAAGACGGGTGAAGTTTTGGTGGGTCAGGCGGCAAAGCGCCAGGCCGTGACAAACCCTAAATCGACCATCTATTCGATCAAGCGCTTCATCGGCCGTCGCTACGACGAGATGACGGACGAAATCAAGATGGTGCCGTATGAAGTCGTCCGCGCCGCGAACGGCGACGCCGCCGTCAAGGTGAACGACAAGATCTACACCGCGCAGGAGATTTCCGCGATGGTGCTCCGCAAGCTCAAGGAAGACGCGGAAGCGTTCCTCGGCGAGAAAATCACCGAAGCGGTCATCACCGTGCCGGCCTACTTCAACGACCAGCAGCGCCAGGCGACGAAGGACGCGGGCAGGATCGCCGGCCTCGACGTCAAGCGCATCGTCAACGAGCCTACGGCCGCGTCGCTCGCCTATGGCCTCGACAAGAAGAAAAACGAGAAGATCGCCGTATACGATTTCGGCGGCGGCACGTTCGATATTTCCGTCCTCGACATCGGCGACGGCGTGTTTGAAGTCAAGGCCACCAACGGCGATACGCACCTCGGCGGCGACGACCTCGACCAGGCCATCATGAAGTGGCTCATCGAGGACTTCAAGGCGCAGCAGGGCATCGACCTCTCGAACGACATGATGGCGCTCCAGCGTCTCAAAGAGGAAGCCGAAAAGGCCAAGTGCGCCCTCTCGTCCGCGACGACCTACGATATCAACCTGCCGTTTATCACGGCCGACTCTACCGGCCCCAAGCATCTCGCCGCGACCTTGAACAAGGCGAAACTCGAGGCGCTCACGATGGATCTCGTCAACCGCACGAGCGAGCCTTGCAGGAAGTGCATGGCCGACGCCGACCTCTCCAGCGTGGACGAAGTCGTCCTCGTCGGTGGCCAGACGCGCATGCCTCTCATCCAGGAGAAGGCCAAGTCTCTCTTCGGCAAGGAACCCCACAAGGGCGTCAACCCCGATGAAGTCGTCGCCATGGGCGCGGCCATCCAGGGCGGCATCCTCAAGGGCGAAGTGAAGGACGTGCTCCTTCTCGACGTCACCCCGCTCACGCTCGGCATCGAGACGCTCGGCGGCGTCCTCACCCCGCTCATCGAGCGCAACACGACGATCCCGACCAAGAAGAGCCAGGTCTTCTCCACCGCGTCCGACAACCAGCCCGCGGTGACGATCGCGATCTTCCAGGGCGACCGCAAGATGGCGCGCGACAACAAGTCGCTCGGCAACTTCAACCTCGACGGCATCCCGCCCGCCCCGCGCGGCGTCCCGCAGATCGAAGTCACGTTCGATATTGACGCCAACGGCATCTTGAACGTCTCGGCCAAGGACCTCGGCACCCAGAAGGAGCAGAAGATCACCATCACCGCCGCCGGCGGCCTCTCGAAGGATGAAATCGAGCGCATGCGCAAGGACGCCGAGGCCCACGCGGCCGAGGATGAAAAGCGCCACGCCGAAGTCGAAGAGCGCAACAAGGCCGACGGCCTCGCCTTCCAGGTGGAAAAGACCCTCAAGGACGCTGGCGACAAGATCGCCGCCGACAAGAAGGCTCCTGTCGAGGCCGCTCTCAAGACGCTCAAGGAGGCGCTCGCAAAGAATCCTCCCGCGCCTATCGACGAGATCAAGTCCAAGCAGGAAGCGCTCATGAAGGCCATGGAGCCTGTCGCGACCGAGATGTACCAGAGCGCCCAGGCGGGTCAGGGCGGCGCGGGCACGCCTCCTCCGCACCAGGAGCCGCCCAAGGACGAGCCCAAGAAGTCCGGCGGCGACGACGTCGTGGACGCCGATTTCACAATGAAGTAATCCCACCTCAACCTCAATCTCAGAAAGGACCAAACAAATGAAGATCAGACCTCTTGGGGACCGCGTGCTCGTGGAACCCATCGAAGAGAAGGAACAGACCGTCGGCGGTATCATCATCCCCGATTCGGCCAAGGAAAAGCCCATGCAGGGCAAGGTGATCGCGGTCGGCAAGAAGACCGACAAGGAAGGCAAGGAGCTCAAGTTCGACGTCAAGCCGGGCGATACCGTCCTCCTGCCCAAGTACGGCGGCACGGAAGTCAAGCTCGACGGCCAGAAGCTCCAGCTCGTCCGCGAAGAAGACCTCCTCGGCGTATTGGAAAAGTAACATCATCCAGATCGTCTAGGCTCTCTAGACCTTCCAGTAAATTTCAAGGAAAAAGACAATGGCAAAGCAGATTAAATTCGATGCGGAAGCCCGCCAGAAGATCCTCGCGGGCGTGGAGAAGCTCTCCGCCGCCGTCACTTCCACTCTCGGCCCCTCCGGCCGCAACGTGATTCTCGACAAGAAGTTCGGTTCGCCCCAGATTACCAAGGACGGCGTCACAGTCGCCAAGGAGATCGAGCTGCCCGATCCCTTCGAGAATATGGGCGCGCAGATGGTGAAGGAAGTCGCCTCCAAGACGAACGACGTCGCGGGCGACGGCACCACGACCGCCACTCTCCTCGCCGAGGCCATCTACCGTGAAGGCCTCAAGAACCTCACCGCCGGCGCCAACGCCATGGCCCTCAAGGCCGGTATCGACAAGGCCACCGCCGCAGTCGTCGACTCGATCGCCAAGCAGTCGAAGAAGGTGAAGTCGGCCGACGAAATCGCCCAGGTCGCCACCATCTCCGCCAACGGCGACACGGAAATCGGCAAGATGATCTCCGACGCGATGGACAAGGTCGGCAAGGAAGGCACCATCACCGTCGAGGAAGCGAAGACTCTCGAGTCCACTCTCGACGTCGTCGAGGGCATGCAGTTCGACAAGGGCTACCTCTCGCCCTACTTCGTCACCTCGCCCGAGGATATGGAGTGCGAGCTTGAAAATCCCTTCATCCTCCTCTTCGAGAAGAAGATTTCCAACCTCCAGGACATGCTTCCTCTGCTGCAGGCTGTCGCGAAGACCGGCCGTCCGCTCATGATTGTCGCCGAGGACGTCGAGGGCGAAGCGCTTGCGACGCTCGTCGTGAACAAGCTCCGCGGCACGTTCCAGGTCTGCGCCGTCAAGGCTCCCGGCTTCGGCGATCGCCGCAAGGCGATTCTCGAGGATATCGCAATCCTCACCGGCGGCAGGCTCATCAGCGAGGATATCGGCGTCAAGCTCGAATCCGTCACGCTCGACATGCTCGGCCGTGCGAAGAAGGTGGTCGTCGACAAGGACAACACCACGATCGTCGAAGGTCTCGGCAAGTCTGCGGACATCAAGGCCCGCGTCGACCAGATCAAGAAGCAGATCGAGGATACGACGAGCGACTACGATCGCGAGAAGCTCCAGGAGCGCCTCGCCAAGCTCGCCGGCGGCGTCGCGCTCATCAAGGTCGGCGCCGCGACCGAGGCTGCCATGAAGGAGAAGAAGGATCGCGTCGACGACGCGCTCCACGCCACCCGCGCTGCGGTCGAGGAAGGTATCGTCGCCGGCGGCGGCGTCGCCTACCTCCGTGCGCAGAAGGCCATCGCGGCTCTCGAACTCGCGGGCGACGAGAAGGTCGGCGCGTCCATCGTCGAGCGCGCGATCGAAGCTCCTCTCAGGAAGCTCGTCGACAACGCCGGACAGGAAGCCGCTCTCGTCATCGCCAACGTCAAGAAGGCGACCGGCACGAACGGCTACAACGTCCGCACCGGCGAATACTGCGACCTCTTGAAGGCCGGCGTTGTCGATCCCGCCAAGGTGACGCGCTCCGCCCTCCAGAACGCGGCATCCATCGCGGGTCTCCTGCTCACCACGGATTGCATGGTCACCGACCTTCCCGAAAAGAAGGACGCCTGCAACTGTGGCGGACATGGCGCCCCCGGCGGCATGGATGGAATGATGTAATCCCAACCCGACGGACGGGGGCGCTTCGCCCCCGTCCGTAATTTTTTTTGTCATTGCTCCTGGAGACGGGCATATACTATAATATATGAAGAACCTGTTTTGGATAATAGCTGGAGCGGTGGTCGCGGCACTCGGCGCGACTGCGATTGTGCTTGCATTTTCTCCCAAGCCCGAGAACCCGGACTTCGAAGTCGTGTCGGTCAAGGTCGCCAAAAATTCCAAGCCCGAGAAGGTGCGCATCCAGACTAAATCCGGCAACAAGACATTCCGCGTAGTCGCCACGCAAGAGGATTCCGCGCGCGAAAAACCGGTTTTCGCCCTCGACGACGACGACGAGGCCAATCTCACCGATGCCCAGCGTGCGTTGATCGAGGAAATTCGCAAGGCCCTCGATGATGAAAACGAGCATGAGCTTTTGAAGCTCATCCAGCAGCTCCAGGCCTCCAAGGAATGGCCCGACGGCATCCCGAAGGCGATCAAAATCGCCGCGATCGAGGCGCTCGGCTGGTTTGGACCTTCGACGCTGCCGGAACTCGTCGGCTTTATCGCCGACGGCGATTCCGAGGTTGTCGATTCCGCCATCGAGAAGTGGGAAGAGGCGATTGGCGATACCGACCTCAGCGACCGCGAGAAAGCCGCGATTCTCCTGGAGGCGGCCAAGATCGTGCGCGACCCGGACGTCATGGATTCGATGATGTTCGAGCTCAACAACATGCGCCACTCCGTCGCGGTGGAGACGATCAAGGCGCTTATGGCGTCCGAAAACGCCGCCGTGCACGAGAATTTGCAGGACAACATCGAGTTCTACACCGGCGAAGAGGATATCACGACGCCGGAGAAGCTCGACGAGTGGCTTGCCGAGAACCCGGACGACGAAGACGACGACGAGTTCTACGGCGGCGAAGCCGCGCTCGAGGCTTCGGTGGAAGCGGAATAGCCAGGCGTGCCGCCATACATGGCGGCATCACAGCGCCAGCAGCACCACGCCGGCTATTATCGCCGCGAGGGCGATGCCTTTGCGCAGGAGATTCTTCTCGCGGAACAGCGCGCCGCCGATGACGAACGTCGCCACGGTCGAAACGCGGCGGATGGTGGAGATTATGCTGATTTTCGCTTCCGGCGACGACAGCGCCGAGAAGTAGCAGAAGTCGCTCATCGCAAGCAGCACTCCCACGAACGGAATGGTCCAGCGCCATTCAAAGCGCGTTTTGTCGCTCTTGCGCGTCGCGGCGACGGCGATGGCGTAGATGACGCTCATCGCGAACATGAACCAGAATAGAACGGCCTTGGGCGGGATTTTGAGCGAATTCAGAATGAACTTGTCGTAGAGCGCCGAAGCCGAGCCCGCGAGGGTTGCCGCGATAGCGAGGACGATCGCCTTCGAGCGCAGCGTAAAGCCCTCTCGGCGCGTCGCGAGCGAAAATGCGAAAGACCCTGTGAACGCGAGAGCGAACCCGAGCGCCTGGACGGCGCTCGGGATTTCTTCGTATATGGCGAGCGCCGCGAGCGTGGTCCAGACCGGTCCCGTGGCGCGGATCGGCGCCATTACGGTGATAGGCAGGGTCTTGAGCGCCATGTATGCAAGCGCCCAGCTTGTCGAGACGATTGTGGATTTCACGCCCAGGAGCGCGTATTCGCGCGGCGCGAGGGCGAACATCGGCGCGAGGCCGCCAGTCGCGGCCAGCGTCGCGAGGACGGTCAGAAAGCCGCTCGCGCTCGTCAGCAGAAGGACGTTGAAGGTCCTGTTGCCGGCGGCGCTGTGCTTCTTGCAGATGTCGTAGAGCGCGAGCGTCGCCGCAGAGGCGAATATGTAGGAGAGCCAGGTCACGGGCGTTTATCTCGCGAACTCCCGGCGGAGAACGGCGGCGGCGTATTCGCGCGCGTCTTCGTCGAAGTTTCTGCATATTCGCGTCGTCCCCACTTTGCCGGGGTTCTTGAGTTCGATGAGCCCTGCGCGCCCTTCGTAGAGCGTGAGGCGCGTGTTACGGTCGTAGGTGAAACGCTTTGTGCGGCCGAACGGCCCCACGCCCGTGAAGTCCTTGCCCTGGCCGCGCGAGAGGGTCACGACTTCCTTGCCGAACAGCATGAACGCGATGATGCACAGGAGCGCTATCGTGCCGATCAGGAACGGCAGTCCGAAGAGCGAGCCCGTCAGGTCGAATTTATGCTCCATGAACTGGCGGACGTAGATCATGTACATCGAGCCGCCGCTCCAGAAGCAAGTGAAGGGGATCAGCATCACGACGGCCGGGTTGATGCGGTGGAACGAGAGGGTCGTCACCGGGTTCAAGCCGTCGATGACGGTTTCGCATTTCAGGCGGGACGGTACGGGCCCGGCGAGAATGGCGGCATCGTATTCGCCTTCCTCGCAGTCTGCGCGTTCTTGGGGCTCTGGCTCGTCGTAGACGTGTTGGTGGGACATGGGCGGTCTCCTTGAATGGCTGGAATGAGTGGTCTAGTTCGTTTCGCTCACGACGCCGAGCAGGTCTTTGAGCGCGGCGATCTGGACGTGGTCGCCGTAGGCGAGAACGAGGTCGTTCGGCGCGAAGACCCAGCCCGGCCCCGGGTTGCGGTGGAGTTTCCCGGCGCGGATCACGCGGAAGACGCTCGCGCCCGTCTTGGCGCGGATGTTCAGCTGCGCGATGGAAGAGCCTATCGCGGGCGACGTCTCCGGCACGTGGACGCGGTGGATGAGTTCCGCCGGTTCCGTGAGGACGAACGGGTTTTCCGGCAGGTCTGGGCGTTCGTGGCGCAGGTGCTCGTCGGCGGTGATCGCTTCCTTGATGCGGCGCGAGGCCGCCGCGAACGCGCGGCTGAAAAACCTCCATCCGAACGCAAGCGCGACGACGAGGATGATCGCGATTGCGATTTGCATCGTCCTGTCCTGCGGCACGAGCGAGACGTTGACCATCGTCATCTGCGCGAACCACAGGAGCACGATCGCGACGAGCGCGAAAAGCTTGACGGCGTGGCGCAGGGCGAACTGCCAGTTGGCGTCGCCCGCGCCGACGATTACGTCGGAGAGCGCCTCGCCCAGACTGCGCGATATTTTCACGATCGGCGCGAGCACCGCCACCATGAATAGATTGAATACGAGCGCGAAGACGAAGCGCTTGTGAAGC
Source organism: Verrucomicrobia bacterium UBA3761 (assembly GCA_002371135.1). Classification (GTDB taxonomy): domain Bacteria; phylum Verrucomicrobiota; class Kiritimatiellia; order RFP12; family UBA1067; genus UBA1067. The sequence goes on along the minus strand of DFGB01000045.1, from coordinate 32,586 downwards.
TCGAAAAACTCCGAGACGTTCCCCCAGCCGCGCTGCGAGAGCATCGTGCAGCTGATTGCGACGGCGAAGTCGAGGACGAAAAAGATGACGAGGAACAGCACTGCGGAGCGGATTTCGCGCGAAGCGGCAGAGCCCTTGGAGTTTTCCGTGTAGCGCTCTATCGCCTCGCGGTAGCCTTCGAGGATGCGCTTCACGCGCACGGGGCATTGTGATTCGAGGAAATCTCCGAACGGTTCCGAGAAGCGCAGCAGTACCGGGTTCACGAGCGTCGTGAGGATGGAGACGGCGACGACGATCTGGTAGATGGGCGTCGCGCTGTCGCCCGTCGAGACGGCGTAGAGGAGGGCGACCATGAAGGCGAACTCGCCGATTTGCGCGAGCCCCAGCCCCAGCTGCACCGCAGTTTTTATGCGCTGGCCGCAGAGAAGCGCGCCGAACGTGCAGTTGAGGAACTTGCCGAGAATCACGACTCCCGAGAGCATCAATATCTCCGGCGCGTGGCGCAAGCACTCCGCGGGGTTTACCAAGAGGCCGATGGAGACGAAGAACACGGCCGCGAACATCGACTTCAGCGGTTCTGCGAGGCGGTTGAGCCTGTAGCGCACGTCGCTCGTCGAGCCGATCACCCCCACGAGAAACGCCCCCAGCGCGAGCGAGAACTCGAACTTGAACGCGATATACGAGACGAAAAAGCAGAACCCGAGCACCGTCAGGAGGAGCGCTTCGTCGTCGCCGCGCTTGGCGACCGATTTCAACAGCCGCGGCACAAGCGCGAACCCGGCGACGAGCGTCGCGAGGAAGAATATCCCGAGCCCCCCTAGCGAGAGCGCGAGCGACGAGACGTCCATCCCCTTGCCGTTCGCGACGCCGGTTATGAGAGCGATGAGGCCTACGCAGAGGATGTCTTCGCAGACCGAGGTCCCCATCACGAATTTCACGAATGGCCTGTCGTTCCAGCGCATTTCCCCGATGATTTTGGCGAGCAGGGTCGTAGCCGAGTCGCAAATTGCTGCGCCCAGGAACAGGCTCGGCACCGTCGACCACCCGAGGACGCGCGTGCCTACGGTGTAGCCCGTCCACGTCATTATCACTACGTCGAGAAGCGCCACCGGCATCGCCACGCCTTTCACGCTCTTCAAGTCGCCCGTCGAAAACCCGAGGCCGAGAGAGAACATGAGAAACACGATGCCCAGCTGCCCGATCGTCTGCACCGAAGTTTCGTCTACGAGAAACGCGCCGCCCCATGTGTTGCGGCTGAGCAGTATCCCCGCGAAGATGTACCCGAGCACTTTCGGCCATTTCAAACGGTCGAAAGCGGCGGCGACAAATCCCGCCACCGCCATCAAAATCGCAAGATCCTGGAAGAATGCAAGTTCAGACATCGGTTATTTGGCATTTAGCATTTGGCATTGCATCATTTCAATGGCATAAAATCGATAAACTCTGTGCCTCTGTGTTGAAAAACTATTGCATGGCAGTGTCTGTTGTCAATGTTGTTTCCATCAAAACACTTTCCTGCTTCCTGTCACTCCGTCTTTCCGGGACCTTTTGACCGGCCTCGGCTTTTTCCGCAAGCTTCACATGCCCAAACTGTCGCAATCCAAGGATGAACACGTCCTGTCCAGTGCGGCAAGTGTCCATGAGCCGCGTGTGACGCCCTTGCCGCCAGTCCTGAAGCCCGAGATAGTAGAACTGTTTGAAATTCTCCGCGATTACAAACGGCGTGATGTTGTATTTCAGGCATTCCTTGAGAAGGACAAGCCTCCCGACGCGTCCGTTGCCATCTTGAAACGGATGAATCTGCTCGAACCGGACGTGAAGATCCAGCAGGTTCTCGAACGTTTTTTCGACCGGTTTCCACCACGCAAGCAGTTTCGCCATCTCATGGTGTACGTCCTTGGCGGGGCATGTCTCCATTTCGCCGACTACATTGTCCAGCCGTTTGTATTCTCCGACGGCAAACCAGTCCTTCCGGCTGTCGGAGGTGCCGCTTTTGAGTATTTCATGAAGCCTTTTGATGTATCCTTCGGTCAATGCGGAAGTGGCAGTCATGATAACCTTGTCGACGGCGCGGAAATGGTTGACCGTCTCGATTATGTCATCCACGGGGATGTCCGAAGCCATTTCGCCTATTGTCTTCGTCTCGAAGATCCACCGTGTCTGCTCGTGTGTAAGACGGCTTCCCTCGATATGGTTTGAGTTGTAGGCGAGGTCAATCTGGAGACGATGATAGAGTCCGCCGGAAATACGCGAACTTCGTTCTGCCTCCAGAACTCCGAGGATGGTCGTGGGGAAAGTCCGGCGCCGCTTGCGTTCCGGTTTGCCGGCATCGGCCGGTATCCGCCATTCTCCGTGTTCCAAGATAGCCCCAGGGATGCGATTGCCGGCGCAATACGAACGCGCTTGGCGGGGCGTTATGCCCCATTTTGCGGCTATCTCTTCTATGGTAATAAAGTTCATCGACATCCCTCCTTCATGTTCTGCGGAAATTTATCCTCCCGCAAAAGGAAGTTTATCGTCCGTAAAATAAAGTAGATTTCCGTCGGCATAAACTGCCGAGCCTGCCATACACTCCATTCTCATCCCTCATTCCCACGCCTCATAGCCCGCTTCATCTCTTCAAGCTTGTTCTTCATGGCATCCGCCAAAATGTGCGAAGAGCCGATTTTTTTTATGCCACCTGGCACCCAATGCAATGCCAAATGCCAACCATCTCCATGCTAGCTCTTGCGCGCTTTCAATATGTGGCGCTTCACGTCGATACGCCCTGTGGAGTTGCCGTCGGGATCCGAGACGCCATTGACGACGATGGCGGTGATCTTGCCTCGCCATGCCCTCTTCATGTCGAAATCGAACGAGGTCGTGTCGCCTTGGCAGATTGGATTTTTGAGAACGGCCGCCTCTTCCTTGCCGGCCATTATCGCAATCGATTCGATTTTGAAATTGACGCCGGAGGTTTTCGTGAACGAAATCGTGTATCTGCCCTGGCGCGGGAAACTGCTCGAAGCGCCGAACTTCACGGGAACCGAGAATTTCGGGCCTTTGAAGTCGCCTTTGCGCCAGCCCCAGTATGTGGAGAGCGGAGGCTCTTTCATTATGTTCAGCCAGCCGACGGCGCTCGTGCCCCAGAGCGTGTCCTCGCCCACTTCCGCGACTCGCCTGAGGAATCCGACGAGTTCGTCGCGCTTGGATTCGTTTTCGCGGTAGAGGGCGAATTTCGCCATCAACAGCGCCTGGGTCTGCTCTTTTGTGAGGTGCCTGCGCGGCTTTTTGAATTCTTCGGCGAGGAACGCTTCTCCGCCGGAGAAGTCGCCTTTCTCGCGGTATTCGTTGGCCTTGATTACGATGTCGATGCCGTCGCCCATTGTAAAGTGGCGCTGCCAGCCTGTGGAGTCGCCCGGGTCGAGCCGCACGAGCTTGTCGAAGATGTCTGGGTAGTAGCCCTTCGAAATTACGCGCTGCGGCCCGCCGACGAATTTCTCCATGCGCTCGAGGAACGCGCCGCACTTGTCCGCCGTGTCGAAGCCGGCCTTTTCCGCCGCGAGCCGGACTTTGTTCACGCGCTCCACGGCCGCGAGTATCTGCGCGGCTTCCACGCCGGCCGGCATGTTTTCCTTTACAAAAAAACAATTCCCCTGTTCCGATATCACGAAAATCGCCGGGAGCTTTATCGAGCCGAGATTCTTCGGCGACGGCTTGTCGCCGCTCTCGTCTACGCATTCGACGAGGTAGCGGCCCTTGGCGGCCGATTTGAACGCCGCCGATTCAAGCGTCTTCTTGACGCGGCGCCCCGCCTCGCTCCAGCTCTTGCCGTAGACGAGGCGGATCGTTGGCGCCGCTTCAAGCGTCAGAAGCGAAAAGAGGAAAATGAAAAGAATGGAAAACCTGGCATTTGGCATTTCACCGTTCTCCATTTCCCCGTTGCATTTTATATTTTGCATTTGGCATTTGGCATTGCATTTTGCCATTTGTCCATTGTTTCATTTGTACCGGTGCGACGGGATCGGTCCCTAAATGGCAAAATGCAATGCTAAATGTCTTTTACTTGGTGACCTTGCGGCCGCCCCAGCCGGCGGAACCGACGCCGCCCTTGGCCTCTTCGTGCGGACGGAGCGAACGCACCGCGGCGCCCGTGAGCCACATTTCCGAGTCGTGCATGTCCTGGAGCTTCGCGGCCATGCGCTCCTTGTAGTCCGCGCAGCCGGTGTCCTTGATGACTTCCTTGGCTTCCTTCATCGACTTCACGCTCGCGTAGAGCTTCTTGAAGACGGGCTCCGTCGCCTTGCGGAAGAGCGGACGCCACTTGAGCGCGCCGTGCTGCGCCGTCTGCGAGCAGTTCGAATACATCCAGTCCATGCCGTTTTCGTCGACGAGGCGGATGAGCGACTGCGTGAGCTCTTCGCAGGTTTCGTTGAACGCCTCTGAAGGGCTGTGGCCGTTTGCGCGCAGAGTGTAGAACTGCGCCTCCATCACGCCCGCGAGCGCTCCCATCAGAATGCCGCGCTCGCCCACGAGGTCGCTCGTCACTTCATTCTCGAACGTGGTCGGGAAGAGGTAGCCAGAGCCCACCGCGATGCCGATCGCCTTTGTCACGTCCTCGACGGTTTTCTTCTTCATGCCGTTCGGCTCGAAAGCGTAGGAGGAGTTGATGCCGGCTCCCGAGAGGAAGTTGCGGCGTACCGACGTGCCCGATCCCTTCGGCGCGACCATCACGACGCCGACGCCCTTCGCCGGCTTGATGCCGGTGAGCTTGTTGTAGACGTAGCCGAAGCCGTGCGAGAAATAGAGATACTTGCCGGGCGTGACGAACTTTTCGATCTTCTTCCAGACCTGCCCCACCGAACCGTCCGAGACGAGCATCATGATGATGTCGCCTTTTTCGGCGGCCTCTTCGAGCGAGAAGAGAGTCTCGCCTTCCACCCAGCCATCCTTGATGGCGCGGTTCCAGCTGGAATTCGCCTTCGTGTTCTTGCGCTGACCGACGATCACATTGATCCCGTTGTCGCGCATGTTCAGCGCCTGCCCGGGACCCTGGATGCCGTAGCCGAGTACGGCGATTGTTTTGCCCTTGAGGACTTCCTGCGCCTTTTCGAGCGGGAACTCCTGGCGGGTGACGATGTTTTCGACGGTTTTTCCGAACTTGATCTTCATTTTGCTTCTTTCTACGGGGTTTGTTCCGTTTGTCGCATATTATACCATTTTGCCTCGCGCCGGGTCAATAGCGCTTCGCGCTTCGCGCCGGTGCCGGCCATTTGCGGAAATTCAAAACAGCCGGCATTTTGCATTCGCAAAGCGTAGAGTGCGTGCAAGTTTTTCTCGCGCTTTCGTCCGCTCTGGCGCGCGAAGTCAGGAAACGCAAATGATTTTGCTCTGGGCGCTGTGCGGGGCTTAGGCACTGTAGATAGATAAAATGGTTTCCTCGGCAGGAACAAAGAGAATTTTCGATTGCTTCAAGCCTTTCATTTTTTATCGCAGAGACGCCGAGACGCCGAGTACGCAGAGGCTTAAAACAATCAAACAATCGAAAAAATTTTCTCTCTGCGTACTCTGCGCCTCTCGGGTCTCTGCGATAAAAAATGGAAAGCTTGAAAAGTAGACTTTATTTTTCAACGGTTCCTTACGTCAGATACCCGAGTTCGTAGGCGCGGGCGATGGCGGCGGTGGTGTTGGCGGCGTCGAGCTTGCGGCGGATTTCCGTCACGCGCGTCTTCGTCGTTTCTATGCCGCATCCCATGATAATCGAAATCTCTTCGCGCGTCTTGCCGAGCGCGAGATACTTCAGGGTTTCGCGCTCCTTGGGGGAGAAGGGCGATTTCTCGTTCGTGTAGGATTCCGTCGCGAAATCGACGAGGCCCTCGGCGACCTTGGCGATCATGTCGGCGAGGGTGTTCGTGTCGGCGCTCTTCGGCATGTAGCCGCAGGCGCCCATCTGGCGGGCGCGCGCCTCGTCGCCTTTGCGCGGCATGCCGGAGAGGAAGATGAGCTTCACGCCGTCGAATTCCTTCTTTAGGTTTTCAAGGACCGTGAAGCCGTCTTCCTTCGGCATCAGAACGTCGCAGAGGATGATGTCCGGAACTCCGTTCTTGCGGCACCACGTCACCGCGTCCGGCCAGATTTCGCCGTTCTTGGCGCCTTGGGCGAGCCCGGATGCCGCTGCGAGGAATATTGCCGCGATAAATGTCATTTTCATGCCAATATGCTACTAAATCCACCCTCCGCCGCGCAATCCCCGTAAAGGGGGCGAAACACCCCTCCCGGACCGTTTGGCGAGTGCCCCCGAAGCAACTTGAAACTCTCGCCCAAGCGAGGCCTTCGCTTGCGCCAGTCTCGACCTTCGTCTGCGCCAGTCTCGACCTTCGTCTGCGCCAAGGAGGCGCGGCTTTAGCCGCGCACCCCCCTTCGTTCGTCTATGCGCGGCTGAAGCCGCGCACCCCTGCTAGGGCATCCGCTTCGCGGACAGCCTTCGGCTGGGGGATATTCCTTGGCGCTCAAGCCGCACCATAACTCGGCCGCGCTGAAGCGCGGCCCTCCCGCGCACCCCCCTCGCTCGACTAGCGCGGCTAAAGCCGCGCCTCCTTGGCGCTAGGGCATCCGCTTCTTGGGACAGCCTTCGGCTGGGGGATATTCCTTGGCGCTGGCGTAAATTTTTGGGCCTCTCGCTTGCCAGCCGGAATGAAATATGGTAAAATACCGCGCATGAAAGTCCAATTGCATTCATTCATCCGCGCGCTGCGTCACGGCTGCGCGTTTTTTGCATTCGCATTCGGCGCTCTGGCCGCGTTTGCGACGGAGGATACGCTCAGTGGCACGATTTATGCAACGAAATATACAGATAAAAGCGTCATCACCCTTGATAACGTGACGCTGACGACATCAAGCACAACTTCAGGCGGTCTGCATTTTGAGAGCGACGCCGAGCTCATAATCGCCGACGACACCGTCAACACGATTACCGCTAAGAATACACCGGCGATATTCATCGCCGCGAATCGCACTCTCACAATAAAAGGCGGGGAGAAGGGGAACGGGAAATTGATTTGCAAAGGCGGGAGCAATTCTGCCGCGATAGGCGCGTTCCAAGGCAATTCCGCCGGGAATATCGTCATTGAAGGGGGAATAATCGAAGCGGAATCCACGTCATACGGCGCGGCAATTGGCGGTGGGGGTGGTCTTTCCAGCAAACCGGCCAAACCGGCCGACTGCGGCACTATAACCATCAACGGCGGGACGGTGACGGCAAAAACGCCTTCGACGACGATCGGTTGTGGCATTGGCGGCGGCTACAATCTGGCAAAGTGCGGCGCCATATTGATAACGGGCGGGACGGTTGTTGCCACGGGCGGAAAGTACTCCGCCGGCATAGGCGGCGCGAGCGGCTCTAATGCAAGATGCGACTCGGTGACAATAACCGGCGGGACGGTGACGGCGACCGCAGGCTCCGATTCTTCGCCCATAGGCAACGGCTCAGGCACGACGTCGACGAAAGTTTCAATCGCCCCATCGCTCGCTAACACGCTTTTAGACGATGGCAAAACGCGCGTCATAACCGCTGCGGCGGAAGAAGCGGACTTGGAAATCACGGGCGTTTCCGTTTCGGTCGCCAATTCCACCCCGACTGTGCATCTGACGTGCGAGCTGGAGGCGTCGGATGCGCTGCTCGCCGCGTTCAAAGCGTCCGACATCAAGGTGAAGACCGCGACGTCCCTCTCGGAACTCGACGACGCCGAGTTTTCGAAGGACTGCATCGCCAACGCCGCCGTTTCCGCCGATGGCACGTTCTCGTTCGACGTCGCGCGCGAACTCCCCTCCGGCGCTTTCACGCTCTTCATCCGCGTCGCAATCGGAGAATAAATAAAAAAAGTCCAGGAAATTCCTGGACTAGGAGGTAAATCGAATGGTGGCGAGAAAGGGGATCGAACCCTTGACCTTAGGCTTATGAGTCCTGCGCTCTACCAACTGAGCTATCTCGCCAATTGCTTGTTTACCGCAACGGGCACATATTGTATCAAATTCTCATCGTCCGGTCAATGGGGTATTTGGAGGAAACGGAAAATTGCAATGTGCAACTTTCACGGTTGAGGAAACCGGGGAGTTTTGGTATAATATGTTGTGCATGAATCGCAATAGGCGTTGTGATTGTATATTGCATTCGTGTCGTGGCTATGAAAGGCTTGAGAACAGAAGAAATGGGAACGTCGGCAAAATCGTGCCAAAGAAGCCAAGGCATCACGCGCGGGGAGTTTTTGCAGCGCGTTGGGTGGATGCTTGCTGCGATGGCCGCGGCACCTTGTATCGGCCTTGCAAAGGAAAGGAGATCCGGCTTGAAACCACTTGTCAAATATCGTGGTGGAAAGTCCAAGGAGATTCCTCGGTATGAACGGTTTATTCCGCAGAATTATGAAACGTACTATGAGCCTTTCGTAGGGGGCGGGGCGACTTTTTTTGCTCTTGCACCGCAACATGCGGTTATCGGGGACATAAATGAACCCTTGATAAACTTCTACAGGGATGTTCGAAATCGTTTTGATGAACTTTCGCGAGAGTTGGCAGAAATCGAAGCCATTTATGTGCGCAATCAGGCGGATTACAAAGAGAGAAAGAAAATGCATCCGGGAGATCGGATTCCCAACGCAAACGAAGAATTGTATTATAGACTTCGCGACCAATACAATGGAATTGCTCCGGCGCAATATTCCCGGGCTGCGCTATATTTTTTCATTAACAAGACGTCATACTCTGGTATGATACGGTTCAATGCGCAGGGGCATTTCAATGTCCCGTTCGGCAGATACGAGAATTTCAACACCAGACTTGTCACACGCGAACATTCCCGACTTCTGCAACGCACGGAGATTCTGTGCGCAGATTACGAAGAATCGTTCAGGCGGGCGGGAGAGAATGATTTTATGTATCTTGATCCGCCGTATGATTGTGTTTTCAACGATTATGGCAATCAGGAACTGGCAAATGGATTTGACGAGGCCGAGCATCGCCGGCTTGCCAAACTTTTTCGGGAATTGCGTTGTCGTGCGTTGATGATCATTGGTCATACACCATTGACGGAGGAACTTTATGGCGACCTCGTGAAGTTTGAATACGCAAAGGATTACGCGGTAAATATCCGCAATCGATTCCATTCCAAAGCAACGCACTACGTCGTCACAAACTACGAGGTGTGACATGGCGAAAATCAAGAGCCCTTCGCTGTTCTTCGTGACATCGCCAAGGACGCCATTCAAGATGCGTCCGGAAATTGAATTGCTCGTCCGCGAGTTTGCAGGGGCGAGGTGGGTATCCAACACCACGCTGCAAGCCTCTTTCATGAAACGTCTCGCCCAACTTCCAGAATTTGAGGGCGAGTACAATCAGAAAGACCCTGCTCTGAGCGCAAGAGACCGCATAACCCGCGGTCCCAAGGCTCTGGGATTCGTCAATCTCGACCCAATATCGATTACATCCGCCGGGGCGAATTTTCTTGATGGAGATTTAGCGGAAGAAGCCCTCTTGCGGCAGTTGCTTAAATTTCAGCTGCCATCGCCATTTCACATCGCGAATCCGAAGATTGCAAGGACGTTTTGCGTTCGTCCATACCTTGAGATTCTCCGGCTTGTTCATTCGTTGGGGCGATTGGCATTTGATGAATTGTGCCTCTTCGGCATGCAACTGACAGACTGGCACGACTTCGATGCGATTGTCGATGCCGTTCGCCGGTTCAGAGTGGAGAAGGTCGCGCGCAAGGGGCAATATAAAAAGTTCTTGAGCAGCGAACGTTCGCGCATAGTCTCTTCGATGTTTGCGCAGGAAATTGCATCTGGATGCATTCGGACACGCGAGTCGCATGAAACAAGTCTTGAAAAATTCATCAAGACCAAGGCGGGCAATATGCGCGATTATGCCGATGCTTGCGTACGCTATCTTCGCGCAACAGGTCTCGTTACGATTGGCAATCCGGGACGGACGATTTCAATCATCGAGTCGCGGCGCGACGAGGTTGAGTATATTCTGAGGACTGTCGACCGAAACCCGGTTTTTGTGGTTGACAAAGCGGCGTATTGTGAACATCTTTACTGTGCAGACGCGCCTAGACTGTTGACAGACGACCGCAAAACGCTTTTGAAGAAGGCTGTAAGGAGCGGGGCTGTCGATTCGGAGTCTGACGCGCGCAGGCAAAGTGCGAATGAACTCAAACGACGCATCAAACACGCACAAGAGGCTCGGCGAGCCGCAGTCATCGACGCTCAGGTCACGGAGCTCAAGTCGTTTGCAAAATACGATGAGATTCTTGGCGTGTTCAAAGACATCAAAGCAAAATATGTTTACGACCCGCCACTTGCTCTTGAGTGGAACGCTTGGCGTGCGATGACCATGATGGATGGCGGCAATATAAAAGCCAACTTCACATTTGACGATGCCGGCAATCCACTTTCCACCGCGCCAGGCAACAATGCAGACATCATTTGCGACTATGGCGATTTCACCGTCACGGTTGAAGTGACACTTATGTCGGGCAACAGGCAGTATGATGCCGAAGGCGAGCCCGTGGCCAGACATCTTGGCGATATTAAGGCAAAGACCGGCAAGCCGGCATATTGCCTTTTTGTCGCGCCGACAATAAATCCAAGTTCCATTTCGCATTTCTATGGGCTGCACCGGATTCCCATCAAACATTACGGCGGCAAGTCTGTTGTGATACCGTTGACGCTGGATCGCTTCGCGGGAATGCTGACACAGGCGAAGAATTGCGGCTACGTGCCAAGCCCAGCCAAAGTCCGGGCTTTTTGTGAATATTCGATGACTGTCGCAAGCGAGGCTGAAGACGAGCAAGCGTGGTACGATGCTATCTCCCGCAAGGCGGAGAATTGGCTCGTTTGAAATGCCCTGATATGAAAATACTGCAAATGATATCGGCATGGCTGGCGAAGTGGACGCCGGCGTTCATAACAGCGGTCGCGGTCGCGACGTTCTTCGCGCCGGGCACGTTCGCGTGGGTGCGCGGCGATACGCAGACCGCGATCCTCGGCGTCATCATGCTCTCGATGGGCATGACGCTCAAGGCCGAGGACTTCCGCATCCTGCTCTCGCGTCCGCTCGATATGGCAATCGGCGCGGCGGCGCAATATACTCTCATGCCGCTCATCGCGTGGACTCTCGTGCATGCGATGGGGCTGCCGAAGGCGGTCGGAGTGGGGCTCATCCTTGTCGGGTGTTGTCCGGGCGGGGTTTCTTCGAACATCATGAGCTTCCTTTGCAAGGGGGACGTCGCGTTTTCCGTCGGGATGACGACGGTCTCGACTCTTCTCGCGCCTGTGATGACGCCGCTTTTGATGATGTGGCTCGCGGGCGAGAGCGTGGACGTGGACGCGGCGGGCATGTTCAAGAGCATCCTCTACGTGACTATCGCGCCCGTGGCGCTCGGTTTCGCGCTGAACGCGCTCTACGGCAAGAAGCGCGCATACGGAGAAGCGATGAAAGTGATGCCGGGCGTGGCGGTGCTGGCCCTCGCGGCGATCGTGGGCGGTGTAGTCTCGGCGCAGGGCGAGCGCTTCGCGTCGAGCGGCGCGCTCGTGTTCGCGGGCGTCCTTTTGCACAACGGCCTCGGCTACGCGCTGGGCTACCTGACCGGCGTCGCGGCGCGGTTCTCCGATGCGAAGAAGCGTACTATTTCGATCGAAGTCGGCATGCAGAACGCGGGCCTTGCGACGGTGCTCGCCGCGCGCCACTTCCCCGCGATGCCCGAGGCCGCTGTCGCCTCCGCCGTCTCTTGCGTCTGGCACTCCATCTCCGGCGCGCTCATGGCAGGCGTGTTCAACCTTCTCGTCGCCCGGCGGGCCCGAGAAGAGATGGTTGAAAAGTTGAAGAGTTGAAAAGTTGAAAAGTTGAAACGCACGGCTCTGTCTCCAAAGCGGCGTGGCCCTCCCGCGCTTTTTACTTTTCAACTTTTCAACCTTTTACTTTTCAACTCCCCCTCCCGTATGAGCGAATTATGCAAGTTTGGAATGAAACTACGCAATATTGGGGGAGTTGAAAGTCGTTGTGCGATGTGCTATAATATTCGACGTCGACTTGGGGAATATATGAACATTGCCTGCTATATTAACGCCAGAAATGGCGTTGCAACCATGTTTGCCGCCGCAATTTGCGGTGCGGCATGCCTTTCCGCCTTCGCCGAGCTCAAGGCGGTGAAGGTCAGCGAGGCGACGAGGCCTTCCAGCGGCACATACGGCGCGGAGCAGATCAGCGGCGTCACATGGGCCGGCGGCAACCTTTTCTACGCCGTCGACGACAACGATAACAAATTGTATCCTCTGAAGCTCGATATCAATCTTTCCGACGGCTCGCTCGCGAAGACCAACATAACAATCGGCGCAGGGGTGGTCATGGAGTCATCAGATGACATGGAGGGCTGTGCATACGACCCCGCATCCGGCAACGTCTGGATTTCCCAGGAGAAGAACGCCTTGATTCGCGAGTTCGATCCTACCACCGGCGAAATGACGCGCTCCGCCCCAGTCCCCGCCATCCAGAAAAACTACTACGGGAATTTCTCGTTGGAGGCGTTGACGATTTCCGGCGACGGCAAAACGATGTGGACCGCGAACGAAGAGGCGTTGAAAGTCGACGGCACCAATTCGACGAAAACCGCAGGTTCGGTCGTGCGGCTCACTCGCTTCACCCGCCAAAGCCCTGCGGATAATTGGACTGCCAAGGGCCAGTGGGCGTATCTTACGGAAAAGATAGGCACCGATCCGTGGGTTTATAACGGGAAAACGCAAGGGCGGAGCGGCGTTTCTGGGTTGGTGGCCTTGCCGGATGGAACGCTTCTCGTCCTTGAAAGGACATTGTGGGGCGTCGACTTCTGGGGCGCGACTTTTTATACGCGTATATACGAAGTTTTGCCTGTCGGTGCGACGGATATATCGGGGTTTGCTTCGCTCAAGGACGCCGAGTATACACCAGTCAAGAAGAGAGCGATTTTCGATGAGGATGTTGGCTGGGCCAACTACGAAGGCATATGCCTCGGCCCTCGGCTTGACGATGGCTCCGTGACGCTGGTGCTCATAGCCGACGGCGGGAATTGCACTGAGAAGGTGATGACCATGAAGCTCACCGGCATCGACGTGCGGACGCTAGATTTCGAGGCGCCGGGATGCGGCGTAGCGAGCATCTCCGGCGGACCGTACAGGTACACCGGCGGCGCGACGGTGGATGTCGTGCTTGATGGCGTCGAATACGCCTCCTGCTACACGAACAACATGGCGGTGTGCACGAATGTCGCGTGGGAATGCGGCGCGGCGACGGGCTCCGGTTCGCTCGCTTCGTTCGCCGTATCGGAAGATGCGACGTTCGAGTGGGTGCTGACCGAAGGCGAGACGGTGGAGACGCCAATCGATTTCGCCGACAATTTCGAGTCGTATCCCGCCGGCGCGGATGTCGCGGATGGGGAAGTCGGGCGCTGGACCGGCGACGGCGAGGTCGTCGCGCGCCAAACCCCCGCGCTGTCTACGCCCATGCTCCGCGATCCGCACACGCAGGTCCTCGACGTCGAGACCCTCGCCGCGTGCGATTTCCCGTGCACCACGAACGGCAACGACATGGTGGAGATGATGCTCACGGTGCGCAGGCGTCAGCCCGACGAGGACGATTCCGACGCCGACGATTCCATCTGCGCTCTCATGTGCGCCGACGACGGGCACATGCTCTTCCTGTGCAAGGCTGGCTGGGTGCGGCTCTCCGACACGGTCTACGAAAACGGCGACTGGGTTAGAGTCTCGTTCAAGCTCATGGCGAACGCCGCGGGAGATGTGTTCGTCCAGCCGCGCCTCGACGGCGAATCCTGCAAAACCGCCTCCGGCGTCCATTCGCCTTTGAACCCCGTCTCGCCGGGTGCGTGGTATCCTTGCAGGGCTGGCAGGAACCAGATCGCGTCCCTCTCCGTCCACGGCACGGTCCAGCTTGATGATGTCATCAAGACGGTCGAAGGCTACGAGCCGGAGACGGCGGCCGCCACGATCGACGGCATCCCTGTCGCCTGGCTGCGCTCCAGCGGCTTCGGCCTCGACCCCAACGCCCCTGCCACGCTCTCGCGCCTCCGCGCCCTCGGCTACACGATTGGCGACGTCTACCTCGCCGGCCTCGACCCGGAAGTCGACGAGCCCTTCAACTTCACCGGCATGAGGATTCTCGACGATGGCCGCCTCGAACTCGTCTTCAACGGCATCGACAGGACCGGCTCCACATATCGCGTCTGCCGCATGGAGGAACTCGGCGGCGAGGAAATTCCTGTCGCGGGCGAGGTTGAGGTCGATGAAGAGAACTACACGACCGTATGGACGAGCCTCGAGCCGATCGACGGTGAAAAAGGCTTTTACGTCACCCGCATAAACGATTTGTAAAACCAACAAGAGAGGAGAAGAAAAATGAAAAAGACAGCGATAATGGCAGTAGCGGTTGCAGCAGGCGCAACCCTCCCGTTGTTCGCGACAATCGTCGACACGTTCGAGGAGAGCAACGCATGGACCGGCGGCGAGATCAAGGCGGAGACGTATACATCTTCGTCGGCGATTCTTCCCACGACGGCCGCTCATACCAAATTCCTCGCGTTCGAAGGCTCGGCAACGCGCACGATTAGCGGCGAATCTGGCGCTAATATCATCGACATGATGTGTAAGATCGCGGCGCTCGAGGATGAGCCTTCGACCTACTCGATCAACAATGATGCTCTCTTCGCAATCGCCGTCGCCCCTGATCGCAAGCTGCAAATCTACTGCAAGCCGACCGCTGACGGCACTGCCGCGTTCACTACTATTGATGATACGGTGTATGATGCGGATGCATGGGTGCGCATCACGGTCGCGATTGACTACACGGCCACGCCCAAGTCGTTCCAGCTCGCGGTGAACGGCACCATCAAGCCGGCTACGTATTACCTCGCTAATTCTTCCGCGACCACCATTACAAGCGTCAAGGCCATCGGCACTTCGTCCATCGACGATTTCGTTGTCAAGAACGATGCCAATAACGCTCTCGACGTGTATGCGCAGGTCGATGCGAACGGCGATCCAGTGGCGACTACGGTTGACGGTGTCGCAGTGCCCAATGCATATTTGACGAAGACTGGTAAATCCGCCGAGAATGTCGCGACCGCTACTATTCCCAACTCCACTCTCACATACCTTAAGGCATATCTTGCCGGCGTCGAGCCGACCAGTGGCGCGACATTCAGCGTCACCCAGGCGCAAGTGACCGACAAAGCCGTCACGCTTTCCTTCCCCGGCTCCTGGCCCGCCAATACCTACACGATCAAGTACGGCAGCGCCCCCAACGCTATTAGCACAGTTGCGAAGGCATCCACCGCCACCAAGGAAGGCGACACGAACAAAGTGACCGTTCCGCTGAGCTTCTCTGGCTCCGGCACCGGCACGCTCTACTTTAGCGTTTCGCGCTAGCGCGAAAACACATAAGAACACCCTTTTGCGCCTGGCGGGTTCCTCTCTCTTTCCCGCCAGTGCGCTTTTTGTGTTTGAGCGCGGCCCCCTCGCGCGCGGCCCTAGCGCCACGCCCGAGCGACGACAACGAGCGTGGCGCGGCTAAAGCCGCGCCTCCTTGACGTTCAAGCGCCCCCCTCGCGCCCCCTCGTGCGCGGCCCTAGCGCCAAGGAGGTGCGGCTTTAGCCGCGCCACGTCCGAGCGCCACGTCCTAGCGACGACAACGAGCGTGGCGCGGCTGAAGCCGCGCCTCCTTGACGTTCAAGCGCCCACTCGCGCATTATTCCAAACTAACATTTCGCACTTGCTTTTTTCGGCGGAAAACTGTATAATACAAGTGTTATGAAAACTTGGCTCACACTTTGGAACGGTATTTTCAAGAACAATCCGATCTTCAGGCTGGTCCTCGGCATGTGCCCGACGCTTGCGGTGACGACGAGTCTGGAGAATGCGCTCGGCATGGGAATGGCCGCCACGTTCGTGCTCGTCTGCTCGAACGCGCTCGTTTCCGCGCTGAGGAAAGTCATACCGCCCGCAGTGCATATTCCCTGTTATATCGTGATCATCGCGACGTTCGTGACGGCGATCGATCTTCTCATGAAGGCGTATCTGCCGGAACTCTCCGAGTCGCTCGGCATCTTCATCCCGCTCATCGTCGTCAACTGCATCATCCTCGGGCGCGCGGAGGCGTTCGCGAGCCGCAACGGGGTGGTCGATTCGATCGCGGACGGGATAGGCTCGGGCATCGGCTTCACGCTCGCGCTCGCGCTCATCGCGGCGGTGAGGGAGATTGCCGGCGCGGGGACGCTCACGATCTGGGGCGACCTCGCCGTCAAGGGCATCAACCCCGGACCCGTGACGCTCGCGATACTCCCCGCCGGCGGCTTCATCACGCTCGGGCTTCTGCTCGCGGGCATCAACGCGTTTTCTGAATGGAACGCGCGGCGCCACGGCGCCCCCGCGCCGCTCCCGGTCAATCTCGATTGCCGCCATTGCACGATGTGCCCCAACGGGAAGGAGAAAAAAGAGTGAAGTGCCCTAAATGCGGAGCCGACAACGACAAAGTCGTCGATTCGCGCACTTTGCGCGAAGGCGCCGCAATTCGCCGCCGCCGGGAATGCTCGGTATGCGGCAATCGCTTCACCACATATGAAGAAATAGACGGCGCGGAAGTGCTCGTAGTCAAGCGCGACGGCACCCGCGAGGAGTTCGACCGCCAAAAGCTCGACCGCGCCATTCGCCGCGCCTGCGGCAAACGCCCGATCAGCGACGAGCAGATCAGGACGATGATCGACAACGTGGTCTTCGCGCTCGATGCCGGAGAGGTTTCGAGCGACAAGATCGCCGAGCTCGTGATGGACGAGCTCCACGCCGTCGATGATGTCGCCTACATACGCTTCGCCAGCGTCTACAGGAAATTCACTGATGTAGCGCAGTTTCTTTCCGCAATAACGGAGATCGTGAAAAGATGAGCACTGAATACCACCGCCCGCCGGTCCGCGTCGCGCTCATGGGTCTTGGCCGGGCCATGTTCGCGGATCACTACAGCGTCTTCCGCGAGCATCCGGGCCTCTTCAAGGTCGTGGCGGCGTGCGACCTTCTCAAAGAGCGGCGCGACATCGTCGCCGCCGATTTCCCCGACTGCAAGATGTTCAGGCAGTTCCAGGACATGCTCGACGAGCGCGATATCGATCTCGTCGACATCGCCTCGTGCTCCACCGACCACGCCGCGCACGTGATGGCCAGCCTCGACCGCGGCTTCTGGACGCTCGTCGAAACGCCGTTTGCGCTGACGATGGACGAAGTGCAGTTCATCCGCGGCGCGGCTCAGAAGGCGAAGAACCGTCTCATGGTCATGCACCGCGGGATGTTCGACCCGGACTATCTTCTCGCACGCCAGGAGATGGAAGACCCGCGCCTCGGCGAAATCCACCGCATCTGCATCAAGCAGGAAGATTTCATCCGCCGCGACGATTGGCTCACCGTGAAGCGTCTCGGCGGGGGCGCGGCGTATTATGCGATGCCCGACCTCATCATGCGCGCCTTGAAACTCCTGCCCCTGCCGCCGGTGCAGATGTGGAGCGAGCTCAAGCGCGTCGCGTCCCTCGGCGACGCGGAGGATTACGCGCTCGTCAACCTGAAGACGCGCGAGCAGATTTCCGCGGAAATAGAATTCAATGGCGCGGTGCTGCCCGGCAACCGTTCGCCGTCGTACCGCCTCGTCGGCGAGGGCGGCGAATTCCGCGTATACCCCGGACAGCGCACAGGCAAGCTCTGCATCATCGACCCGGAGTTCAAATTCCCGCGCCGCCGCTCGAGCGTCCGCACCCCTTCGATGGACGACATGCACGAGGACGTCCCGGTGGTCGAACTCGACGTGGAACTCTCGAAGCACACGGAATACGGCCAGAGCGCGTTCTGGCGGAATATCTACGAGACGGTCCGCACCGCGGCCCCGTATCCTTTCACGCTCGACGCCGCCGCCGACGCGCTCAAGTTCGCGCAGCTGATGAAGAAGACAAGCCCCTTCGGTTCCAACAAGTGAACACCATCCCATACGACTTCAAATTCAACCGACATGGATAGAATGACGCAAAGCCTCGAGGACTACCTCGAAACTATTTTCGTGATCATCAAGGACGGCCGCCCGGCGTGCGTCCGCGATATCGCCAAGTGCCTGGACGTCAAGATGCCTAGCGTCGTCAAGGCGATCCACGAACTCAAGAAGCTCGACCTCGTCAAGCAGGAGCCGTATTCGCCCGTGCAGCTGACCGAGAAGGGACGCCGCGTGGCCGGCCACGTCCTCAGCCTGCACAAACTCCTCAGCGCCTTCCTCGTCAAGCTGGGAGTCGGCCCCAAGGCCGCCGACAAGGATGCCTGCGCGATGGAGCACATCCTCTCCGCCGAGACGATCGACCGCATCCGCGCCTTCACGCTGGAGGGAGAACTCGAAAAGGCGGCCGAGGCGATGAAGAAGAAAAAAGCCAAAAAAGCCCCCGCTCCGGCGGAGGCATGATTGATTTTCGAACCAAGGGATTACGACTATGATGAAAAGCCAGATCAACATAATGCGCCAGCTCCAGGAGATGGTGCTCATCCGCGACGAACATTTCCAGACAGGCGACGGCAGCCATCTCGACGCCTTGAACGACTCGATCGACAAGCTGAAAAGCCGGCTTTCTCCGCAGGTCGCCACGATCTACGAGCGGCTCTACAAGAAGAGCCACATAGTCCTCGCCGCCCGCACCAAAGGCGCCTGCTCCGTCTGCGGCATGCAGATCCCGACCGCGCAGGACCAGCAAGTCCGCCTCGGCCAGCACCTCGTGACGTGCTCCAGCTGCGGGCGCATCCTGTTCGCGGACGGCGACGACACGCCGAAGAACATCGCCGAAAAGCCCGACCGCGACGAGGTCCGCGTCGGCATCTGCCGCTTCAGCGCGCAGGAATTGATGATCCCCGAGCTCTCTTCGTCGACGCGCGACGGGGCCATCGAGGAACTCGCGACGGCGATGGAGGCGCACAACTTCATCGACAACGCCGATACGCTCGTCTCCGGCGCCATCAGCCGCGAGAACATCCTCTCGACCGCGCTTGGCAACGGCCTCGCGTTCCCGCACGTCCGCGGCGTCGAAGGCGGCGCGCTCACCCTCGCGCTCGGCGTCAGCAAGGAGGGCATCGACTGGGAAGGCGAGAAGGTGCACATGGTGTTCCTCTCCGCGATCCCGGTCGCCGTCTCCGCATTTTACCTGCGCCTTCTCGCAGACCTCGTCAACGCTTTCCAGAAGAAGGACGCGCAAGACGCGATCTGCTCGTGCAAGAGCCAGGAGGAACTCTGGAAGACGCTCGTCAAACTGACAAAGCATTATGTGAAATAAAATTTACGATTTACGATTTACGATTTGCGATTTCCCATTTTTATCTCCCGCAGAGAACGCAGAGGCCGCAGAGGTTTAATCGGAAATCGAAAAATTCTCTGCGAACTCTGCGCTCTCAAGGGAGATAAAAATCGCAAATCGTAAATCGCAAATCGAAAATTTCTCTCCCCTCTAATCGATGCTGGCTCTGATACTTGCATTCATGCTGGGGGTGGCGAAGGAGCCGCCCGCGCAGCACCAGTCGCCGTACAGGCGTTCGCCGTATGTGGGCGCGATTGCGCTCGACGGCGACACCGGGCGGGTTCTATTCACCGACAACGCCGCGCGCGAGTGCTACCCCGCCTCGTGCACGAAGTTGATGACGGCCAGGCTGCTGCTAAAGGCCGTCGCGGCAGGACGCTTCACGCTCGATGATACAATCGTGCAGTCGAAGCGTTCCTCTGCGGAGCAGCCCTCGAAGATCGACCTCGCAGTCGGCGAGACGATGACTATCGACAACGCCCTCAAGGCGCTCATGGTCAAGAGCGCGAACGACGTCGCCGTGATGATCGCCGAGGCGGTCGCCGGCAGCGTGGAGAATTTCGTCGTCTTGATGAACGACGAGGCGGCGAAGCTTGGCATGCGCAACACGCGTTTCGCTTCTCCCAACGGACTTCCCCCGCCGCGAGGCTCGGATCGTGCCTTCGACAAGTCCACCGCCGAGGACCTCGCCAAGCTCGCGCTCGCCATACTCCGCGACCAGCCCCGGATGCTTGAATACACGAAAATCGCCAATGTCCAGCTCCCCGGCCGCGGCGGCGAGATGCTCAATCTCCAGAACCACAACAACTTTCTCTGGAAGCCCCAAGTCAAAATCAACGGCGTCGACGGCATGAAGACCGGCTACATCGACGCCGGGGGTTCGTCGATCGTCCTCACCGCCGAGCGCGACGGCCGCCGCGCCATCGTCGTCGTCACCGGTTCGGCCACCGCGAGAGAGCGCGAGGAAAACGCCGGCCGCATGCTCAACGACGCCCTCGACGCCCTGGCCTGGTGACGCCGAGCGCCATCCACGATCTCTAAACACTAAAAACTCTGCAATTATGAAAAACTACCTTGCAATCGACATCGGCGCGAGTTCCGGCCGCCACATCCTCGGCACAGTCAAAGACGGCAAGATAACCCTTGAAGAGGTCTATCGCTTCGAAAATTCCCAGATTCGCAAGGACGGCCACGACTGCTGGGACATCGAGAAGCTCGTCGCAAGCGTCAAGGCCGGCATAGACGCTGCGATGGAGAAGGCGCAAATCGATTCCATCGGCATAGATACGTGGGGAGTCGATTTCGTGCTCCTCGACGAGAAGGGCGAGCTCTGCTCCGATGCGGTGGCGTATCGCGACACGCGCACGGCCGGCGCCGACGAGGAGATCGAGCGGGATGTGATGTCGTTCGAGGCGCTCTATTCCCGCGCAGGCATCCAGAAGACGAGTTTCAACACCATCTACCAGCTCTGGGCGCTCAAGAAGGAGCATCCGGAGCAGCTCGCCAAGGCGGCCTCGCTCTTGATGGTGCCGGAGTATCTCGTCTACCGCCTCACCGGGAACATCATCCACGAGTATACCGATTCCTCGACGACGTCGCTCCTCGACGCGGCGAAGAAGGATTGGGATTTCGACCTCATCGAAAAGCTTGGCCTCCCGAAGAGGATATTCGGGCGGCTTGAGATGCCCGGCGCGCCGGCCGGCGAATATCGCGGCGCGAAGGTGGTGCTCGCCGCCATGCACGATACCGCCAGCGCCTATCTCGCCGTCCCCGCCCGCGACGACAAGGCGGTCTACCTTTCGAGCGGCACGTGGTCGCTCCTCGGCGTCGAGAACATGGAGGCCATCACCACGGCGGAATCCGCCGCCGCGAACTTCACGAACGAAGGCGGCGCGTGGGGACGCTACCGCTATTTGAAGAACATCATGGGGCTTTGGATGATCCAGTCCATCCGCCGCGAGTTGAACGGGGTCAGCTACGTGGAGGGCAAACTTGGCGATGCGACCGCCGAGGCGCTTGCGCGCCTCTCCGACTACGAAAAGGGCCGCCAATATTCGTTCACCGACCTTTCCATGGTCGCGCGCGGCAATCCGTACAACGTCGTCGTCGACGTCAACGACCAGCGCTTCCTCAACCCGTCTTCGATGATCGGCGAAGTGATGCAGGCGGCGGAGGACGCCGGCGCCAAGGCGCCCGCCACGATCGGCGAACTCATGCAGTGCGTCTATATTTCGCTTGCCGACTGCTACGCCCGCGCCATTGCCACGCTTTCCGCGATAACCGGCAAGACGTACACCTCGATCAATATCGTCGGCGGCGGCTGCCAGGATAAATATCTCAACTCCCTCACCGCCACCGCGACCGGGCTCGAAGTCTTCACAGGCCCTATCGAAGGCACGGCGATCGGCAACCTCATCGTCCAGATGATCGCCGGCGGGGAAT
Source organism: Verrucomicrobia bacterium UBA3761 (assembly GCA_002371135.1). Classification (GTDB taxonomy): domain Bacteria; phylum Verrucomicrobiota; class Kiritimatiellia; order RFP12; family UBA1067; genus UBA1067. The sequence continues at coordinate 10,763 of DFGB01000045.1, read as the reverse complement.
TTGCAGACTTGGCCGAAGCGCGCAAGGCGATAGTCCGCTAGCCCCGGATGAAGCGCCTCGTCGATATTCTGCTTGTCATCGCCGCGTCGCCGTTGTGGCTGGCGGCGCTCGCCGTCTGCGCGCTCGGGGTGCGGCTGACGATGGGCCGCCCCGTCATGTTCCGCCAGGAGCGCGCCGGAAAGGGCGGCCGGACGTTTTCGATAATGAAGCTGCGCACGATGCGCGAGGGGTGCGGCTCTGACGCCGAACGTCTCACGCGCTTCGGGCGTTTCCTGCGCACGACGTCGCTCGACGAACTCCCTCAGCTTTTCCACGTCCTCGCAGGCACCATGTCGCTCGTCGGGCCGCGTCCGTTGCCGGTCCGGTACCTGCCGCGCTATTCAAAGGAGCAGATGCGCCGCCACGAAGTCCGCCCCGGCATCACCGGATGGGCGCAGGTGAACGGCCGCAATGCGATTTCCTGGAACGAAAAATTCGCGCTCGACGTCTGGTATGTCGACCACCGCTCTTTCGCCCTCGACATGAAAATCCTCTTCCTCACCGTCGCCAAGGTCTTCCGCCGCTCCGGCATCGATTCCTCCACCTCCGAGACGATGGAAGAGTTTATGGGAAGTTAGCAGTTGGCAGTTGGCAGTCAGCCGCGGCCACTAACGCCAAGGAATATCCCCCAGCCGAAGGCTGTCCGCGAAGCGGATGCCCTAGCAGGGGTGCGCGGCTTCAGCCGCGCACCGTCTTTTGGTTTTTGCGCGGCTGAAGCCGCGCCTCCTTGTGCGCCAAGCGTATCTCTTGCTCCCTGCCTCGGCCGCGCATGAGCGCGGTCCTCCCGTGCGCGGCCTCTTCACCCTTTCGGGTATATGACAAGGCGGAAGGAATTTGGTAGAATATACGTGGAATATCCAATCAAGGAGACTGGCAAGATGAAAAACGCAGGTGCGATTTTGTGCGCGGCGTGCTGGGCGGCGGCGATGGCATCCGGCGCGGCGGGATATGAATTGAAATATTCGAGGAGCGCGTCGGTCTGGGAGGAGGCGCTTGCGCTGGGTTCGGGTTCGGTCGGCGCGATGGTGTGGGGCGGCGCGGAACACGAGAGGGTGGACCTCAATGAAGACACAGTCTGGAGCGGTTCGCCGAATTCGAACGTCAATCCAGATTTCAAGGCGCATCTTGCAGATATCAGAAAGGCGATCCTCGCAGGCGACTGGAATGTCGCCAATCCCGGGCGCATCCCCGGCGCGCGCAACCACGGGATGAACTATCAATACCCCGGTTCGCTCAAGCTGGATTTCGAAGGTGTCGACGGCAAGGTCGAGGACTACCGCCGCGCGCTTTCGCTCGACGACGCGTTCGCCCGCGTGGAATTCAGCGCGGATGGCGTCCGGCATTCCCGCGTCGCCTTCACGCCGCTCGGCAAGGGGGGCTTCGTCTATGTGCTCGGCACGGAGAACGGGAAGGGCGGCGCGCTTGCGTTCAGCGCATCGCTTGAGCGCGCGCACGGCAATGCGGAGATATCGGTCGAGGATGGCGTGCTCGTCTTGCGCGGCGTCACGTCGGACAAGGATGGCGTGCCGGGCAAGGTGCGCTACACGGTGCTCGTCAAGATTGCGGAGTGCGACGGCGTTGTCTCGGCTGAAGGCGAGGCGCTGCGCGTAAAGGATGCGAGCTCGGCGACGGTCTATGTCGCGATCGGCACGAATTTCAAACGCTACGATGACATCTCCGGCGACGCGGACGCCGTTGCGCATGCGCGGCTCGCCGAACTCGCGTCCGCCGGACACGATAAACTTTTCGCCGCCCACCGCAAGGCGTATCGCGCCCAGGCCGATCGCTGCACGCTCGACCTCGGTCCGGACAAGTTCCCCGACAAGACGACCGACGCGCGGCTCGCAGATTTCGCCGCGTCGGACGACCCGTATTTCGCCGCGCTGTACTTCCGCTACGGACGCTATCTACTCATCTCGTCCTCGCAGCCCGGAAGCCAGCCGGCGAATCTTCAAGGGCTTTGGAACAACAGCCTCAAGCCGCCGTGGGGCTCGAAGTATACTGTGAACATCAACACCGAGATGAACTACTGGCCGGCCGAGGCGACGAACCTCGGCGAACTCGCCGCGCCGCTTTTCAAGATGATACGCGAGCTTTCCGTCACCGGCGCCAAGGCCGCGAAAGAGATGTATGGCGCGAAGGGCTGGACGACGCACCACAACACGGACATCTGGCGCGTCGCCGGGCCTGTCGATACGTATCTTGCATGCGGCTGGTGGCCGTCCGGCGGCGCTTGGCTTTCGACGCACGTCTGGGAGCATTGGCTCTACACGCGCGACAGGAAATTCCTGGAGGAGCATTATGACGTTCTCAAGGGCGCGGCGGAGTTCTACGACTCCTTCGCCATAGAGAATCCGCAGACGGGCCGCCTCGCGTTCATCCCGTCAAATTCGCCGGAGAACATCGTGCGGGGGCGCCCCAACGGCTTCGACCCTGTCTGCATGATGGACCACCAGCTCGCTCGCGACGTGTGGCGCAATGCGATCGCCGCCGCGCAGGAACTCGGCCGCGACGCAGATTTCGCCGCACGGCTTGAGAAGCGCCTGGAGCAACTAGAGCCCGACCGCATCGGCAGGTGGGGGCAGTTGCAGGAGTGGGGCGCCGACCTTGACGAACAGGGCGACCATCACCGCCACGTCTCGCACCTCTATGCCTTGTATCCCTCCGCACAGATCACGCCCGAGACGCCGGAGCTCTTCAAGGCCGCGCGCGTTTCGCTTGAAAAGCGTGGTGACATTTCGACCGGCTGGGCGATGGGTTGGCGCGTCTGCCTGTGGGCGCGGCTTCTCGACGGCGACCATGCGTTCAAATTGATCCAGAACCAGCTCTCTCCGCTCGGACGCAACCACGGCGGCGGCGGGACGTATCCGAATCTTTTTGATGCGCATCCGCCATTCCAGATCGACGGGAACTTCGGCTGCACGGCCGGTATCGCCGAGATGCTTTTGCAGAGCCACCGCGGCTTTGTCGACATCTTGCCCGCACTCCCGAAGGCTTGGCCGGACGGCGCTGTGAAGGGCCTCCGCGCACGCGGCGGCTGGACGGTCGATTTCGCGTGGAAGGACGGCATTGTGACAGACTGTACGGTCTGTTCGACGGGCGGCGGGAAACTGAAAATCGAATTGAACGGCGTCCTTGCGGAATACGACTTGCCGCCCGGGAGGGTTGCAATTTGCAGCGGCCGCGCGGCCGCGACGATTGCGACGGCGCGCGGCGACGTGAAGGTGTCGTCGTTCTCGGAGGGCGGACTGCGCGTGACGCGCGGGGAGCCGGTTTCGCCGGAGCTTGTGTTCGACGCAGGCCGCGCGGCGCAGGTCGAGGTCGAGCGCGGGCGGGATTTTACCCGCGTCAAGTCCGGCGGACTTTGCGCCGTCGTGTCGCATGCGTCCGGGCTCGTGCGGTTCGAAGACGTCTCCGGCAAGGCGATTCTCTCCGAGCGCCGCGTCGGCGACAAGGAGATCGCGTTCGATTCGCCGCAGGGCGAGAGGCTTTTCGGGCTCGGCCAGTTCCAGGACGGCCAGCTTGACGTCAGGAATCTTCCGCGCCGCCTCGTGCAGGTGAATACCCAGATTGCGGCGCCGTTCCTCGTTTCGACGCGCGGCTGGGGGCTTTACTGGCACAACTATTCCAAGATCGAGTTCAACGAATGCACCGACTTTGTCGAGCTTCGCAAGACGGGCGACGGCGCCGCGAGTGAAGTCGAGGTGACGACGGCTAGCGGCGGCGCGAAGGAGAGGCGCAGGGGTGTCGCGCTCGAAGGGGAGTTCGCCGTCGAAGGCGATGGCGAATACGCGTTCATGCTCGACTGCGGCCGCGACATGGCGCGTATGCAGCATGTCGAGATCGACGGCGCCGCGGTCGTAAACAACGAGAACGTGTGGTTGCCGCCGGCGGTCGGCTTCCGCCTCGCGCTCAAGGCCGGTTCGCACAAGGTGCGCGTCGTCGCCGACTCCGGCGACCGCGTTTCGCTTGCATTCCGCCCCGACCGCTGCGAAACGACGTTCCGCTCGGACGTCGCCGGCGGCACCGACTACGTCGTCTATGCCGGACGGCCCGAGGAGGCCGTCGCCCATTTCCGCGCGGACTGCGGCGGCACCGCCGCGTTGCCGGATTGGGCATGGGGTTATTGGCATTGCCAGGAGCGCTTCGTCACGCAGAACGACCTCGTCAAGGCGATGCGATACTTCAAGGACCGCGACCTCCCTCTTTCCGTCATCGTGCAGGATTGGCAGTGGTGGCGCGACGGCACGTGGAATTCGATGGAGTGGGATCCGAGGCGTTTCCCCGACCCGAAGGCTATGGTCGATGAATGCCACGAGAGAGGCGTGCGCGTGATGCTCAGCGTCTGGTCCAAGGCGGAGGGCGATTCCGCGTTCCGTCGCGCCCTTGACGATGCAAAGGGTTTCATCCCCGGCACGCCGTGGATCGATTTCTCGAACAAGCCGGTGGCGGATCTATACTGGAAGTGGTTCGCGGAGCGCCTCGTCTCGACCGGCGTCGACGCGTGGTGGCTCGATGCGGTCGAGCCGGAGAACGATGCCCTCCACGGTCGCACGCTCGCGATGGGCTCGGGCGACATGTATCGCAACATCTACCCGCTGCTCGTCAATACGGAGGCGGACCGCCGCATGCGCGCTCTTCGCCCCGGCGAGACTCCGCTCGTCCTGACGCGCTGCGCCTTCCCCGGCCAGACGCGGACGTCGTGCGTCATGTGGAGCGGCGACGTCGGCAACAAGTGGTCCGACCTTCGCAACCAGATCGTCGCGGGGCTCGGCTTCGCTTCGGCCGGCTTCCCATACTGGACGAGCGACGCCGGTGGGTTCTTCCGCCCTGCCGACCAGTATGTGAACCGCGATTACAAGAAGCGCCTCGTGCGTTGGATGCAGTTCGCGACGTTCTGCCCCGTCCAGCGCGTCCACGGCTTCGTCAGCGATACAACGCCCTCGCGCTACGGCGAAGAAACAGAACGCCTGCTCAACGATCAGATCCGCCTGCGCGAGAGGCTCAGGCCGTACATCCTCCGCGTTGCGAAAGATGTCGTCGAGAACAACGCGATGATGATGCGTCCGCTCTACGACGCGCCGAAGGGTTTCGAGACTGAATACATGTTCGGACCGGATCTTCTCGTATGCCCTGTGACGGCCGACGTCGAAGAGATGGATGTCTGGCTCCCTGCTGGCGACTGGCGCGATTTCCACACCGGCGAGACCCTCGCCGGCGGCCGTGTTGTAAAGGCCAAGACGCCCATCGACCGCATCCCGGTCTACATCCGCGCCAACGCCGCGCTGTAAAGCGCTCCGCTCTCGCGCACATGCCCATGCCATTTTGACAGTTTAGCGATAAAATGTTATAATTAGCGTCAAAAATTTGGAAATGGGTTTTGGGGATGCCGAATATACAAAGAATCCTTTATTCGCAGACCGCGAAAGAACTGTGCAGAAAAAATGACGGCGCTTGCGCGGCCGATTCGTTCGGTTGTATTCCCTACAAACTTTGCCGGGCGAAGACCTGCCCCGACGGTTCGTACGGGACATTTGTTTTTGATCACTGTCGTTACGCTGGTTATGTGGCGGAGGGATTGCTCGCGTTGCTTCCAGACTCTGTCCGCGGAATGTTTCCGCCCGAAACGCCGTTTCTCGTGTCCCTTCACGATGTCGGCAAGGTGTCGCCGGGATTCGAGGGTAAGTATTTCATGGACCTTTTGAAGGGAAAGGCTCCGACTTTCGCAAAGGGCTGGGAAGGGAGCTACGTCACGAACCATGCGTCCGTCGGCGCCAAGGCACTGATGAAACTCTTCGGGGTTGGCTCATCCCATCCACTGGTCCGTGCCGTCGTGGCCCACCACGGTTTCGCGGCGGATCCCCCATATCCGTTCACGAATGACGGCAAATGGCAGGAGGAACGGAGTGCCTTGGTGAAAGCGTTGGCCGAAGAATTTGGAACGACACCCTCATCCGCCGCCAACGTTCAAGCGCACGTGGACCTTCTCGCCGGTATCACGTGCGTGTCGGACTGGATTGCCTCGGACGAGGAATTCTTCCCTCCGGACGAACGTCCGCTTTCGTCCGGCGAAGGGCGGCAGCGTGCGGCATTCGCGTTGGCGCGATGCGGCTTCGCGAAGGCATCGTTCCGGCACGCTCTGTCGTTTCGCGACATTTTCGGTTTCGACCCCTATCCGGCGCAGCAGGCGTTTCTCGATGAAGTCGATGGTCCTGGCGTTTACGTACTAGAAGCGCCGATGGGCATGGGCAAAACGGAATCCGCCCTCTACGCGGCCTACCGTCTAATCGAAAAAGGTGTCCATTCCGGGCTGTATTTTGCCCTCCCGACGCGGCTCACGAGCGACCGTATCCACGAGCGCGTCGAACAGTTTCTCAAGGCCGGCTCGGCGACGCCGACGCCCGTCAAGCTCGCGCACGGCCAAGCGTGGCTCAAGGAATTTGACACAGGGGGCGAAGGGGCGGCGGCTACACGTCGGCCGCCGCCGTGGTTCAACCCGTCCAAGCGAGGATTGCTCTTCCCGTTTGCGGTCGGCACGATTGACCAGACGCTCATGGCCGTTCTCAACGTCAAACACTCGTTCGTCCGGTCGTTCGCGCTCGCCGGAAAGGTCGTCGTCCTCGACGAGGTTCACAGCTACGACGCCTACACGGGGACGCTGCTCGACGAACTCGTCCGGCGTCTTCGCGACTTGGGTTGCACGGTGATCATCCTTTCCGCGACGCTTACCGCCGCGCGCCGCAAGTCATTGTTGGGCGATGGTGCACCCGAGGCGGATGGTTATCCGCTATTGACCGGTATTCGTGCAGACGGCGGAGTGGTCGCCCGTCCATTGGATCCGCTGCCGTCGCGGACAGTCCGTCTTCGCTGGATCGACGCTGCGGCGCAATCTCCGATCGACGCCGCCGTCGAAAAGGCCCGCGCGGGATGTAACGTCCTCTGCATCGCCAATACGGTTGCAACCGCCCAGGAGTGGTTCCGCACGTTGAAGAGCGAAATGGTCTCCGGCGAGTTTCCCGTCGGCCTGCTCCATGCCAAGTTCACGTCCCGCGACCGCGAGCGGCTTGAAGAAGAGTGGATGGCGAAACTCGGCAAAACAAACCGGGAGGGGCGCGAGTCCGCGCGCCCTCACGGGTCGATTCTCGTCTCTACGCAGATCGTCGAACAGAGCGTGGACATTGATGCGGACTGGATGCTTTCCGAACTCGCCCCCGCAGACATGCTACTGCAGCGCCTCGGACGTCTCTGGCGGCACGAGCGCCATGGCCGCCCTGTCGCAGAACCCGAACTGGCCGTCGTTTGCGCCGCAATGCCGCCGGACGATCTGTCGGTTCTTCCGACCAAGGCGAAGGAGCTGGAGCCGGTCTTCGGCCGCGGCGTCTGGGTCTATGCGCCATACGTCCTCCTGCGCACGTTCGAGGAATTGCGGAAGCGTGAGTCGATTACCATCCCCGAAGACATCCGCAGATTGCTCGAAGCGGTGTATTCCGACACCATCCCGGAAACCGAACCATACGCGTCGCTTCATGCCGCGATGAAGAAACGAATCGCTGAACTGCGGCGATGTGCCATCATGGGCGAAGCCGATTCGCTGCCGACTCGGAACGACGACGAGGAAACGGCTGGCACCCGTTACAACAGCCGTCCCTCCGTCTCGTTGCTGCTCGTTCGCAGTTTCGACACGGCTACGGGACAGGCTGTCCTGCTGGATGGAACGCCTGTCACGCTTTCCAGTTTCCAGCGTGACTTCAAGGTCACGCGGGAACTCTACCGGAATCTCGTACAGGTGCCTGTGGACGATTTGCTCCTCGCTGCAAAGAAAAAAGGGAATGACCTGCTCGCGAAGCACTTCTTCCCATCAGAAATGCCTGTAGTCTGTAAATGGGATCTGGCGTCTGGTGCGCTTTCCATAGACGGAACCGATACCCGCGCCGGCTATCGCTATCATCCGCTTTACGGGGCCTATCGCGCTTCCGCAGAGAAAGCGGAAGTGCCGGAGCCTTCGGAAAATCCAGATGTTCCGGAAACGCCGAACATTCCGAATGTTTCGGCGGAGCACCATCAAATTCCCGACCCGGAAGGTGAATTCTATTTCAAAGACAACGAAGACTGGTGAGCCATGAACAACGAAAACTCCTACAATCTCATTGACGAAACCTGGATTCCCGTACTGATGAAGGACGGGTCGAACCGGGCCGTCTCGCTCGGCGACATTTTCAAAGACAAGGATGGCGCGATCGTCGACCTCGCCCTCAATCCCTACGAACGCGTGGCGGTGTTCCGTCTTCTCCTCTGCATTGCCCAGGCCGCGCTCGGACCGGATCGCCTCAAGAACGAAGACGCCTGGAAGGCCGCCAAATCCGATGTCGGGCCCATCTCGACGGACTATCTGCGGAAATGGCACCACCGCTTCTTCCTATACGGACCGCATGCCTTTTTACAGCCGGACGATGTTGATGCGGTGCGAGACGATGCCGCGACTACATGCGATAAGCTCGTTTTTCGGTTGGCTTCGGGAAACAAGTCGACATTGTTCGACCATGGTGCTACCGATGTCGGACGAATGTTTCCCGATGAATTGCTGGCATTGAGTCTTGTATCTTTTCAGAATTTTTCGGCTGGAGGTCTGTCCGGGACTTGCAGCTGGTCTGGGGCCGAGACGGAGCGAAGCGTCAAGGGAGCACCGTGTCGGGAACAGTCAATGCTCTTCACGATGCTCATGGGAGGGAGCCTGGTGGAATCCATCTGGATGAATCTTCTTAGCGCAAAGGTTGTTGTCAACGGCTTGTCTGCAGAATGGGGCCGTCCGGTCTGGGAGCTCGAGACCCTGTCGCGCAACAGTTCTGCGGAACTGGCCAAGACATTCCTCGGCCATTTAGTCCCGCTGTCCCGCGTAATCAAATTGTCAAAAGGTTCATCCGCATGCGTTCTCGGCGGAGGCGTAGTCTATCCACAACTTCCTGCATGGCGGGATCAGATGGCTTCCGTCAAACTGAAAAAGGATGAAACGCCAACCTATATTTCATCCGATCCTTCCCGCCTGCCATGGCGCGATTTGGCAAGCGTCCTTCAAATTCGTGGAACGGGAGGGCGCAAATCGGCGCTCGCCCTCCACCATTTGGAATGTCTTCCCGACGACAAGAGTTTCACAATTTGGACGGGAGGTCTTTACGCGGAAAAGGCGAAGGAGATTGCAACAGTGGAATGGTCCGTTTCCCTTCCCGTCTCCATGCTGGAAGAATCCGCCTTACAGCGCTACAAAACAGCCATCGATTGGTCGGAGGGTCAGCGCAGCACCTTGCGGTTCGCGGCCAAGACCTATTCCGACGAAATGAAATTTGACGAGACTTCTCGGTTTTACGGCCCCGCCGAGCGCGCTTACTGGGACATCCTCGCGCAGCCCGAGAACCAGAAAATCGTCCTGAACGTTGAATCGGAAACGTACATGGACGATTGGAAGGAAGCCACCCGCAAGGCGGCCGAGGAGGCCTACCGACGCGCCTGTCCCGCCGTGACCGCGCGGCAGATGGAGGCGTTCGCGCAGGGATTCGCGAAACTTTGGATTCCAGACAGGAAGAAGGATAAAGCGGCTGGAAGTACAGATCCCGAAGAACCCGAAGGAGACGACTATGTCTAACGCAAAGAATGGAAACAACCAATCATTCCTGATCTATCAGGACGACAACGGCATTTCAAATGTCACCGTTCGATTCGAGGGCGAGGATGTTTGGCTGACAGCAGAGCAGTTGCAGACATTGTTCCAAGCTAGCCAGCAAGACGTGAGCCATCACATTCAGCAGATTTATGACGATGGCGAGTTGGTGCGTGAAGCAACTCACAAAAAATATTTGTTAGTTCGAACCGAAGGGAATAGGTCGGTTAAACGGCAGATTTCGCACTATAACCTTGATATGATCCTTGCAATTGGCATGAGAATCCGAAGCGAGGTTGCCGTTCGATTCCGCCAGTGGGCCATTCGGCATCTGCACGAATTCGCAGTGAAGGGTTTTACGCTCGACGATGACCGACTCAAGGGGAACCGCAGCAGGTATTTTCGCGAACTTCTCCAGCGTATCCGCGACATACGGCTGAGCGAACGGAATTTCTACCAAAAAGTAACGGACATCTTCGCGACGAGCATCGACTATGACCGCACGAATGACATAACGCGGACATTTTTCGCAACGGTCCAAAACAAACTCCACTACGCCGCCCATAAGCATACTGCGGCGGAACTGATTCACGAACGCGTGGATGCCGACAAGCCGATGGTGGGTATGACGAACTTTGACGGTACCTACATTACAGAGGATGACGTCAAGATTGCCAAGAATTATCTGAACGGCAAGGAACTTGAATATCTGCGGCTCCTTGTGTCGCAGTTTCTCGATTTCGCCGAACTTCAGGCACTGGAGCAGAAGCCGATGCACATGCAGGAATGGGTTGGAAAGCTCGATGCGATGTTGACACTATCCGGAAGGGAACTGTTACATGGTAAAGGTTCCGTCTCCCACGAAGAGGCGTGCCGCAAGGCGGTCGCCGAATTCCGCGAATACCGCCGTCGAGAAATGCTTCAGTATGAAAGCGACTTCGACAGGGCTGTTCGCGAACTGGCCCAGAAGTCAAACCCCGATTCGCCTTCATCCAAATCATGATTACTAAGGAGAAAATATGAACGAAACGAAAGAATACCCGATCGACCGGTTTCTGGACTGGGTCGCCGA
>DFGB01000054.1 GCA_002371135.1 Verrucomicrobia bacterium UBA3761 | reverse complement strand
TACATGGCGCTCGTGCCGATCATCCAGCCGCCGATCATGAACGCCCTCACGACCAAGGCCGAGCGCGTCATCAAGATGCCGCCGCTCAGGAACGTCACCAAGATCGAGAAGATATGCTTCCCGCTCATCGTGCTTCTCCTCTGCGCGATTCTCCTGCCGTCCGCCGTGCCGCTCATCGGCGCGCTCATGCTCGGCAACCTCGCCAAGGAGGCCGGCCCCTCCGTCTCCCGCATCTCCGATACGATGTCCAACGCGCTCATCAACATCGTGACGATCATGCTCGGGCTTTCGGTCGGCTCCAAGCTCGCGTGCGAGAAGTTCCTCTCCGGCACGACGCTCGGCATTCTCATGCTCGGCCTTGTCGCATTCTGCGTGGGCACGGCCGCGGGCGTCTTGATGGCGAAGCTCATGAACGTTTTCTCGAAGGAGAAGGTGAACCCGCTCATCGGTTCCGCGGGCGTCTCCGCCGTGCCGATGGCCGCGCGCGTCTCCAACAAGGTTTCGCTCTCCAACGACCCGGCGAACTTCATCCTCATGCAGGCAATGGGCCCGAACGTCTCCGGCGTAATCGGCTCGGCGGTCGTCGCAGGCGTCCTCTACAAGCTCTGCTCATAATAAAGAAGATAGAAAGCAGGAAGTAGGAAGTAGGAAATTTGCTGTTCAGGCGGGACGCAAGTATTATCTTATCTCCTACTTCCTACTTCCTATCTCCTACTTCCTACTTCGAGCCCGCTATGGAAAGTCCTGTCTACGACATCGGCCGGGTGGTGTTCGGCTCGGCGGCCTCGATCGAGGCCGCCTACGAGCGCTTTCGCGTCCAGGCGATCGACGAAGAGCGCCTTCTGCCGCCGGACGCCCCCTCGCCGTATTCCGCGAAAAGAACGACGCTCGCGGGCGAGGCGCCCGTCGCCGGCGTCGGGACGTTCGAGGGTTCGCACAAGCAGACCATCACCTTCGCGCCTTCCCCGCGCCCGGGCTGGTGGATCCGCCGCATGGACCAGCCGGAGCAGCTTGATACTTTCGTAGATATTTCCAACCTCTGGACGAGCGCGCAGAACCTCGTCCTGCGCTCCGGCTCGGAGCACAACTACCTGCGCATGGTGGAGCACATCATCGCGCTCAAGCCCGGGCTTGGCGTCGACGACGTCCTCCTCAAGGTGAACTCCGGCGACCCGCCGCTTTTCGACCAGTCGTCGCTCCCGCTCGTCAAGGCGGTCGAGCACGCGAAGATAGTCGAGACTGACGAGGCGGCGACGTTCGTCACCGTCAAGGAGCCCGTGGCGTTCGGCGGCAGGCGCGGCGATTTCCTCCTTTTCCTGCCGCCCGAAAACGGCGAAAAGCGCCTCAGGATCGACTGCGCGATTTCGTGGAACACGGTGATAGGCGACCAGAGAGTCCTTTTCGACGCGACGCCGGAGACGTTCCGCTACGCGGCCCTCGCCCGCACCAACGCCACCTACCGCCAGTATCTCCTCGCAAAGACCGTCGGCAAGCTCTTCGCCGCCACGCGCAACTGGGGCTACAGCGAGAAGAACATCCTCATCCACGGCCGCAAATTCTACACAGAGCCGCGCTTCCCCGTCGGCGAGAAGTTCCTCGAGCCCGTCTGGCACCGCGCCACGCTCGACCTCATGGCCGCGCTAGCCCTCACAGGAGCCGACCGCTTCGTCGGCACGGTCGTCAGCTTCCGCGCGGGCCATACGCTCGATTGCGACGCCGTCCGCGCCCTTTACAGAAACGATCTTATATGCAAAATCTGACCCTAGACCGCCCGCTCGTCGTGTTCGACATCGAATCGACCGGCGTCTCGCCCCGCCAGGATCGCATCATCGAACTTGCCGCCATCAAGGTGATGCCGGACGGCTCCGAGGTGGAGCAGTGCTGGCTCCTCAACCCCACCATCCCCATCCCGCCCGAGACTACGCGCATCCACGGCATCACGGACGAAATCGTCAAGGATTGCCCGACGTTCCGCGACAAGGCGCAGGAGATTTTCGAGTTCTTCCGCGATTGCGACCTCTCCGGCTTCAACGCCGACCGTTTCGACATCCCGTGCCTTGAAGAGGAGTTCGCCCGCGTCGGCATGAATTTCGGGGAACTCGCGCGCCGTCATATCGACGTCCAGCGCATCTACCACCGCATGGAGCCGCGCGACCTCACCGCCGCCGTGCGCTTCTACCTTGGCCGCGACCACAAAGGCGCGCATGGCGCCCAGGCCGACACCCGCGCCACGCTAGAAGTCCTCAAGGCCCAGATGGCGAAATACCCGTCGCTCCCGAAAACCGTCGAGGAGATGGATGAATACCTCGCCCCGCACGATCCACTCAACGCCGACCGCAACGGCTATCTCAGGTGGATCAAAGGCCAGCTCTGCATCAACTTCGGCAAGAAGAAGGGCCAGAGCCTCAAGCGGCTCATGATGAACGAGCCGAGCTACCTGCGCTGGATCCTCAAGGGAGACTTCGATACGCAAGTCAGAATGATCGTCAAAGACCTTCTCGACAACGGCCGCCTCCCGCCCGCACCGGAATGTGTTCAAAAGTAAAAGTTGAAAGGTTGAAAAGTTGAAAGGTTGAAAAGTTCACTAAGTCCTAGATGGCCTAGAAGTTCTAGAGGTTCTAAATCTTTCAACCTTTCAACCTTTCAACTTTTCAACTTTTCAACCTTTCAACTTTTCAACTTTTTATGAGAACGCTTCCCTTCGACAAATCCAAGCTGGACGAGATCGCGGCCAAATGGCCCACGCCGTTCCACATCTACGACGCCAAGGCGATTCGCGAGAACGCCAAACGCATGAAGAAGGCGTTTTCGTGGAACAAGGGCTGGCGGGAGTTCTTCGCGGTCAAGGCCGCGCCCAATCCGCATTTGATGACGCTGCTCAAGGAGTTTGGCTTCGGGTCGGACTGCTCGTCGATGGCGGAGCTCGTCCTCGCCGAGAAGGTCGGCAACACGGGGGAGGCGATCATGTTCACCTCCAACGATACGCCGCTTGCCGAATTCCGCAAGGCGTGGGAGCTGGGCGCGATAATCAATCTCGATGATATTACGCACTGGGACGCGCTCCTCGAAGCGGTCGGCCCTGACGCGGATTTCTCCGGCCGTCTGATGTGCTGCCGCTACAACCCGGGCCCCCTCAAGGGCGGCAACGCGATCATCGGCAAGCCCGAGGAGGCGAAGTATGGCATGACGCGCGAGCAGCTTTTCGATTGCTACGCGAAGATGAAGGCCGCCGGCGCGAGGCGTTTCGGCCTGCATACGATGGTGGCCTCGAACGAGCTCGACCCCGAATACATAATCGACACCGCGAGGCTCCTTTTCTCGCTCGTCGTCGAATTGCGCGAAAAGCTCGGCATCGAGTTCGAATTCGTCAACATCGGCGGCGGGATCGGCATCCCCTACAAGCCCGGCCAGGAGGCGATGGATTTGGAGAAGGTCTCCAAAGGCGTCAGGCAGGCGAACGATGAAATTCTCGCCGCGGCCGGCGCGCGCGGAGTGAAGCTTTTCATGGAGTGCGGACGCTGCATCACGGGTCCGTACGGCTATCTCGTCTCGCGCGTCATACACATAAAGAACACGTATCGCCTCTACGCGGGGCTCGACGCCTGCATGTCCAACCTCATGCGCCCGGCCATGTATGGCGCATACCACGAGATCGTCGTCCCCGGCAAGGAAAATTCCGCCGAGACGAGCGTCTACGACGTCACGGGTTCGCTTTGCGAGAACAACGACAAATTCGCCATCCAGCGCGTGCTGCCGGTGCTCGAGCGCGGCGACTACGTGGTCATATGCGACGCGGGCGCGCACGGCCACGCAATGGGCTTCCAGTATAACGGCAAGCTCCGCAGCGCCGAACTCCTGCTGGAGGCCGACGGCTCCGTGCGCCAGATCCGCCGCGCCGAAACGCTCGACGACTATTTCTCGACGCTGGAGTTCTAAATGGCAAAATGCCAAATGTGAAATGCTAGATTCAATTTCACTACCATGCAATAGGTTTTTATCGCAGAGACTTGAGAGATGCAGAGTTTCCAAGGGTTTTTCGCATTTTTCATGAGACGTCAAATCAACACACTCTTTAGCCAAAATGAAAGAACTATGCGCTGTGCATATGAAATAACACCAACAAAATCCATAATCTCTGCGTCTCTGCATCTCTGCGATAAAAATCTATTGTATGCTATTGATTCAATTTGAAAATTTGAAATCGGGAAAATGGAAAAATGAAACAATACAACGTAGGTCTAGTGGGTGTCGGCGCGGTCGGCACTGAAATGATAAAGGTCCTCAAGGACAGGCGCTTCCCTTGCGGCAAGGTGCAGATTTTCGCGTCCCGCGAGCGCGACGAGCAGATCCTGGGCGAGACGTATCACGTCCTCAAGGCCGATGAAAATTCGTTCGCCGGCATGGATATCGTCCTCTTCGCCGGCAAGACCGACGTCGCTCTCCAGCTCAAGGACGCGGTGGTCAAGGCCGGCGCGAAGATGATCGACAACTCCCGCGCCTTCCGCCAGGACCCGGAAGTCCCGCTCGTCGTCCCGCAGGTCAACGCCGAGGATCTCGACTGGAACAAGGGCGTCATCGCCAACCCGAACTGCACCACGGCCATCATGCTCGAAGCCGTCGCGCCGCTCCACAAGGCGAAGAAGCTGAAGCGCCTCATCGCTTCCACCTACCAGGCCGCGTCCGGCGCCGGCGCCCCCGGCCTCGAAGAGCTCGAGACCCAGCTGCGCGAATACGTCGCCGGCAAACCCCTCACCGTCAAGGCCTTCCAGCACCAGCTCACATACAACCTCATCCCCCACATCGACAAGTTCGACGAGACCAACTGGTACACGCTCGAAGAACTCAAGATGCGCAACGAAGCGCGCAAGATGCTGCACGCTCCGGACCTCATGCTCTCCTGCACGTCGGTGCGCGTGCCGATCGCCCGCGCCCATTCCGAGTCGCTCAATCTCGAGTTCGAGGAAGACATCACGCCCGACGAGGTGCGCGAGATCCTCCGCGCTTCCGAAGGCGTGAAGGTGGTGGACGATCCTCTCAACGGCCTCTACCCGATGCCGCTCGACGCGACCGCGAAGTACGACGTCCTCGCCGGCCGCATCCGCCAGGACATTTCCCGCAACGACAAGAAGGGCATCGACATGTTCGTCTCCGGCGATCAGCTCCTCAGGGGAGCCGCGCTCAACGCCGTCGAAATCGCCGAGCACCTCGTCAAGCGCGGCCTCGTCTGATTCTTTTCCAAACCCAAAACGAAGGAATCCGAAACCATGAAGAAACTGTCGATATTCGCATGCGCGGTCCTTGGCGCGACCGTGCTCTTCGCAGATGGCGGCAACCTCCGCTATACGATCTCCGTCAGCAAGTTCGAGAACCGCTCCGGCTGGAACGGCCAGTGGGATCTCGGCAGCGCATGGGGGACGATTCTCACCGACCAGCTCGTGCAGTCCGGCAAGTTCATCGTCCTCGGCGAATCCGACATGCGCGGCGCCGCGATGGCCGAACAGGATCTCGCGGCGGCGGGCCGCACCGCACAGGGCAAGAAGACGCCCAAGATCGGCCGCATGTCCCCCGCGCAGCTTCTCGTCAAGGGCGCGATCACCCACGTCGAAGAGCAGAAGGCCGGCGGCGGCGGCGGATTCAACTTCAAGGGCATCTCCATCGGCGGCAATGGCGGCAAGGCTGAAATCAACGTCACGATTTACGTCGTCGATTCCGCGACCGGCCAGGTCAAGGGCTCGAAGAGCGTCGTCGGCTCGTCCGGCAAGCGCGGCATCCGCCTCGGCTACCACGGCTCCAAGCTCGGCGGCCTTACCGGCGACCTCGGCGGCTTCGACAAGGACAACGTCGGCATCGCCACAACGGACGCCATCAACCAGGCGATGGAATACATCATCGCCCAGCTCGATTCAATCCCGTGGGAAGGCACCGTCTCGCTCGTCAAGCCCGACAAGCTCGTCATCAACCGCGGCACCCGCGAGGGCGTGACGGTCGGCATGAAGTTCGATATCGGCACGGTCGAAGAGATCGTCGACGACGATACGGGCGAAGTGCTCGACAGCGAAATGACGAAGATCGGCACGGTCGTCGTCACCGAAGTCAAGGAGAAGATCGCCTACACGACTCCGCTCGAAGGCGCGGAGAAGGGCATGGGCGTCCATCCGGCAAAGTGAGGTGACTTATGGCAACGACTGAAACCACGACAATCGGCTGGGGCTCGCGCCTCGGCTCCTCGATAAAGGGCGTCGTCACCGGCCTCGTCCTGTTCGTGGTCGGCTTCCCGCTCCTCTTCTGGAACGAGGGGAACACGATCAAGACGCGCAAGGCTCTCGAAGAAGGCGAGGGCGCGTGCGTGAGCCTCGAGTCGAACCAGACGGTCGACCCGGCGATGAACGGCAAGCTCGTCCACATGTCCGGCCGCGCCGAGACGGAGGAGGTGCTCTCCGACGCCATCTTCGGCGTGAGCGACAAGGCCATCCGTCTCGAGCGCGTCGTCGAGATGTACCAGTGGCGCGAGGATTCCCGCACCACCGAGAAGAAGAACGTCGGCGGCAGCGTCACGCAGACGACCACGTACTCGTATCGCCAGGTCTGGACCGACGCGGTCCTCGATTCCAGCGACTACCACGAGGCCGGGCACGACAATCCCGGCGTGAAGGAGTTCGAGAACGAGCGCCAGCAGGCTGCGTTCGTCTCGTTTGGCGCGTTCACTCTCGCCCCGGAGCAGATTTCCCGCATCGGCGGCGCGCAGGCGTTCGTGTTTCCGCAGGGCTACACGTGCGCCGTCGACCGCGTGACGGTGCAGGGCAACTACATCTACGTCCCGAACTCGGAGACGCGGCTCAACGAGAAGAACAACCGCAACGTCGTCGCGCAGCCTCGCATTGGCGACATGCGCGTTTCGTTCCGCATCGTCCGTCCGCACGACATCTCGATCGCCGCCGTGCAGAACGGCGATACGTTCGGCGCGTATGTCGCGAAGAACGGCAAGAAGGTCTCTCTCCTCTCCGACGGCGTCAAGAGCCGCGAGGAGATGTTCGCCGACGCGCAGAGCGCGAATACGTTCATGTGCTGGATACTCCGCCTCGTCGGCTTCCTGTTGATGCTGTTCGGCGTCAGGACCGTGCTCAAGCCGATCAGCGTCCTTGGCGACGTGCTGCCGTTCGTCGGCAACATCCTGGAGATCGGCATCGGCGTGGTCGCGTTCGCCGTTGCGGCGCCTTGCGCGCTTGTGACGATCGCCATTGCGTGGCTGTTCTACCGGCCCCTCGTCGCGATTCCTCTCGTCGTCGCGGCCGTGGCGATAATCGTATGGGCTCGTTCCAAGCGCAAGAAAAAAGAGTAGAAGGAATGAGAATCGCGGGAGGGTCGTGCTTGTCGCGGCCCTCCCGCTATCTTCCCTCTTCCTTCTTGCCTCTTCTCTCTTCCCCCTCATGAAAACGCTTTTTCCCATGTTCATTGCCGCGGCGCTCTCGCTTGGCGCGCTCGCCGCAGGACTTTCCGCAAACGGCATCGTCGTAGACGGCGAGGTCTCCTGCGAGCAGGAACGGCGCGAGTTCGACGATGGCTCCTTCGCCGTCCGCTACATCGTAGGCGAGGGGGCCGGGCGCGTTTCCCGCGAAGATACCGAGTGGCGTCTTCCTGTTGATGCCACGGTGTGGTTCCAGCCGGGCGGCGGCATGGAGTTCATCGACTACGAAGCGCCATATAAAACGTGCAAGGTCGCAGACCTCCGCGCCGGCCAGCTGATGGCGATGCCCGTCACCGCGAAGCTTCCCGGCGGCGGATACCGCGTCATGACCGAGGCGAACGTGGTCGACTGGACCGATTCTGCGCTCGTATACCGCGGCGACGGACGTTTCGCGATCCATTACTACGCCGACCGCGACGGCTTCGAGAAGAAATCCGCATCGACGTCGCCTTGGCGCGTCATGCTCGCCGCCGCCGATTTGCAGGCTCTCGCCACGAACGACATCGTGCGGCGGCTGTGCCCGGAGACGACGCATCCTCTCGACAGGCGCTTCGCTCCGTCAGGACGCTGCATCTGGCATTGGCTTGCGATGGGCGACCCGGTCCTTGCCGAACAGCGCGACTGGTACGACAAGACCGCCCGCCTCGGCTTCGAGTATTATCTCATCGACGAAGGCTGGCGCAAGTGGGGCGACGACCAGGGGCGCTGGCAGCGGCTCAAGGAGTGCATCGACTACGGCAAATCGAATGGCGTGGGCACGTTCGTCTGGGTCGATTCCAAGGAAATGCGCACGCGCGACGCCGCGAGGGCCTATCTCGCCAAAGTCGCCGCCGTCGGCGCGGCAGGGATCAAGATAGATTTCTTTCCGGCGGCTACGGCCGACACGATGCGCCGCTACGAGGAGCTTCTCGAAGATACCTACGCCGCCGGCCTGCGCGTCGATTTCCATGGTTGCGTGAAGCCCTCCGGCCGCGAAAAGACGTGGCCGCACGAAATAGCGCGCGAGGCGATCCGCGGGCACGAATGGCACATTACGCGCTACCACCGCGTGCTCGACCCCTCCCACGACGCGATCCTGCCGTTCTGCCGTCTCGTCCAGGGCCACGGCGACTACACGCCGCTTGTTTTCACGCGAAAGGAGCTCGTCCATTTCACATGGGCCCGCGAACTCGCGCAGGCGATCGTCTTCGCCTGCCCGTTCCTCTGTTTCGGCGATTACCCGCAGGAGTATCTCGCGAACCCGGCCGTCGAGTTGATCAAGGTGCTGCCGGCGGAGTATGACGAAACGCGGGTTCTCGCGGGGAGCGAAATAGGCGAGTGCGTCGCTCTCGCCCGCCGCAAGGGGGAGACGTGGTTTATCGCCGTCGAAAACGGCGCGAAGGAGCGCGAGATCGTGCTTGATTTTTCGTTCCTCTCCCGTCCCGTGTCCGCGACGGCATACGGCGATTCTCCGGACGGCCGCCTCGACGCCTATGCCGTCGAGACATACACGGCGACGCCGGGGATGACGAAAACGCTCCGCCTGCGCCCCTGCGGCGGCTACGCGGCAATGTTGAAGTGATGCGGCGCCGGGTTATGATGCAGCGCAACGGCGGATGCCAGGTCGGTGCGGCGCCTCGCGTTTGGTGCGCGGCGCTGGCGCTCGCGCTCGGTTTCGGCGATATCGCCGGCAAGAGCCGCCTCGAGGTGCCTGACGGCGCGCCGTGCTGCGTGACCGGCGTAGTGACGTGCGTCGCCTCGTGGCGCGCCAATTCCGGCGTGCTCGCCTCGATCGAAGACCCAAACGGGTTTGGCGTCTGGTTTTCCGGCGAGGTGAACGGGGAGGTGGTGAGCGAACTTGCGGGAATGGACGCGCTCGCGCCCGGGATGCAGGTCGAGGTCCGCGGCGAATCGTCGCGCCTTGGTTTCGCGCCCGGCATAAAGGCTTCTCGCATTGCATTTCTCGGCCGCGGCGAAGCGTTCCCGCCGCCGCCGGTCCGCCGGCTTGGCGATTTCGGCTGGGGCGTCCTCGACAACAGGCGCGTCATGGTCCGCGCCGTGCTGATGGACGCCAGGCGCGATTCGCTTGCAGGCTATACGCGGCTGTATCTCGCCACCGCCGGGGGAGAGTTTATCGCCCACGTGCCGGGCGAGCCAGAAGCCTGGCGCGGCCAGGTCGATTCGGAAATGACGCTCACGGGCATCGCGATGAGCGTTTTCAACATACGCGGCGAGTATGTGAAGCTTCAGCTGGAGGTGGTTTCGCCGGACGATATCAAGGTCGAGAAGAGCGCCCCGGAGGCGTTCAGCGTCCCGGAGGTGCAACTCTCCGGCATTCTGCCGTATGCGAGCGAGCCGCCGGATATGCACAGAAGGCGCGTCAGGGGAACGGTCACGCACGCGAGCGAGGACGGCGCGAGCATCTACATCCAGACGCCGGAAGGCGCGTTGCGCATACGCTCGCGGACCGAAGGCGTCGCCGTGGGAGATGAAATCGAGGCCTCCGGGTTCCCCCGGCTCGTGAACGACATGGGCGAGCTTTCCTTCGCCGTCGTTCGCAAGATCGGCTCCGGGCGCCGCCCAGACCCGGTGGAAATAGGCTGGACGGAGCTGGACGGCTTCCCGGTCAATCCGGACGGTTCCTACCGCAATCTCGACGCCCGGCTCGTCGCGACCGAGGCGAGGTTGCTCGTCGTCGACGGCAAATCCCTCGTGGTCGACGTGGACGGCGTCCGGGTGGAGGTCGTGCTCGCGTCCCCTCTCAAACAGGAAATCCTCGAATGCGCGGAGGCCAAGCCCAAGTTGCGCATTACGGGCGTTCTATCGATTTTGCAGGATATCGCCCTGCCGGACGGACGCGTGCCGGCGATAAGCGCCAGGCGCATCGAGGTCGACGGCGACGACGATATCGCGCTTGTGGCGGATTCGACCCTCGCTGGCTGGAGGCGCCGGCGCTTCGGCGCGCGTTTCATGGCGGCGCTCGCCGTCGCCGCCGCGCTGCTGGCGCTCGTTTTCTTCGTCCGCTACGTCCGCTCGCGCCAGGCGTATCGCCGCCTCGACATACTCGCGCGGGAGCGCAAGCGCATGGCCGGCGACCTGCACGACACGATCGAGCAGAATCTCGTCGCCGCCAAAATGCTGCTCAAGTCCTCTCTTTCGCTTTCGCCGGAGACCCCGGAGAATGTCAAGGACGCTATTGTTTCCGCACAGGAGATTCTCATGTCGGCCAAAGCCGAGATACGCGAGAGGGTCTTCAATCTCCGCAACGACGAACTTTTCAAGCGCAGTCCCGCAAGCGTCGTCAAGTCGCTCGCGAGGCAGATTTCTTCTCACGGCGTCGTCAGGGTGCGCACGGCCTTGCGCGGCCTGCCGGAGAGCTTCCCCGCGGGCGTCTTCTCGGATATTCTCTGCATAATCCGCGAGGCCGCCACGAATGCCGTCAAGCACGGACGCGCCAAAACGATTTTCATCGTCAGCGATCCTGCGGAGAACGGGTTCGTCCTGCGCATCGCCAACGACGGAGAACTCTTCGACCCGGCCACCGCGCTTGGCCCGGAGGCAGGTCACTTCGGCCTCGCTGGAATGCGCGAGAGGGCGGCGAAATGCGGTTTCGACTTCGCAATCCGCGAGGAGAAGGGCATGATGACAATCAGGATGGAGGTGAAGTTGTGATAAGCGTCGCGATCGTGGACGACCATAGCGTCGTCAGGCTGGGCATAAAATCCGTGCTGAAGCTCGGCGGGGATTTGAAACTCGTCGCGGAAGGCGCGTCGGCGGCGGACGCCGTCGAAATCGCGCGCTCTTCTCGGCCCGACGTCCTCCTGCTCGACGTCCGCATGCCGGGCGTCGACGGCATTGCCGCGCTCAAGGAGATTTTGCGGGAGAATCCGGCGCAGAAGGTCGTAATGCTCACGACGAGCGTCACGGAAGAGGACGTCTTCCAATCCATCAAAGCGGGCGCCAGGGGCTATGTCCCCAAAGAGGCGGAGCCCGAGGAGCTTGTCGCGGCCATCCGCGCCGTCGCCGCCGGCCGCGATGCATTCCCGGACGGAATAAGGAAGATATTCGAGCTCCGCAAGGAATCGCGCGATCTTTCGCCGCGCGAGAGGGAAGTCGTCGAGGCTGTCGCCAAGGGCCTCAGCAACGCCGAAATAGGCGAAGTGTTCGGAGTATCCAGCAATTCCATCAAGATGCACCTCAAGCATATATTCGAAAAACTCGACGTGGTCGACCGCGCGGAGGCCGTCGCCACCGCCATCCGCCGCGGCATCATCCACGATTGAAATGTGGAAATGTGAAAATATGGAAATGATGCCGGCAGTAGGCGGCATCCGCTCGATTACAGCAAAGGCATTTCCACATTTCCACATTCCCACATTCCCACATTCCCACATTTCCACATTTCCACATTCCCTCTTCCCTCTTGCCGACAAGCGCAATTTATGATACAATACCGCCGTAAAAACGACAACATAAAGGAGGTCTTGCCGACGTAAAGACGATATAAACGGGTGAAAAGCCCGTCATAAACGATTTTTGCATAACTGCAAACGCGACGTTCTAGCGAAAAAGCCCTGGAAAGTTTTTTCAATTGAGGAACGACGAGTTGGCAGGGATGCGTCCCTTTTCGGGGGCGTATTCTCTTGCCGTCTTGTATTCCTCAATGGGTTTCTTCCAGGGCTCCCTCGCTAGAGTATGAGACGAAGGGGGTGCGTCCCCGATTCTTTCTCTTCGTTGCGCGAGCGGCGGCGGGCGGAGAGGAAGGAAACATGCCATCGAAAAGCTTGATAGGGGAACTGCCGAAGATACTCGAAGAAAGCAGGCGCGAGGCGGGCCGCATTTTGGAGCGGCTTTCGGAGAGCGTTCGCGTGGGCCTCCAGACGAACGAACTCGTGTTGCCCGCGAAAGATGTCGATGGTCTTTTCAAGGGCCGCGTGCCGAGAGTATCTCCCGATTATCACAGCAACTGGTTTGGTCTCATGGGCGAGGGACTCTTCGAAGGCAGGCCCACGAATTTCGCTCCGTGGGTCAACCGTCTTGTTTACGGCGACAACCTGCTCGTGATGCAGGCGCTTCTCGCAGGCGACGAAAAAACATCGCTCCCATCGTTGCGCGGCAAGGTAGACCTCGTCTACATCGATCCTCCATTCGACTCCAAGGCCGACTACCGCACGAAGATCCATCTTCCGGGGACGGATATTTCCCAGAAGCCGACCGTCATTGAACAGTTCGCATATTCAGATACGTGGAAGGACGGCACGGCATCATACCTGCGCATGATCACGCCACGCCTCATTCTCCTGCGCGAACTCCTCGCCGACACCGGCTCAATCTACGTCCACCTCGACTGGCACGTCGGCCACTATGTCAAGGTTCTGATGGATGAGATTTTCGGAAAGGAGAATTTTCAGAGAGAAATTATATGGCGAATCGGCTGGGTTTCTGGCTACAAGTCAGCAGATCAGAACTGGGTGAGAAACCATGACACGCTTCTTTACTATACAAAGGGAAGAGGGCACACATTCAACAAAGAATATATTCCGTATCCCGAGGGTTATATCCGTCGAGATGGGAATGCTCCAAGTGGCCGTGGTATTCCGCTTGAGGACACTTGGAACTGCTCAGAATGCGATCGATTGGACTCAATTAACATAATGAGTTTTTCTCGCGAAAAGGTGGGCTACGCCACTCAAAAACCCGAGGCGTTGCTGGAGCGTATTATCAAGGCGTCGTCGAATGAAGGGGATTTGGTGCTGGACGTGTTTGCTGGGTCTGGGACGACGGCGGCGGTGGCGGAGAAGTTGGGGCGGCGGTGGGTTTCGGCGGATATTGGAAAACCCTCCGCGCTCATCCAGCGCAAGCGTTTCATCGACAACAATGTTAAGCCGTTTCTCTACCAGAGCGTGGGCGATTATCAGAAGGAGGCGTTAGGCGCGTCGAAGATGTTCCGTCGCATCGGCGACCTTTCGGAGGTCGTGCTGAAACTCTACGGCGCGGAGCCGTTCCCGGTGGAGAACTGCCAGGCACGCAACGCGGGGCAGATGCGCGAATCGCGTACGCTCGTCATTGTCGATTCTCCGAACAGGCTCACGAACGCAGCGAGCGTGAAGCGCGCGGCGGAAGCGAAGAATACGGCGCTAGGCGGCGGCTGGTCGAAGGTGGTGCTCCTGGGCTGGAATTTCGCGTGGGATATTTCGCAGGCGGCGCAGATGTATAAAGACGTCGAGGTGCTGGTGATCCCGCCAGATTTGATGGATGCATTGAAGAAGCGCGGATTCGCCGACCTCGCATCTGGCGGCAAGGTGAGGTTTTCGTCGTTGCAGTACTTGTCGCTCAAGGACGTCCGGGCGGAGAACGCGGGCGACGAGGACGACGAGCGGGTCGTCGTGGAACTCGGGAACTACGTCCTGCTCTCGCCTGACAACATTCCGCTCGACGAGAAGGACAAGGCCGCGCTTGCGGAGGTTGCGGCGAACGATCCTCTTGCGCTT
This sequence comes from Verrucomicrobia bacterium UBA3761, assembly GCA_002371135.1. Classification (GTDB taxonomy): domain Bacteria; phylum Verrucomicrobiota; class Kiritimatiellia; order RFP12; family UBA1067; genus UBA1067. The sequence goes on along the minus strand of DFGB01000054.1, from coordinate 4,471 downwards.
ATCGAATACTGGAGCGTCGACCCGGATTACAATGGCGAGATGTTCCGCAGCCTGTGGCAAGACTACCGCGAGAACACGCAAAACGACGGCGACCCGGACCACTGCGTCGCCAGGGCGGAAATCGTCGTCCCGAAGAAACCCAAAGGCACGCGCGTCGTCTGCGTGAAAGCCGTGGATGTATTCGGCTTTGAAAGCATCGCGACGGTACGGGTGTAGGAAAGGATGTAGGCAATGTCATCGAGACGCACAACAGCGATGAACACCGGGAAGATTCCGCTAGAATTCGCCAAGGCGGTTTCGGCGGCGGCGAATGCGGCCTGGAAGGACGGCTCGTTCATGGAGTCTGTCACGCCCGTCACGCGGGAGCTGCTGAAGTTCTGGTTCACGGAGCCGTTCACTGAACGGGCGCTCAATTTCCATGAAGGGCAGAGGCAGGCGATTCTGAACGCGATCTTTCTGCACGAAATCGCGGCGGCGGAGAATCCGGCGGACGCATACGCGAAAGTCGCGCCGGATCTCCTTGCCGCGGAAGGTGGCGCGGTGGCCGCCGAGGTCGCCAAGGAAAGATACGCCTATCCGAAATACTGCGTGAAGATGGCCACGGGCACGGGCAAGACGTGGGTCATGCATGCGCTTGTCGTCTGGCAGTATCTCAACGCCAGGCTTGGCGGCGGCCCTGCGTTTACGAAAAACTTCCTTTTCGTCGCACCGGGGTTGATTGTGTACGAGCGGCTGCTCGATGCATTTTGCGGCAGGCGCACGGGCGACGGCGGGGCGCGCGATTTCGCTTCGAGCGACATCAAGGACTGCGAGGCGCTGTTCGTTCCGCCTCGGTATCGCGAATCGCTTTACGGCTTCTTGCAGAATTCGCTCGTCAGAAAGGAGGATTTCGGGCGCAAGGTGACGGGCGACGGTGTCCTCGCCGTAATGAATTGGCACGCGTTCCTCGGGGAAGACGTGGCGGAAGGGGCGCCGGAGACGGAGGATTCCGATTTCAAAGGGATCCTCGACGACCTCCTGCCGGCCAAGCCCGGGACGACGGCCGGGAACGCGCTAGATTCTCTCGACGCGGCGTTTCTTCGTGGCGGCAGGCTCGACTTCCTCAAGGATCTTCCTGATATTCTGGTGGTGAACGACGAGGCCCATCACCTCTACGGCCTCGACGGCGATGACGAGGAGGCCGTCGTGTGGCAGCGCGGCATCGACGTGCTCGCAGCCGGGAAGCGGCGCTTCATGCAACTTGATTTTTCCGCGACGCCCTACAAGGCCGTTGGCTCGGGCCGCAACGTCCGCAAAGACTTTGTGCCGCATACAATGGTGGATTACGACCTGCCGACGGCAATCCGCCAGGGGCGGGTCAAGACGATAGTCATCGATCAGCGCAAAAATTTGACAGGAGAGCTGGCCAGTCTCGACTACAATGCCGAGCGCGAAGGGCGGCGCGTTGTCGGCCTGAGCGGCGGGCAGCGGTTGATGCTGCAGGCCGGACTTGCCAAACTCCGGTTCCTTGAAACGGAGTTCGCCCGCATGGACGCCGCAAAGCGCCCGAAAATGATGGTCGTATGCGAGGATACGGGAGTGACATCTTTCGTGGTCGAATACCTCCGTTCGGCAGGGCTCGCCGTAGACGATGTGCTGGCGGTCGACAGCAACAAGAAGGGCGAAGTGGCGCCGGGCGAATGGGAGCTCGTCAAGGAGAGGCTTTTCTCGATAGACAGGCGCGCAAAGCCGCGTGTCATCGTTTCCGTGCTGATGCTGCGCGAGGGGTTCGATGTGAACAACGTGTGCGTCATAGTCCCGCTCAGAGCGTCAAACGCGCCGATTCTTCTTGAGCAGACTTTGGGACGCGGCCTGCGTCTCATGTGGCGGGAGCCGGAATACCGCGAAACGAAGGAAAATGCGCGCAGGCAACTGCTTGTCGAGAAGGTAAAGCCATGCGCCGTGTTCGATTTTCTCTATATCATCGAGCATCCCGCGTTTGCCCAATTCTACGACCAGATGGCGTGTGACGGGCTTCTCGGCGTCCAGACCGAGGACGAGCGGGAAGGCGGCGGAACGGACGATCTCGTGCATTCTGTCTTGAAGGAGGGGTACGGACGGTGGGACGTATTCTGGCCGAGCATCATACGCGCTAGCGAGGAAGTGCTGGACGAAGTGGATCTCGCCGGCGAAGATCTGGAGCCTTTCACCGGCTATCCGTTGTCGCAGCTGCGCAAAATATTTGCGCAACCGGGCGAGGTGTTCGTCGGACGCGAACTGCTGGCGAAGACGGCATTCGGGGAATACCGCGTGCATGCAAATATCTTCGACGCCCGCAGTTACAACGAATATATCCAGGGCGTGGTAGATTCCATTTCGCGCCGTTTCGTGCGGATAGGGGGCAGGCAGACGCGTTCCATGCCGGCCTTGCAGGTCAATCTCGCCGCAATAGCGGCCGCGGTCGATCGCTACATCCGCGAGCGGCTTTTCGACGAACCGTTCGATCCGTTCTCCGGCGACGCCTGGAAAGTGCTCCTCTGCCTGAACGGCATGGTGACAGAGCATGTAGTCAAGCAAGTCGGCGAACTCGTCTACAAGATCGAGGCGGGGACGGTGAAGACGGAGGCTGAAGTGCGAAAGACGTGGTTCTCGTCCGTGCCAAGTTTTGTCGTGCGCAAGGGCTCGTCGCTGAAGCTAGGCAAGACGATCTACACGCTCACTCTCTTCCCTGCGCAAGGCGGGGGATTGGAACGCGATTTTGCAGAGTTCGTGGACAGGGATGGCGCCGTCGAGAAATTCGTCAAAGTCAACGAGGCGAAGCATGTCTTTGCGAGGATCGCCTATCTGCGTCCGGACGGGCTTCTTGGCGAGTACATCCCCGATTTCCTTGTTGCGTCGAAGGACAAGATGTTTCTCGTGGAGACCAAGGCCGAAAATGCCAAACGCGACGAGAGCGTGCAAGCGAAGCGCCGCGCCGCGATTGAATGGTGCAAAACGGTCAATGCTTTGCCGCCGGCGGATCGGGATGGCCGTGAATGGTCGTATTTGCTCCTGTCGGACAGGGATTTCTATGCGTACAAAAAAGCCAACGCCACTTTTGCCGATTTTGCGGCATTTGCCGAGTTGACTGAATCCGGCTTGAAGGGCGAATTTTCGTTCTGACGAAGCGCCATATTTCCGTCACGCTCTTGCGCGCATGGCGGAAATTTGCTATAATGCCGTCGAAAGGACAATGCCAATGGAAGAGCCGCTTCTCACACGCCGTTTCTTTTTGAAGGGTCTTGGCGCATTCATCGCGGCGCCGCTCGCCGGATGCGCCTGCGCCGGGAGGGGCGAGCGCCCGCTCGTCCGTTTCGGGTTGGCGACGGACTGCCACTACGCCGACATCCCCTACGCAAGGCGTCCGTGGCCCGTGGGCGATGCGGCATACCGCGAGAGCGCCGCGAAACTCGCCGAGTGCGTCGCCGTGATGAACCGCGAGCGGCCGGATTTTCTCATAGAGCTTGGCGATTTCAAAGATCTCGGCAAGGACAAGCCCGCCACCATAGAGAGCCTTGATGCAATCGAGCGCGTCTTCGCGGGCTTCCGGGGCGGACGCTATCACGTATTGGGCAACCACGATTTCGACGCGCTGGACAAGGCCGAGTTCCTCGCGCATATCTCGAATGCGGATCAGCCGCAGCCCCTGGCGCACTATTCGTTCACGCGCGGCGGGGTGAAGTGCGTCGTGCTGGACGCCTGCTACACGTCCGCAATGGAAGACTACCGCCCCGGAAACTGGGACTGGCGGGATGCGAACGTGCCGCCGTGGCAGCTTGAATGGCTTGCGGCGGAGCTCGATTCGGCGAGGGGCCCTGCGGTCGTGTTCTGCCATCAGTGCCTCGACCCCGCCGCCGACTCCAACCATCTCGTCAGGAACGCCGCAGACGTGCGCGCCGTCCTGGAACACAGCGGCAAGGTCCGCGCCGTGTTCACAGGGCATCAGCACTCAGGCAGAATCGGACGGGTGAATGGAATCATGTACTACTCTCTGCGCGCTACAGTGCTGAATTCAGGCGAGGAGGAAAACGCCTACGCGCTCGCCGAGGTGTATCCATCGGGCGAGGTGGCCGTCACAGGCTACCGCAAAGCCGCCTCGGCCGTTTTTTAGGCCGCTTCCTGGCGAAATTCCGAGTGCCCCCGAACGAAACGCCGAGTGCCCCCGAAGCAATCGCGAAGACTGCACCAGTCGCGGCCTTCGTCTGCCCGAGTCTCGCCCGCCCCTTGCGGCAAGGAGGCGCGGCTCTTCCCTATTCCCTCTTCCTTCTTCCCTCTTTCCTATTTTTAACACAGAGGCACTCAAGTCGCAGAGGAACACAGAGGATTTCAGCTTTTCCGCTCCTTCTCTCTGTGAATCTCTGTTCCTCTGTGCCTCTGTGTTAAAAACAAGTCGAATTGGCATTGGCAACATTCCCTCATCCCTCAAAACCTCAAAAATTTTTTAATTTTCCCC
>DFGB01000082.1:852-24036 GCA_002371135.1 Verrucomicrobia bacterium UBA3761 | reverse complement strand
GCCCACTGCACGGGCTCGTTGTGGATTTCGTAGATGACATGCGGCTCGTCCTTGTAGCGCGGAGCGTAGAACTTCCAGAAATCGAGCGCCCACTCCTTGTTGAACTTCCCTGGGTCGTTGCCGATCGTCATGATAAAGTAAAGCCCAAGTTCCTTCGTGAGCTTCACAGCTTTGTCGATCGCCTCCACGCGATAGCCGGGCGCGCGCGAGCCTTCTGCCGGATAGTTGAGGTCGCAGCCTTCTGCATAGTCGTGAACGGCGTTCAATCCGACGAGCTTTAGCTGCTCAAGGCTCTCGCGCTCGTGGGACGCAACGCAACCGCGCAGCAATGCGCCGTTGTCGGCAACAAGGGTCGTTCGCTCCGTGTTGATGCGCGGCCTGGCGCGGGGGATTTTAACGGCGGCATTCGCCGCCGCCCCAGCCAGGGCGGCGGCGATTGCGAGCGCCGCGCACCGCCGAACCGCCGCTCCCCTCTCTTCCCTCTTCACTCTTACCTCTTCCATTTTCCCTTTTCACTCCGCCGTGAAGCGGAATTCCTCGATTTCGCAGATCGACTGCTCCCTGAGACCGGAGTTGAACACGAAATACAGCGCGGCCTTGCCGTCGAGCTCCGCGAGCGGCGCGACGTCGATTGCGGTGCTGCACGGGCGTTCGGGGAGAGATGCGGAGATGGCGGTCTCGCCGACCTTCAGGCCGCCCCCGGCGGCGTTCGGACTCTTCACCCAGACCTCGAGCGAGGCGTCGACGCCCTGCGGAATCATATTTATGACGAGCTTCAGGTTCTTCCTGCCGCGTGACTTGGAGAAGTTGAAATACTTGTAGCCGACGACCGAGCCGGCCGTGACGTGCACGACGCTGGAGCGGTTGACCTTGGCGGCGTAAGGGTCGCTTTCGTCGTAGCAGTCGGCGTAGAACGGCTTCATCCAGGGTCCGGAGTACTGGACCGTGGGGTATGTCTGAATTGCCGGCGCGGGTCCGGTGTAGTGGCAGGCGATGCCGGCGGCGTGGCGCTCGAACGGGTCGAGCCCGCCCAGCTCGAATCCCTCGGAATTATATTCGCCCTCGGAAATGACGACCTTGCCGCCGGGTCCCTCCTCGACTTCTACGGTGATGGGAGCCACCATCGCCTGGCGCGAGAATTCATCCGCTCCCGACTGGCGGTGGTAGAACACGTACCACTGGCCGTTGATTTCGCAGATGCTGCCGTGGGTGTTTCCGCCGGGGCAGGCCGTGACAACCGTCGCACCGTCGGCGTTGCGCTGCCGCCCGCGCCCGTCGATGATCGTTCCGCCGTATGTCCACGGGCCGAGCGGCTTGTCGGAGTAGGCATACCCGAGCGTGTAGTTCGATCCGTCGAGGCCGAACTCGCCGTCCGCGGACCATCGGCTGTAGATGAAGACGTATTTATCCTTGATCTTCCTTATGGACGACGCCTCGAAGAACCGGAAGTCGCCTTCCGCCTTGCAGCTCGACACCATGTCCTCGACGATCTTCGCGCCGGGCTTTACCGTCGCCATCGTCTTCGGGTCGAGCTCCGCGGCGAACGAACGCCAGATGCCCCAGTATCCGTAGACGCGTCCATCGTCGTCGACGAGAATCGCGGGGTCGAAGCCGAAAGGTCCGACGGTCTTCTTGGGGTCCTTCTCGTCCCAGTTGCAGACTTCGAAGGGTCCGTCGGGCCTGTCGGACTTCGCGAGCATGTTGTTGCGCCCCCATGCCTGCGTGTTGGGGTAGAGGTAGTACGTCTTCTTCCCGTCCGGACCCTTGACCTCGGCGACGTCGGGAGCGTACAGCACGTCGCCGAGTCCGTTCTTGTTTAGCGGCTTGCCGTCCGCGCCGTTGAGCGAGCGGAAGATCACTCCGTCGAAGCGCCACTTGTTGAGGTCCTCGACGGGCGCGGACCACACGACCTGGTCGCGTCCGCAGTACTTGTCGCGGAGGTTGTCATGAGAACCATAGACATATACGCGCTTCTCGCCTGGCTTGTCCGGGTCGTCGAAGACGTATGGCTCGCCGTCGGGGATGAACTCCCAGAGCGGCAGGAACGGGTTGGCTGCGTAGAGCAGGCCGGCGGTGGCGGCGCACGCCGCAAATATCAGGTGTTTCATTGTTTTAGATTATCTCTTGTCCTTTTCGTGTCCGGTTGAAGAATATTTGAAGAAGTCGAAGTCGGCGTGGCCGCCGGGGGTCTTCGTCGAATAGCAGAAGAGTGCGAACTTGGTGCCCATGAAGAAGCGCGTCCAGTCGAAGTAGAGCGGCACCTCCTCGCCGATCTCTCGCCAGTCCTTGCCGTTCGTGCTCCACGAAAACTTCGCTACATCGCGGCCAGCGCGGAAATCGGCCTGCACACGCAAATAGACGATGTTGCCCTTGATTTCTACGCCTTGCTTCTCGATCGAATCGACACGCTCGATGACGCGGTCGTCTGCAAGGATCATGTCCTCCGTGCACATGACGAGGCGCTTGGAGCGCGCGTCACACTCGACCATCAGGATGCCGCTTAGGGACTGGAAAGCGGCGATGCCGGCGCGGTCGCCGTCGCGCAGGCCAGAGACATCGAGCTTAACGACTCCTTCGCACTCCGGGCCGGTCATGCGCTGTGTGAGTGTGTTTCTGGCGAGCATGAGGTTAGGAGCGGTGGTGCGCGTGGAAAGGCGCAGCCAGCCTGGGCGCTTGCGCAGCGACCATGCGTCCTTGATGGGTCTGTGGTTCCACTGCCAATAGAGCGAGAGGGACTTCGCGCCGAAGTCGTCGCTTCCGACGATCCCGGAGAGGTCAGGGTAAGGCTTGGTCGTGTCGTTAGGGATGCTGCGCCCGTCCTCGGCGCCGAGCATCGGCCAGCCATCGCGCCAGAATACGTCCATTAGGCAAGGGACGCGGCCGACGCCTCCGCGGTCCTGGAAAATCAGCCCCCTCCACTTGCCGTCGGGGCACTGTACGATCTGTCCCTGGCCTAGGCCGCCCCACGTTTCGAATGGGACTTCGAGGACGACCTTCTTCTCCCAGTCGCCGGCAAGAGAGCGCGCGCGGTAGCAGACCTGGCGGCGGATGCGGCCTGGCGCGTCATAGACCATGGAGATCATCATGAGGTAGTACCAGCCGTCCTTCTTGAAAGCGAACGAGCCCTCGAGGAGTCCGCACTCCTCATCGTCACGAACGGGGATATGGCGGCGGAAGCCGTCTGGCTTTTCGCCGGTGAGGTCGCTGATGAGCTCCACGAGCTCACCCGTGCCGTAGAACATATAGACGCGGCCATCGTCGTCGAAGAAGAGCGAGGAATCATGCCATCCGCCCGGTCGTGAATGAAGGCGCCACGGCCCCTCGGCCTTGTCGGCGACGTAGAGGAAGCCCTTGTTCGGCTCGCCGTTGCAGTTGAACCACACCCAGAACTTGCCGGCGTGGAAGCGCAGCGACGCCGCCCACTGCCCCTGCCCGTACGTCGTGCGCCCATCCTCCAGCTCGTAGCGAGGGCCGTCGGCGATCTCGTCGAAGACGTACGATACGGTCTTCCAGTGGATCATGTCGCTTGACTTCATGACGGGTGCGCCCGGCTGCAGGTGCATCGTGGTGGAGACCATATAGACGTTAGTGCCGTCAGAGCACAGCGCTGTATCAGGCACGTCAGCCCAGATTACCGGGTTCCGGTACGTCGCCTCCGCCGCGAACACAGCGAACGCCGCTCCGGCACTGATTATTGCAAAAAATCGTTTCATCACTGCAGACAAACATTCTCAATTTTTCGAGGTTGCGTAAAGTCCGACGGTGGCGCCGATGAAGCCGCCGGCCGTGCCGGTCGTGAGCACGTCCGCCTTCTCCTCGCCGCCGATCTGGCGCCACTCGCCGTCACCCTGGCGAAAGAAGAACCTCAGCTTCTCGTCGCGCCCCTCCGCGCGGAACGAAACCGCACCATCCGCCACGGGAACTGACGCGACGGAGCGCCTGCCGTTCTTGTCGCAGCGCGTCAACACCGCGCAGACATTTCCGTCTGCATCCATCGTCTTCCCGAGGACGTAGTTGTTGCGTTCATTCTGCACCAGCGCGAGCCCTGCGAGATCGTCGGCTGTGCGCGGCGAGAACTCGACCGTCGTATCGACGTCGAAGCTGCGGCTCGTCAGCCATCTGCACAGATAGCTCGGATTCCCGCGCTCGTAGATCGTCGCCGTGCGTGCCTCGATCTCCATCCCCGGCTTCCCGCCGACGGCGGAGCGATACCAGAACTCTTTCGGCATGCGGAGCTGGATCCACAGCGGATCAACCTTCGCCGTCGCGAACCGGTCCTCGAACACCCTGTTGCCGGTGAGCGGCGCGGAGCCGGCGCACTTCGCGGCGGCGATCTGCCACGGACGCTTCTCCACGACAAGCGGGACGCTCTTCCCCTGATCGAGAATGATCGGCTGGCGCTCGGCACCTTCGCCGATCCACTTGACCGGAAGGAGATAGGTGTTGCGCCCCGTGGGCGTGTAGTCCCCGCCACCGACTCCCGCGTATGGTCGTATTCCGAGGAACACCGCCATCCAGTCTCCGTCCGCCGTCTCGAAGAGGTCCGCGTGCCCGGCGCAGTAGACGCCGTTCTCGCGTCCGTACGGAAGATCGCGCTGCGTGAGGATGGGATTCACCTTGCAGGGAACGTACGGGCCCTCCACGTTCTCGGCGCGGTAGATGACTTCGCTGTGCATGTATCCCGTGCCGCCCTCCGCAGTCATGAGATAGTACGCGCCGTCGATCTTGTAGAGATGCGGACCCTCGCACCAGATCGGCTTGTCCTCGGGCTTCGCGCCCTTGTTGACGACGATCTTCTCGTAGCCTTCCACAAGCTTGTCATTCACGAGGTCATATTTGCGCAGGCGGATCGTGCGGTGCCCTGGATATTCCTCCCCCGTCGGAGGCGCGAAGTCATTGTTGACGATGTACGCCGTCGTCTCGTTCTCGAAGAAAATGCCCGGGTCGATTTCCGGAACCGCCACGTGAATAGGCTCGCCCCAGCCGAGGTACGGATCCTTCGTCTTGTAGACCATCGCGCCGCCCGCATTGACGACGGAGACGATCATGTAGAAGGTGTCGTTGAACTTGTTGTACTTGATGTCCGGCGCATAGACGCCGTGGTTGACGTCAAGACCCTCCTTCATGTCGAGCTGGCTCTTCCGCGACTGGACGTATCCGCAGAAGTCCCAGTTCACGAGGTCCTTCGAGTGCCACACGGGAACGCCCGGGAAATAGCCGAACGAACTGTTCGCGAGATAGTAGTCGTCTCCCTTGCGCGTGACGGATGGATCGGGCGCCATTCCGTCGACGATCGGATTGCGGAACTGCGTCTTCTCGTCGCACGGCGGAAGCACATCCTTGCCCTCGACGCGGAAGCTCTTGAAAAGCGCCTTCCGCATTCCGTCCGGCTTCAGTGCGGTCTTCTCGCCCTTCCATTCGCGCCCGAGCTTCTCGACCGCCTCCGCGCACGGCTTCGCCTTGAGGTTCTTGTCGAAGAAGAGCGGATAGTCCGTGCGACCCGGAACGGGGTAGTCGTTGAACCACGTCGTCGCGTCGTTGACGCCCCAGAGCGTGACGCGGTCGATTATGTCGGAGTTCCGAAGATACATTTCGAAGAGCTCGCAGTAGCGCTTCGCCTGCGCCTCAAGGACGTCCGCAGGGCATCCCTTCGTGTACGGATTGTACTTCTCCTCGTAATCGTGAAGCTTCGTCGGATCGGCGGAGAGCCCCCATGCGTTCGGAAGGACGCTCACGTCGAGTTCCGTGACCATCGCCTTGACGCCTTCAGCGCCGATGCGCTGAATCGAGCGCTCGTAGTCCGCTACGGCGGGCCCGCCGAGTCCGTTGTGGCTCTGAAGCCCCACGCCGTCGATCCTCACGCCCTTCGCGCGGAACTCGCGCACCATCCTGAGGACGCCGGCAACCTTGTTCGGATTGAACATGTTGAAGTCGTTGTAGTAGAGCTCCGCGTCAGGATCTGCCTCGTGCGCGAAGCGGAACGCGAGCTCGATGAAGTCGTCGCCGATTCCGTCGCGCCAGGGCGAGGGATGGAGGTTCCCAGCGTCGTCGAAAGCCTCGTTAACGACGTCCCATCCATGGACGCGTCCCCTGTAGCGTCCGACGACCGCATGGATGTGCGCGCGCATCCTCGCGATCAGCGTCTCTCGGTCGGCATTGGAACCATCGGCGTTTTTGAAGAACCAGTCGGGCGTCTGGTGGTGCCACACGAGGCAGTGTCCGATGATCTTCATCCCGTGCTTCTCTCCGAAGGCGACGAACTTGTCGGCGGAATCCCAGTGGAACTCTCCTTCCCGCGGCTGCACGTGCTCGGGCTTCATCTCGTTTTCGGCTGTGATGGAACTGAAGTTCGCGGCGACGAGGTCGGACTCCGCGTTCGGAGTCTGTTCGTAAACCCACTTGCCGAGGGCAGCGCCGACGTGGAAGCGTCCCGTGTAGGCGTCCTTGATGCCGCTGAAGGCGGTAACAGTTGCAAGGCAGACTGTAGAAACCATAAGTTGCATTTTCATGGTACAGATTATACACAACATACACCCCAGTGCGCCATAGTCCGTTTGGGCCATTACCAAAGGACCAACTCGCACTTCCCGGACAAATCTTTCACCCCTTGCATGATCATGCATACTTGTAAAGCCAAGCCCTTGCAAGCATAACCATTCAAGCACAGCCATCAGGCCAGCACTCGCACACAAACACGCGCAAAGGAGCGCCTATATCGATACAAATCAAGCAATGCGCAAACTCCAGAATGGAGCCCTCGCCGCATCCCCCTTGAAACACAAGGCCTGATGTTCCTTATCGATGCGGCAAAAAATAAGGTTGATTTCCGTTTTGTCTCACGCAAAGTCCGCCAGGTGTTCATGTTTTTCCACTGACATACAATAGATGTCATTATTTTTTTATCGCAGAGACTTGAGAGGCGCAGAGGACGCATCGTGTTCAAGGGCGAGAGTTTCGACGAACTTGCGCAGGAGCAGGTGGACTTGATGATGTCGCATGCCAACAGCTATGTCCGTGCAGCGCTCATGAAAGGCGACGCACCATGCCGCACGCCATACGAAAGGTTCGTGTTCGAGTTCGGCGAGGATATCGCCCGCAAGCTCGGAATCGTCCCGATTCCGCTTAAGGATGTGACTCTCCGTCCCTGCCTCGTTGACATGAACTAGCAGCACTCGAAGACGGCCCGTTGAGCGTCCGTGCAGAGAGTGTCCGGTTAGTACCTCGGAAAGCGAAAACCGTGCATTCTCATAGGCTGGCTATGCCCGTTTTCTCTTGCTAAAAATGGCGATTCCCGCGATAAACACCTGAAAACATTGGCGATTCAATGCAAAACCGTGTGAAAAAACCACAGCAAAAAGCGCAATTTGCCGCCCAACCGTCGCCCCCTGCCCACTTACTTTTTCAATCGACAATGCAGCATTTGCTTTGACAAGTTGCAGGCTGTCCTGGAAGTTCTAGATTTTCTAGAGCTTCCAGATCATCCTGCGCCGTATACGGCGGCGCCGAAGAGGGCGAAATCGCCCTTCAAGGGATCTCCCGGGAAAATTTCAGAGAGTTTCGCCGTAAGTTTCAACGCGGCGCTCATCGTGGCATTGCGGCCTTTCATGAGACCGTGACGCCGCGCTTCCTGGAGGACGTGCGTATCGAGCGGGATGATGAGCGAAGCGCGGTCGATGAAACCGCTCCAAAGGCCCAAATCGACCGGCGAAGAATCCCTGACCATCCAGCGAAGGAACATGCAAACGCGTTTGCACGCCGAATCGGCGCACTTTGGGACTACGGGATGGACGCTCGCGCCGGCGAATGCCTCGACGATCGCCTTCACCGCTTCCAGCCCCGTGGAAGCACGAGAGCGCACATACTCGCCCAAGGTGCCGTATTCATTCATTATCGCCCGATACCGCGCGAGGAACGAACGCATGTCGGCTTGCGTGAAGAAACGATAGAACGGCGTGGAGGGATCGTCAGGCAAATCGCGCTCGAACGCTCCAGAGCGTATCCACGCGTCCATGGAGCCGCCGGAGTGCGCCGCCAGCCATTCGATCCGCTTCAAAAATTGCGGCCGCGAGCCGAAGCTCAACGCCGATGCGACGAAGGCGACGGCCTCGCGATTAGCGTCGCCCTCCTGCACGCGCAGGAAGCGCGAAGGGTCGCCCTCCATGAACGACTCGACTTCGCACTTCGCCGCGAGTTCCCGCAATCTCTCCGCAGTCGCGTTCATTCTTCTTCCATGAGCAAATCGAGCATCATGTACGGGCCGACGCCCTTGGGGTCATTGTCGACAATCGGCTCGCGCATGTAGTAGGCGAACGAGCCATCGCGATCCTTGCTGAGTCCGGCGACAGAGCAGCAGCGTTCGAGCGAAACAGTCATATCGGCATCCTCGCGCCAGAAATCGCGGTTGAGGGCGTCGTAGGCACGGCACGCGGAGTCGCGCATGTCGGCGTCGAGCCAGCCCTTGCGCCAGCCTTTCATGAGCGCGTAGCCGATGAGCGCGGTGGAAGTCGCTTCGAGGTAATTCCTCTCGCGGCCTGGCTGGTCGGCCACCTGCCACCACGCGCCGGACGCGTCCTGCCACTTGACGAGCCGAGCCGAATAATCCTGCAAAAGCGCGAGCAACTTCGCGTGGGCGGGATGGGAGCGGGGCGTGTATTCGAGGGTGTCGACGATGGCGGCGGCGAACCAGCCGAGCGCGCGGCCCCAGGCGTGTGCGCTCCGGCCGGTTGCCTTGTCGGCCCAAACCTGCTCCTTCGCCTCGTCCCAGCCGTGGCGGTAGAGACCGGTCGCCGGGTCGAAAGTGTGGCGCGCGACTACGTCGAACTGCAGCCAGATATCGTCGAACGCCGCATCCCTCGCCTTGCCGTCGAGGAACTTGGCCGCGTATCGCGCATAATACGGGCAACCCATGTAGAGGCCGTCCAGCCACATCTGGCGCGTATAGACCTTCTTGTGCCAGAAGCCGCCCTCGGCGACGCGCGGCTGGACGGCGAACTGCGCGAATTGAGTGTCGAGAACCTTCTTGAGCCGCGCGGCCTCGCGTTCGTCGCCATCGCGCACGGCGAGTTCGTACATGTCAAACGCGAACTTGCCGGGGTTGATGGAATCGAGTTTGCAGTCGCTCTGGTTGTAGCCGCGTATCTCGCCATCCTTCGAGACCATGCGCTCGATGTAGTCGCGGCACCATGCGAGGGCGTCCTTGCGGATTTCGGGGTGGCGGGAAGCGACCATTAGGGCGGCCTGAAGCTCAAGGCCGTCGGTATATTCCCACTTCGGCTTCTTGCGCTTGTCGATGCCGCACGGGACCGGGTTGCGCGTCATCTCGCTTTCGAGCAACCACACGGCGCGCGAGGACGCCTTGCGCATGACGACGGTGCAAACGCCGCCATCGACCGGTCGCGGCAAGCGCGACCCTCCCGCGCGGAACTCCACCTCGACGGAGCTCTTGCCCTTCGTCGTGGATTTGGCGAGAGGATACACGCGGCGGCGCGGTTTCCCGCCGCCCGACGCGATGCTCTCTCGCGCTACGAACTTGCCGTCGACCAAGACGTCGCAGGAAACGGCGCCCAGATACGAAACGGCGAGTTCCATCGCCGCCTCTGGATCGACGGCGAGACGGTACGAGAACGAGGCGCCCTTCTCCGCCGCCGCGCGATACTTGACGCCGTCCTTCTCGCCGACGACATCGCCGCAGCCTGCGTAATCGTGATTGACTTCGCTCTGCTGAAAGCCGCATTCCACCTGGTCCGCAATCAGCGCACGCCGCGCCGCTTCGCGTTCGGCCCGGACTTTCAACCCCGTCGCGTCGCTTCTCCACTCCTCGGGCGTGAAGAGGCGGAAGTACATCGTATAATGCTCTTCGTAGACCTTGTGGAAAGGCATGAATTCAAGCGCATGCGGCTTGAGCATGTCGTGCCGGGCTGCCTCGACGGACGGCGCGACGACTACCATCGCCGTCTCATCGACGCCCGCCGGCGCGGCCAGGTGGTCCGTCCAGCGACGCTTGGCCGTATCATCCAAACCAGAGCGCGGTGTATTGACGCCGACCATCAACTTCGGGCCGTACATGAACGCGACATATTTTTCCGCCCCGCCGCCCGGCAATGCTTCCGTGCGCCACTCCATCGGCAATGTCAACTCCACCGCGTCGCCGTCGCGCCATTCGCGGTCGATGACGAAGTATCCATTGGTGGGTTGAAACGTTGAAGAATTCAGCTTCAGAACGGGGGATACGCACCAACCGGGCTTCCTGAGGCGGAGCGCGAAGCGGACGGGCGAAGGCGTTTTCACGCGCAAAACGATTTTGTCGCCGTCGGGGTAATCGGTCTCCTGTTCGAGCACGACGCCCTTCTCGCGCCAATCGAGACGCGAGGCCATGTAGAGGTTCACCCACACGCCATCGTCGTCGTGGAAATACGCCTGCTCGCCATAGCGCATCGGGTTCTCCATGCCGGTGCCCACGCAGCACCACCACGCCCCTTCCGGCTCGGAAAACACCTTGCAGGCGACCGGACGAGTCGACATGAAGTAGCCGAACTCGCCCGGCTTGGAGCCGATGTTCGCGACAAGCTGGTTGATGAGGGAACGCTCCACGTAATCTGCGATTTTCGACGAGGGCTGCCAGGCGAACAAATGCGCGGAGAGGCGGTGCATGTTGTTGATGTTGCACGTCTCGAACGTCTGCGGGCCTAGATGTTTCGCCTGATCCTTCATGGGATAAAAGTGCTCGTGGTCGGAATGGCCGCCGTTTGCGAGGGTGCGATCGACGGCGACGGCGCGCCAGTATGTCTCCACGGCCTTGCGGGCGGACTCGTCACCGGTCAGCTCGCATATCGTCGCAAGGCCCGTGATCTTCGGCATCTGCGTATTGGCGTGCTTGCCGTCGAGCCTGTCCTCTCCCCTGCGCAGAGGGTCGAAGATCGCGCGGTCGTCGAACCGATCTTTGGCGATGGCGAGAAACTTCGCGTCTCCCGTGTCGACATAGAGGTCTGCAAAAGTCTCGTTCAAGCCGCCCCACTCGCTGCGCATGAGCTTCTCCATCTGCTCGCGCGTGAGACCGGAAATCATGTCCGCATACCAGTCGCCAAGTTTTCTTTCGACTTCAAGGGCCTTGACGCTGCCGGTCCAGCGATATGCGTCGCGCAAGCCTGCAAAGACCTTGTGGATGGTGTAGTTGGGCACCCACCACGAGCAGATGTCGAACGCGCCGGCATTGAAGTCGCCGGTGCGCACCTTGTCCCATACGGCGGGCTCGGGGATCGTCATCACATAGCCGTCGCCGTTCGCCTCCTGGCAGGCGGCGAGTTCGTCGACAATGTAATCGACGCGCTCCTTCGCCCGCGTGTCGCCCGTTGCGGCGTAGCATGCCGCGAGGGCCGTCAGATAATGTCCAAGCGTATGTCCGTTTATGCCGCCGCCCTCCCAGCGCCCTTGATAGCGCTTCGCTTTCTCCGGCAGCCCTGCGACGCGGCGGAACTCCGCAAGCAGCCTGTCGGTCCGCGCGATGTCCAGATATTCGAGAAGGTATTGCCTGTCGACATCCTGCTTTTCCTTGAACACGCCGCCCGTGATGCGTACGCGGTCGAGCGCAAACGGCTTCGCGCCGCCGGATGCAACCGCCGCAAGCGACAGGACGAATATTGAAAGAACTGCCTTTTTCATTTTTCGATTTTCCGATTTGTGCGCGCGCCTAATCCTCTCTCCACTTGATGTAACGAACATTGGATTCGCGGACGTAGCACTCGGCGTTGACTTCGTGCTTCATGCCCATGGATTCGCCGGTGATTTTGAGTTTGAAGACGGTGGAGTTCGCTTCGGTTCCAAACGAGAAATACTGGCTGGCCTCGCTGCCGACGTCCTCCTCTACGCGATTGACAAGATCGCTCCAGTCCTTGAACGGCCACCAGTCGCGCGATTCGTCGACCTCGTAGTCCGGCATTTCCTTGAGGGCGTCAAGAATAGCCTGGGCGACGCCCTGCGCCTCTGAAAGCGAATCGGCGTCCTCCGGGTCTTCATACACGCCTGGAATCGTCACGAGCGCGTCTATCGAGTTGCAGTTGTTGATGTTGATTTTCATCGAGCCGACGGTGGTGAAAAGCGATTCGATGCCGCGCACGGTGATTTGGTCCTTCTCGTCGCGCTCCCACGGGTTGATGACGCCGCCGGTGAGGACCTGCGGGTATTCGCGCCAGCCGCGGACGTAGGCGAGTTCGCGGATATCGGGGATCGGGCCCTGGCGCGGGCGGCGGCGGTCCTCCTCGTCGATATCGTTGTCTTCCTCGTATTCCTCGTACCACTTCGTCTCGGCGCCGGCCTCGTCGCCGTCGATGTCGGTGACGGTGTCATCCTCGTCGCGCCAGTCGTTCCAGGAAGCGATGAGGATGTTCCAGAGGTTGATTGTGCCGTCCTTCGGGGTGGCAAGCTCTTCCGGGATGTTGTGCGAGAGGAAAATCATCCACCAGCGCTCCATGTATTTGCCGTCGCCGCCGCCGGAGAAGAGTTGGTTGATGTTGATGATGCCGTCCGAACCGGAGTTGGCCGATTCGATGTCTATCGTGACGATTCCCGCGTCGGCGTTTTCCTCGTCGAGCGCGATTGGACCGATGGTGCACTTGCCGTAGGCTTTCAGATTCTGCTTCTCGCGCACCCAGCGGTCGTCCTCGAGCATCTTGTCGACGTCCTGGTCTTCCGTCCAGTCGGCGACTTGCGTGTAATTGAGAAGCACGACCTCGGCTATGGCCTTGCCCGCTTCGGCAAGGCGGTTGACTCTGTTGCGCTCGCGGACGTAGACATTGATGCCGCTCTGCTGATGCGCCTCGAAGACGAACGAGAGCACCATGACGGAAAGGACGGCGATGGTCCACAGCGCCATCAAGAGAGCGCCGCCGCGTTTCATTCCGGGAGTGGATTTCATGCGCCGCCACCTCCTCCCCCGCCGCCGGGCGGAGGTCCGCCAGATCCTCCGCCGCCGGAGCCGCCGGAACGTCCGCCGCCGGAGCGGCCTTTCCCGCCGGCGGCGGCGCCAGCCGCCTCGTCGCCGGGCGGAGCCGCGCGGTCCTGCGATTGCTCGTATATCGGTATGCGCACGATTCTCATCAGCGGCGCCGTGTCGGTCCTGTAGCTCTTTGCTTCCTTGTCCTTTACGAAAAACGTAAGCTCCACTTTGTAGGGGACGGAATTCGAAGATTCCCATTCGTCCTCGAACTCGGGCGCGCCCGCGTCGGACGTCGCGTTTTCGGCGCTTTTCAACACGCGGCAGTTGAAGCCCACGATTCCGTCTGCAATGAGGACTGGCTGGTACATCTCGTCGTTCGCGAACGTGTAATCGACCTCGTCGTCCTTCGGCCTCAACGCCGCGTCGGGGCATTGACGCGCGTAAAGCCCCGTCACGTCGATCGTCTCGCCCCAATCGTTGTCGCCTTCTTCAAGCACCATCACCTGCACGCGATGGACGGTATCGGCGACGGCGCTCTTGTTGCCGACGATCGCCGTGCCGGTCTTCGACCATTCGATGATGTCGGAGCGGTCGGGATCCTCGCCGTCGCCGTTGTCGGTCAAGTAGAAGCCATAGTCGTAGGAACCGTCGTTCTTGCCGTCGTGCGGGAAATACATGCTGCGCAGCCCGGAGATGAGCTGGTTGAGCGCAAAGTCCGTCCTCTGCATCGTATCCATGTAGTCGGTGGCCGTCTGCCAGCCCGACGAGACGGCGTTGAACGTCAGCACGCTGAATGTCGTGATCACGCCGACAATCAGCACCGCCATGAGCATTTCGATCATGGTGAAACCTGCCCTGCCGCCGCTCATTGCGCCTTCCTCCATATCGTCACGTAGCTTTCTCTCTCGCCGTGGCTGCGGAATCTGTCGCCCCAGCGCACCGTCACTTTCACGACGTACAACCCGCCAAGCCGCTCGATTTCCTCGTCGTCGTTCTTGTTCACCCATTCGCGCTCCCATGTGTAGCCGTGGAATTTCTCCTCCTGCGCGGATGTGAGGCGGGTGTCGGGATTGATCATCTCCCAGAGTTCCGTCGCCTTCGTCTCTGAAACTTCGAGTCCCTTCAGGGCGTCCTCCGGATCCTTGACGTCTTCGAGCGGATACGCCATGTCCCCAAGGTCCATCACCTCCTGCGCCGTTTCGAGATACGACGACGCGAGCATCGACTTCCTGGCCTGCGACATGGAGACCAGAATGCCGGTGAGCCCCAGCCCGAGGATGATCGCGGCGATCAACACTTCCAAAAGCGTGAAGCCGCCGCGAAAGAATTTTTCGATTTTTCTGTTTTTCGATTTTTCGATTGCTCCACGCATTCCATTTTTATCGCAGAGACGCGGAGACGCCGGGTACGCAGAGAGAAAAATTCTCTGCGCCTCTGCTCCTCTGCGGTAAAAGCGAGAGGCATGGGCGCAATCGAAAAATCGAAAAACCGAAAAATCGAAAATTTCTCTCATGCGATACCTACATCTCGTCGCCGGAAAGGATCTTTGCGCCGCCGAAGCGGTCCACGCTTATGCAAAGCCCCTTCTCGGGCGACTCGCCGTCGGCGTATATCCACACCTTGTGTTCCTCGCACCTGCCGTTCACTTCCCAGACCACATCGCGCCTCTCTTGCATCGAGTCGCTCTTTGCGGAAACGACCGGGGCCGCAGCCCCATCTTCCTTCGCCTTGGCCTCCTCGTCGGCCTTCTTCTTCGCTTCATTGTAGCGGCCGAGCAGGTAGTCGACGTTCGAGAAGACGGAAATCTTGGCGGCTTTCTTTTCCTCGCGCACCTCGCCTTCGAGTTCCTCGCCCGCCAAAGTCACCTTGATCCGCACGCCCTTGACCGTCTCGTCTGCCATGGGGGCGAAAAGGATTTCCTCGATCGTCTCGCCGCCGCCGGATTCTTCGCCGTCTGCAGTGGCGCTCGCGTCCTCCTCGCCGCCGTACCATATCTTCTCGCCGGAGAGCGTCTCCACTTCCATCGCGCCGCCCGAAGAGACCATCTTCGTAGACGAAATCTCGATGTGGGCCGATATCTCTCCGTCTATCTCGCGTTCCGAATACGAAATAATCGCCGGTTGCTGGGTGACGAGGGCGATCGAACGCGCCTGGCGGATTGTCGCGAATATATCCCGCGCGGCCCCCTTCATCCTCGCCGCGCCCTGTCCCGCCCGGATCGACAGGATGCTCGCCGTCGTCATAATCGCCATTATCGCGATTATGACGAGGAGCTCTATCAATGTGAACGCTTCGCGACGGGACATTGCAGGGAATTCTTCGATTTTTCGATTTTCGCTCAAACCATCGAAGAAATCGAAAAACCGAAAATTATTCTACTGCTTGGGCTTCTTCACCTTGTCGGACGAAATATCGTCATCGGTGCCGAACTCGCCGTCGGGGCCGGCGGAGGAAATCGTGAAGCGCTTGCCGCGGACCTCGAACTTGTATTCATTGTCCCACGGGTCGATGAGCACGCCCTCGCCGCCGTCGACGATTGGCGGGTTGTCGTCGGTGCCCTCGATGAGCTGCGCGAGGGACGTGGGCATCTTCTTGTTCTTCATGTAATAGGTGCTCACTGCGTCCTTCAGACTGTCGCAGCTCGCCTTGGCCGCAGTCTCGTTGGCCTTCTGGATGTTGCCGATGACGTTCTGGATGGCGATCGTGCCCAGGACGCCGAGGATGGCGACGACGACCAGCAATTCGACAAGCGTAAAGCCCTTGCGCATCACGCGCGAAACTCTCTCGATCTTCTTTTCCATGTTGGATTGATCTCCTTTTTGTGTTTTGAATTCAACTATCGGCCAAGACGTCTTCGCCAATGGCGAACGAACGGCTCGCGACGAACGCGCCGCCGGACATTAGCTGGCCGCCGTCCGGCTTTACCTGCGTCAGCATCAACGCCGTGTCCGCGCACTTCACGACAGGGCCGGAAGGCAGCTCGCGGATTTTCTCGCCGGTGCGCGGATCGCGCTCGAAACCCGGACGCACGATCTTCAATATCGTCCCCGGGCGCGCTTCGCGCCACGTCTCGTCCCAGCCCTTGTCCTTCGTGGAAACGACTTCTGCGGCATAGACGTTCACGCGGCCCGAATTGCCCTTCTTGCGGAAACGCTCCGGCAGGAAGGTGTACGCCAGCGGCCACGGCGAATAGGCCCTGACGCGCCTGTCGACGGCGATCACAGGCTCGGACCAGTCGATGAGCGCGTCGGTCTTTTTCAACTTGCGCGCGAACGTCGCCTCGGCATGGTTCTGTTCGTGGAGGGGCACTTCCTCGCCCGCCGCGAGAAGCGCCAGCACCTTGGCAAGCCTCACGCCGCCCAATATCGCCAGGTCCTCCATCAACGTGCCGCTGGTGTGGTCTTTCAAAATCGGCTGGTAGCCTTGCAGCATGACAGGCCCGTCGTCCATCCCGATTCCCATCTTCATCACGGAGACTCCGGTCAACTTGTCGCCATGCTCGATGGCCGCCGCAACCGGCGAAGCGCCGCGATATTTGGGGAGGAGCGAGAAATGGCAGTTGATGCAACCGAACCGCGGCAGATTGAGAAGCGGCTCCCGGAGGAACTGGCCGAACGCCACCACCGCCACGACATCAGGCGCCCACGCGCGAATGCGGCTCATCGCATCTTCGGAATTCACGTTCTCGGGCGATATGATTTCCGTCAGGCCGTAGCTGAGCGCCGCCGCCTTGCACGGGCATTGGGACAATACCTTGCCGCGCCCGGCCGGTCTGTCCGGCTGGGTCACGACTCCGACGACTTCGAGCGACTTTACGCGCAGCACTGCGCGCAGACACGTCGCCGACGCCTCGGACGATCCCATGAATACTATCCGCATATCGGTTCATTATTATACCATTTCCCGCCTCGAAAGGTCAATGTGGAAATGTGGAAATGTGGGAAAGTCCCAAGTCCTAAGTCCTAGAGGGTCTAGAGGGTATAAAAGTCCTAGATGTTCTAGAAGTCCTAGAGATGCCAGGGGACTTAGGACTTATGACTTGGGACTTTTCCACATTTCCACATTTTCCCGCCCTGCGCGGCCATTGACTTTCGCTGCGAATTGTGATAAACTGACTGCGTTTTTCCACCTCGATAAAATGAAATACTTCAACATCCCGACTTTGTTTTCCGCTCTGGCGCTCGTCTGCGCCGGATGCCGTTTGCAAGACCCGCTCTCGCTGTGGAATGACGGCGCTCCCGCCAAGACTGCGCTGCTCGAATTTGTCGCCGGTGCGACGAATGCGGGCTCCGAAAGTTTCATTCCGCCAGACGAGCGCATAGCGGTGTTCGATCTCGACGGAACGCTCCTTTGCGAGACCGCTCCCACCTACTTCGACTGGGCGCTCTTTGAAAAACGCGTTCTCGACGATAAAGACTGCATCCCCACAGCCGCGCAGCGCGACGCCGCGCTCGCCTCGCGCGAAAACGGGATATTCCCGCCTCTCGGCGTCGAGCGCGAACAAATGGTCTCGGAGGCATACGCCGGAATGACGCTCGAGGAGTTCTCCGCATACGTCCGCGCGTTCTGCGACGAGCCTCAGCCCGGCTTCTCCGGCCTGAGTCGCGGCGATGCCTTCTACCGGCCGATGCTGGAAGTGATCGACTACCTCGCCGCGAACGCCTTCACCGTGTATGTAATCAGCGGCACGGACAGGTTCACGGCGCGCGCGCTCGTCGCCGCCTCGCCGCTGAAACTCGCGCCGCGCCAGATCATCGGCTCGGACAGCGAGATCGCCGCGAGCGGGCAAGGGGACGCGGACGCCCTTTCCTACATATACAAAAGCGATGATACTCCCGTGTTGACAGGCCGGTTCATCGTCAAAAACCTCCAGATGAACAAAGTCTCGGCCATTGTCAAGGAGATCGGCGCAAAGCCCGTGCTGGCGTTCGGCAACGCGATGAGCGATGCCTCGATGGCCAATTACACGATTGGCGCCAATCCTCGCAAGGCGCTCGCCTTCATGCTCGTCTGCGACGACGACGAACGCGAATACGGCAACCCGGCAAAAGCCGAGAAGATGCGCCGCGCGTGCGCCGCCAACGGATGGATCCCCGTCTCGATGAAAAACGATTGGACGACGATCTACGGCGCTTCGCGCCGCTGCAGGAAGTAGGTATCGCCTTTCATTCCACCATCGAGGAAAGCCTTGAACGGGGTGTTTTTGGCAGTTGGGACGTAATCGACTTGCGGCGCAAACCCGAGGACGTCCGAAACGTACTTGTATGCAAAATATTCGAGCGTGCGACCCATTGCGCGGCATGACATGACAAAATCGGTGATGCGCCGCGACGGGAGATCGGCGACGATGTAGCATACGAGCCCCTGCTCCGCGAAGCGGTCGCGCGTGCGAAAAACGAAGATGCGTTTCGTTTCGTCGGCCAGGAGCGAAGCGAACTCCTCCTCGCCGCGCCGGATTGTGGTGGCGTTGAACTGGTTTGTCTTGCCGGCCATCTGCGCGAGGCGCGGGATATCGCCGGGCGCGGCGAGCGACGGCGCCACGCGCAATTCCAGACTTTCGAGATATTCGCCGGAGGAAGCAAAGCGCGCAAAATCGCGATGCGCCGCGTAGTCGGCCGCGCGCAGGCGATCTTCCTCGGTCGCGCCGAGCGACGCGAAGAAATATTCCTTCAGCCGCCGCAAAAATTGCGCGCTCGCGGCCATGTCGGACGGGAACGGCGCGATTGCGACTTCGGGGAGGCTCCCGGCCATTTGCGCACGCTCGGCCGGGTTGTCATCCACGAACACGACAGAATCCACGGCGAGGTTGAGATCTCTGCACGCCTTGACGAGGTTCTCCGCCTTGGACGCCCAGTTGATTTCGAGCGCGGCGAAATCGCCGTCGGCAAGCGGCATGCCGGGGCGGAAAAACGGCTCGGCGCTCTCGTTCTTCGTCAGCAAGACAAGGACGACGCCTTCGTCCTTGAGCCGCTTGAGTCCGCGCTGGAAATCGACATATGGCTCTAGCGCATCCCGGCCGTCCTCGGAAAGGATGCCGCGCCAGAGGGTATTGTCGGCATCGACGGCGAGGATTTTCTTAGGGGCGGCGATGCGGGCGAAAGCGGCTTCTTCCACAAGTGCGCGAATGCCCGCGAGAGAATATGGCATGGAAGCGAGGCGGCGCATGCGCTCGTCGAAGAAGCCCGGCACCTCCTCCGCTAAGACGACGTCGTGCGCGGTGACGTCGAAGACGAGGTCGGGCTTGAAGGCGTTGAGCGGCGAATCGCGGTCGAGCGTTTCCTGGCGCCACGCGCCGAAACCCGCCGGCACGTAGACGTCGTACCCCGCCTCGCGGAAATAGGGGGCGATCAATTCGAGCGCCACGTCGCCGACGAGCGCTATGCGCGGCTTACGGCAGCAGTCCTGCATCGGCAAGCTCCTTGAATGCGAGGCGGACATACTGGGGAGCGAACGCGCTCGAATGAGGCATGGGGACGAGAGGAGAGGGGCCCGTATTGCGAGACCAAAGTCCTGCCGAGGTCGCCTTGGGGCTCAGCACCGTCGGCTCGTTCTTGAACACGTCGAGGTAGGCGGCGGCGATGCGCCCTTCCTTGAGCGCGGCGTAAAGAGCGTCTTCGTCGATCGCGTTGCCGCGGCCGACGTTCACGACGACGCAACGGCGCGGCAGTTTGCGGATGAGTTTCGCGTCGAGGAAATCGTCCGTCCCGGTATCGCTCGGGAGCGCGAGTATGAACCAATCCGCGAAGCGCGCCGCCTTTGGCAGGTCGCGGAGGTTCGCACGGGAGAAACCCTGGACCTCGACGCCCAGGAGGGCGAGCTTCCCGCCGATTGCGCGGCCCACCTTGCCATAGCCGGCGATGACGGCCCTGGTGCCGTCGAGCGTGTAGCAAAGCCCGCCCAGCCAGTCGCGCGGCCACATGCCGGTTGCGGGCGGCTTGCGAAAGAAGCCGCGCGCCCATGCGAGGCAGAACGCCGCGACGCTCTCGGCCATGATTGCGCCATGGAACGCGCCAAAGTGCACTTCCACGCCGTCGGGAGCCGCGCGCCATTCGACAAGTTCGCGCCCGGCCGCCGGCGTCGCAAGGACTTCAAGCCGCGGCGCAAGTGCATACCACTCGCGCTTGAAATGCCATGTCACCACATGCGTGGCGCAAGAAAGCGCCTTCAAGAACGCAGCCTCGCTCTCAACGCGCTTCGTTTTCACGCCCGAGCCGACAAGCCCCTTGAGATAGGCCATGTCCTTCGCATCGGCCCGGAAGCACTCCTCCGGCCACGCCAGATAAACGAGCACGAGCGCCTCTTGCGAAGCTCTCGTGCCGTCGGCGTTTCGTTTGCGCGTCGATGATGCCGCCCTACTCATCGAGTTTGCCCTTGTAGACGACGCGCCGCACTTTGCCCACCGACGTACGCTGAAGCGGCTCGTGCCAGACGGATACCTTGCGTATGCGCTTGTAGTCGGCCAAAGTCGCGCTCTTCTCCTGGACTCGCTTGACCACGACCTTCTCCATCTCGTCCCAGGACGGCTTCTCGCCGTTGTTCTCTGCGGCGAACCAATCCTCGTTGGGATACACAATCGCGCCGACCCGCTCGCCAGGGACGCCGCCCTGCGTGTAACCGATTACGATTATATCCTGCACGCAAGGATCCTTGGAGACGGCATTCTCTACTTCCTCGGGGTATATGTTCTTGCCCTCGCGGTTGACGATGAGCGCCTTCTTGCGTCCGCGGATGGTGATATAGCCCTCCTCGTCCATCGAAGCGAGGTCGCCTGTCGCAAACCACTCGCCGTCGAACGCCTCCTTCGTCGCCTTCTCGTTGTGGAAGTAGCCCTTCATGACGTTCGGGCCGCGGACTTGCAATTCGCCCACGCCGGACTCGTTCTTGTCGGCGATGCGCACTTCCATGCCCTTGCACGGGCGGCCGATCGTGCCGATGCGGTTGGAATTGTAGTCCGTCACCGACACGACGGGAGCGCACTCGGTAAGGCCGTAGCCCTCGATGAACTTCACGTGAATGCGCTTGAAACCTTCGAGGACGTGCCGCGGACACGGCGCGCCGCCGGTGATGATGAAGCGGAGGCGTCCGCCGAGTTTGAGGCGCACCGTGTGCCAGACGAGCCCGCGCAGCCCGATCTTCAGCAATGCGGACGCGAGCGCCGAGGCCTTGATGCCGTCTTCGAGTTTCTCATGCAACTTCTCGGCGAGAAGCGGCACGGCCATGATGCCGGTCGGGCGCAGAAGCTTTATGTCGCGGCCGACCGTCCTCAGCGATTCCACGAATTTCAGCTCCGCGCCGATAAAAAGCGACACCACGAAATTCGCGGTGAAACTGAAGGCGTGGAAAAGAGGCAGCACGACAAGGAGCGCGTCGTTCTCGTCGACGTTGATGTCGAACGTCTGTATGGCGCCCTCGACGTCGGAGATGAAATTGCGGTGCGTGAGCATCGCGCCCTTGGGCTTGCCCGTGGTGCCGGAGGTGTAGATGATCGAAGCGACGTCGTCGGCCGCCGGCTCGTGGGCGTCGTACCACGCTCCGCCGCCGGAGATGCGCAGTTTTTCCAGCCCCACGACCTGCACGCCGCCGATTTTCTGCCCTTCGAAAATCACACCGTCCGTGACGACAATCGCGCGCAAATGCGAAAGCGACGGCGCGAGCGACATCATCATCCTCAAGTGCGCCTTGTCGGTCGTGACCACCGTCACTTCGGCGTTGTCGAGGATGTATTGGACTTCCTCCTCGTGCAGTTTCGGGTCGAGCGGCACGACGGCCACGCCGGAGCCTGCGAGCGCGAGATACGTCTCGATCCAGTCCGGCGAATTGCCGAGGATGATCGCCGCATTGTCCTTGCCGCTTTCGAGTGAAAATCTTGTTCCGTAGCCTTCGGCGTAGTCGCGAACGCGAGCGAGCACCTCGCGCCATGTGCGAGTGTGCCACGCCTTGTCGGCATTCCATGTAAACGCCGCGCGGCCGGAATACCGCGCAGCCTTGTCTTCAAGCAGTTTGCGAAGAGTCATGTTTTGTGTGTTCCTTCTTGCAAAACACCGTTATTATACCATAATTTCATGTGAGCGTCTAGAGGCGGCGCGAAGAGGAAACAGGGAATAGGGACGGGCGGGACTGGCGAGTCTGCCAAGTTTGGGCCAGATTTTCGGGCATCGACGAAATGCACTGCCATGCAATGGTATTTATTGTGGTGGACATGAATAAGGCCAGTATTTATCGCAGAGACTTGAGAGACGCTGAGAACGCAGAGTTTATCAGGACTTTTCACACTCTGCGTCTCTCAAGTCTCTGCGAAAAAATACTAACAAAAACTCTGGCCGGCACAATAACACAGAGGTGCTCAAGGTACGGAGATTATCGATGTTTTCCCATATTTGTGGCGAGTATGTTTTGCATTTAGACAAAAGCGTGTGTTTATTCGGCTACTCGTGAAAATTTGGGGAAACCCCGGGAACCTCTGTATCTTGAGTGCCTCTGTGTTGAAATCGACGTTATTTTATTGCCGCTCCACTAATATATGGCAACTCGGGGGCAAATCGGCGAAAAAACCGTGAAAAAAAAATTTTTCGGCGGCCGTGACCTCTCCATCCGAGAGCTGTCAAATCGCGTTTGACAGCTCTCGCTTCGTCCCGCGAGAGCTGTCGTTTGAACGCGTCACAGCTGTCGAATCAAGACCGATGGTTGTGAAAATGTTGCCAATCCTCGATTTTCGATTTTTCGATTTAGCACACGGATTTGCCCGGACCCGAGCGTCCCTCGCGAAAAGAGTGCGCGACTTATAATCGAAAATCGGAAACACTGCCATGCAATAGTTTTTTAACACAGAGGCACAGAGACTTCGGAGCTGTGCCACTTCGGGTCAATCAGCCACCAGCCTGTTAATTAAAGGAATATAAATGCCATTGCCCTGCTCTTTCGCCCGCCGAAAATTTCCCAAATTTCCCCCTTGCGCGGGCGGCGGCATTTATGGTATAATATTCGCCACTTGAGGGCTATTAGCTCAGTTGGTTAGAGCGCTTCCTTGACATGGAAGAGGTCAGTGGTCCGAATCCACTATAGCCCACCAGAGTTCGCTTATTCTGCGCCTGGCGAGTCCTGGCCACATAGCAGCGCGCAGGAAACCAAGCGAAAAATAATGAAAAAGACCAGCTACAAGGAGCTCGGACTCGTCAACACCAAGCAGATGTTCGCCAAGGCCATCAAGGGTGGCTACGCGATCCCTGCTTTCAACTTCAACACGATGGAGCAGA
>DFGB01000082.1:618-801 GCA_002371135.1 Verrucomicrobia bacterium UBA3761 | reverse complement strand
AGCAGATGCAGGCCATCGTCCAGGCCGCAGTCGAGACCAACTCCCCCGTCATCATGCAGGTTTCCAAGGGTGCGCGCAAGTATGCGAACCCCACCATTCTGCGCTACATGGCCCAGGGCGCGGTGGAATACGCCAAAGAACTCGGCTGCAAGAAACCCCAGATCGTCCTCCACCTCGACCACG
>DFGB01000082.1:0-545 GCA_002371135.1 Verrucomicrobia bacterium UBA3761 | reverse complement strand
GACAGCTTCGAGACCTGCAAGAGCTGCATCGACTCCGGCTTCTCCAGCGTGATGATCGACGGCTCCTCCCTCCCCTACGCGGAGAACGTGAAGCTCACGAAGAAGGTCGTCGCCTACGCTCACAAGCAGAAGGACTACGTGACGGTCGAGGCCGAGCTCGGCGTTCTCGCCGGCGTCGAGGATGAAGTCTCCGCCGCCGAAAGCCACTACACCAAGCCCGAGGAAGTGGTCGACTTCGTTTCGAAGACCGGCTGCGACTCGCTCGCTATTTCGATCGGCACCTCGCACGGCGCCTACAAGTTCACGCCGGAGCAGTGCACGCGCGACCCCAAGACCGGCAAGCTCGTCCCTCCGCCGCTCGCTTTCGACGTCCTCAAGGCCATCGAAAAGCAGCTCCCCGGCTTCCCGATCGTCCTTCACGGCTCCTCCTCCGTTCCGCAGGATGAAGTCGACACGATCAACAAGTTCGGCGGCAAGCTCCCCGACGCCGTCGGCATTCCCGAGTCGCAGCTTCGCAAGGCCGCCAAGAGCGCCGTCTGCAAGAT
>DFGB01000032.1 GCA_002371135.1 Verrucomicrobia bacterium UBA3761 | reverse complement strand
GCCGCGCCTCCTTGCCGCTAGGGCATCTCCTCCCTGCTTCCTACTTGGGCATTGGGGTTCGGGGGGGCGAAGCCCCCTCCGCCCCTTGGCAAAAAAAAGCACTTGCCTAGAAGCACTAAAAAATGCTATAATTGCAAGTGCTAAAATGCTGGGGAAGGGCGGTGTCGCTTCTTCCGGTTTGTTTTATGGATGAAAAAACGGAAAAAAGAGGGGAGGGAGCCGTAATGAGCGCGGCCAAAATCCTTGCTTTCATACCGGTGTTGCTAGGCGCGGCGCTGGTGCCGTCTATTGCCCGCGCGGAGTATTCCGCGGCGAGCGAGGCAGATATTCTCGCATGGGGAGCGGCGCGCGGCGGCGATGAAATACGCATCATCGACAATGGCGACGGCTCCGCCGATTTCATCCACATTTTCACTTCCACCAGCACGGTCCACACGCTCGTCAACTCCTTCCCGCGCGAGGCGCTCATCCTCGCCGTGGGCGGCGGCGGCTCCGGCGGCGCGGACTGCGGCGGCGGCGGCGGCGCTGGCGGCGTCGTCACGAACCGCGTCGCTTTCGCGCCCGGCGTATACTCGGTGCGCGTCGGCGCGGGCGGCATAGGCAAGATCCACTCCGGCGCTGTGACGACCGGCGAGTCGCAATCTGCCACGCTCTGGGGCGACAACGGCGGCGACACGGCCGTCACGAACACGACGACCGGCGCGGAGTTCCTCCTTGCCTACGGCGGCGGCGGCGGCGGCAGTTACGCGGGCGGCAACGGAACGCAATCGAGCCCCGGCCGCGCAGGCGGCTCTGGCGGCGGCGCCTCTGGCGCGACGGGCACGACATACCGCGTCCCCGGTGCGGCGACGCAGACGGCGCCAGGTCTTGGCAATGCAGGTTCGCAGGGCTACGGCAACAACATCGGTGGCGGCGGCGGCGGTGCGCTTTCGGCGGGCGCTTCCGGTGCGACGAGCACGAAGGGCGCCGCAGGCGGCGCCGGCATAGAGCTTGACATCACGGGAGAGAGCGTCGTCTACGCGAAGGGCGGCGCGGGCGGCTCGGCCGATGCCAACGTCGCATACGGCGGCGGCGACTCCTCCGATACGTATGGCGACAGCGGCAATGGCAACCAGGCGGGCCAGCCCGGACGCGACGGCACGGGCTCCGGCGGCGGCGGCGGCGGACGCAACGCATACCGCCGCAGCGGCTCGGGCGGCTCTGGCATTTTCGTAGTGCGCTATACGGTGACGGCGGCCGAGAAGCCGCAGCCGGTCGCCGGCAGCGACTCGGCATTTTACTACCGCTTCACGGAATCGGCGCCGTTCGTAGTGACAGGCGCGATCAAGGCGCGCATCTTGGCGGTCGGCGGCGGCGGCGCGGGCGCAAGCCCGGCCAACAACGGCACTGCTCGCGGCGGCGCGGGCGGCGGCGGCGCAGGCGAGGTGAAGGACGTTTCGGACGTCATCCTCAACGGCGGCACCTACAACATCTACATCGGCGCGGGCGGCGCTGTAGGCGGCACGACGCTGCAAGAGGGCGCCGACGGTAGCCCGACCGCCATCACAAACGCCACGACCGGCGCTGAGGTAATCTACGCACTCGGCGGCGGCGGCGGCGGCGTTACGCTCGGAACATCGGCGACGGGCACAGGCCGTTCTGGCGCATCAGGCGGCGGCGGCTCGGCGTATTCCACTTCTGCGACCCACGTCGGCGGCAAGGGCACGGCAGGTTATGACGGCGGCGCCGGTCTCCATGCACGTGCAGGCGGCGGCGGCGGCGGCGCGGGCGGCGCAGGCGGTCCGACGACGGCGACCAACGTCGGCGGCTCGGGCGGCGATGCGCTTGCAGTCGACATCACGGGCACGGTGGAATACTTTGGCGCTGGCGGCGGCGGTGGTTCGCGTACTGGCACTGGCGGCGCGGGCGGCTCCGGTCTCGGCGGCGCTGGCGGCGGCAGCGAGGCCGATGCGACGGCCGGCGCGGCCGGCACGGGTTCCGGCGGCGGCGGCGGCAAGCAGAACGGCCCGGGCGGAGCCGGCGGCTCCGGCTGCGTCATCATCCGCGTCGAGGCCATTACGACGACGCCCCTCGTCAAGCCTGTCGACGGTTCTCTCCTCTATACTACCGACGCCTCGGGCGTCGCCGTCGAGCAGACATACTGGGAATACGACGCCAATTTCTTCGATGTAACGGGCGAAATCTCCGCGACCAAGGTTGGCTCCTACTCCTTCACCGCGACGCCGAAGACTGGCGTCACGTGGACCGACGGCACTTCGGCCGCCGTCACATGCAACTGGAAAATCGAAGCGCCGACGCTCGAAGTCGTCTCCTTCTTCCAGGATGGCTGGCAGGTCGGCGTGCCCACCGTCAAGCCCGATCTCGTAACGACGCCGCAGGTCTCTGAAGCGGAAGGCACCGTCGTCTACCGCTACTACTCGGGCACGACGCTGCTCGATGCCGCCCCCGTCGAGCCCGGCACATACCGCGTCGTCGCCGAAATCCAAGAGAACGAAAACTACAAACTCCCCGCGTCCAATCCCGAGACGGAATTCGAAATCTGGGAAGCGGACACCGAGACGACGTTCTCCGACATCTTCGCCTACCATGCGAGGATCGACATCTCCTACACCGGCGCGGCGGTCGCCAATTTCCCGATGCTCGTCAAGATCGCGGAGAACACCCCCGCCGGGTTCCACTACCGCGATGCGGGCGAGGACGGCGCGGAATTGCGCTTCGCGGACGCGGAAGGCAATTTAATCCCGCACGAAGTCGATGGCGGCTGGAACGAAGACGGCGAGACGCTGATCTGGGTGAAAGTGCCGAAATACGCCGACGGCGAGCACATCACGATGAACTGGGGCGCGCTCGAAGGCGTCGAATACGAAGAGAACGATCCTGCGGAAGTCTGGAGCGCGTATGCCGGTGTATGGCACTTCCAGGAATACGCGACGGCCGCGACGGCCGCCTCCGTAAAGAACGCCGACTCGACGGGCCACGGCATGACTGCGACCCCGAACAACACGAGCAGCGACGCGAATGTGACGATTTCGCAGATGGTTTCGACGGGTGCGGTGTTCGGCAATGGCCGCGTCAACATGTCGTATCCCAACACCTCGATGAACGGGCCTTATCTCAACATCGAGCGCTCCACCATTCCCGATTTAAAGGGCTCGTTCACGTTTTCGGGCTGGGTCAAGTTTTACAACTACGCGCAGTCGCCGCGCATCGTCTCGGCGAAGAACAGCTACACGGCGCGCGGCAACGGCACGTGGGAAGTCGAACTCACGAGCCCGCGCACGAGCATCATAGCCCGCGCGAACGGCAGCGACGCGACGACGGCGCAAGTCTCCACGCAGCTGCTCATAAATAATACATTCTGGACGTACCTCACGGTAGTCTACGACGGCACCGAGACGAGGGTATACGGCCTCGAGCCCGGCGGGGTGGTCTTCGCGACGACGAACACAGTCTCGACGGGGGTCCTCGTCGGCGATCCGGCATTCAGCCTCAGCTTCGGCAACAACGCGAGCGGCAATCAGATGTCGCTTCAAGGCGCGTATGATGAATTCCGCATCAAATTCGGGGCGGTGGACGAGGCGTGGATCGTGGCCGACTACGCTCAGGCGGCGGTCGCGGGCGGCTCGTACGACGGCGCGGCCACGGCCGGCTACACATTCGGCAAGAAGATGACGTCCGAAGGCCTCACGATCCGCAACCGCTGGCTCGTCTATCCTTCCGTCTCCAAGACCTCGTGGTCGAAAGGCGAGGCGTCGCCGGCGGTCTACGCCGGAGAGCCGCTCTACGGCGCGCCTTCATACTGGTATGTTGTAGACTCGACAGGCAACGTCTACGAGCGCGGCGTCATGCCGACGGAAGACGGCCGCTACACGCTCGTCTTCAAGGCAGATGCCGGAGAAGGCGAATACCGCAACTGGGGCGCTCTCGCGACCGAG
This sequence comes from Verrucomicrobia bacterium UBA3761, assembly GCA_002371135.1. Classification (GTDB taxonomy): domain Bacteria; phylum Verrucomicrobiota; class Kiritimatiellia; order RFP12; family UBA1067; genus UBA1067. The sequence continues at coordinate 49,449 of DFGB01000032.1, read as the reverse complement.
GTCGTGCTCCTCATCAAAATCTCGAGCCCGTATTCGAGCCTCGCGGGCGGAGCGGGGTCGGCTACGCTTTCCGGACGCCTCCTCCTCGCAAACGACGATGGCGAGGCGACAGGCCAGGGATATTACAGGACCGACCCCGCCCTCTACAATACATACTGGACGCACGACGGCGCCATCGACGGCTTCAATAACTGGCCCAACTCCCCGGCCTACTCCCATCACATTTTCAGCAGCACTAACGCCATCGACGAACTCTGCGGCGCCACCGAGATTTGGGAACTCTCCGATGTGCGTATCGGCAATACGTATCCTGCCGACATGGTGATGGCAGAAACAAAGAACTTCCTCCCGTGGTCATCGACGGGGTTGGCATTCTCGTCGGCGTCGATAACTGCGAAGGGGTTGCAGTCGGAGAGCGCGCACCTGCTCATGCGCAACGTGGAGAACGCGGCCATCTATTCGCCTTGCTACACGAACGGAATCGGCACGATTTACTTCGACGCTGTGAACGGCTGGACGTCGGAGGATGGCGCGGGCTATACGCTCGTCCTCGAAGTCGCGACGGATGTAATCGACGCCGGCGGCGAGGTGGTCGAAGGCGCGATACCGAGCAACGAGAACGTGCACGAGGTGCTCGCGCCGACGTCGATAGTCGACCCCGACACGCTGGAAGTGACGATCGTCCCCGGCAAGACGAACCGCTGGGCGTTCGCGAACTGGAAGCCGGTTGAGATGACGGTCCTCAAGAGCGATTCCAAGACGTTTGCAGAGGCCTTCACGACGAACGAACTCGCGCTTGCGGAGTCGACGGGCGCTTCGTATTCCAATTTCTACCGCGTCTATGCGACGGTCGACACGGCCGCGCCGTGCCGCTTCAGGCTGCGCCGGACGTCGGCCGTCACCGGTGATACGGACACGACGGGCCTCATCCTCGTCGACAACATCGAAGTCTCGTATCCGGCGATGCGCGCAGACTTGGCGCCGCTCGGCGCGGGGCTCGACCAGACGCGCGGCGGCCACCAGGTGCTCGGTTGGGAAGGGGCGTTCACGCCCAAGTTCCCGGCGGTGGGCGATGCAATCTACGGCGCCGCGCAGGCGACGTTCAGGACGAATCCGGCGGCGGAAGTCGACGAATCCAAGTTCATCTCCGCGGCGACCCTCCACTACCGCTGGCGCTACGCCAACCAGGCCGCGAGCGACTGGAAGGAAACGGGCCTCGCGCGCGACACGCTCAAGGCCGGCGTGCCGCTCTCGCTCCCCGCCGACTCGCCGGGCGATATCGAGTTTTGGTACGAGACTACGCTCAACGCGCCGTTCTACACCTACGTCGACTACTCCGGCACGGGCCTCGGCGTCGGCTCATACACCGAAGAAGCGGGCACGGTGACGAACGCCTGCAAGTCCTCCGCCACGCTTGACACTCTCGGCACCGACTGGTTCATCCGCCTGCGCGAATCGAAGAGCGAATATGAAAGCATGGTGCTCGAGACGATCTTGAACGGCGTCACGAACGCAATCCCGATGGAGCTTACCGGCGTCGACATGTGGCGCGGCGCGTACCAGACAAAGGCCGGCGCTTCCGGCAAGATGCTCTTCCGCATCCGCCCCGTCACGCTCGACTACGTCACCGCGACCGACGAAGAAACCGGCATCGAGGCTTCCTCCTGGCAGCGCACGACGAACCTCTGGTACTGGGCCGAGACCGACACCACGATCCCCCTCACCGGCAATATGATCGGCTCCGACGAGGACGTCTGGGGGACGCTTGAAATCGACGACACTACGGGCTACCTCCTCTTCCAGATCGAAGACGCCACCCGCGCGCTCAGCGTCGTCCATGCCGACTACCAGAATTTCAACTACTGGAACGACGCCCACAACTCCTACTTCACCGGCGCGTATACCGACGCCGACGGTTCGAAGAGCGGCGCCTCGCCCGAGGCGAAGTCGTGGATGCTCGATTTCTCGGGCTGGGATTCAATGACCGCGACGAACAAGAACTGGACGGAGAAATTCGAATACTCCTCCGGGCTCGACGTCCAGGAGACGTTCTACCGGGAATACCCGGACATAACGACGCCGAACGGCTGGTCCGCGCAGAACGCGGCCTACGTCTACGGCCGCTACATGGTGGAGGACTCGGGCGGCGCGATGCAGCTCGCGGGCGAGGGCCAGGGCCTCGTGCAGTATGTGAAGAAGACGGGCTCGCCGCGCGGCGTCGACACCGTCACCTTCTCGGCGCGCATCGGCCAGTCGATCGCATTCGAGGACGCCTCGACGTGGAAGATCCTCACCCCCTCCGACCTCGAAAACTACACGTTCGTCGTCAAGGCCGCATACGACCGCAATTCGAACGCCGACTTCCGCGGCGCGGCCACGCTCTCGCTCTTCGCCAACTACCAGGAAGACCAGGGCGCGTATGAATTCCGCATGACGCAGCGCGGCGGCAACGCGACGAGCGGCCTCGGCAACGCCGCCGCGTACAACTCCGCCGACCAGAGCAAGGTGTTCTCGCTCTACCGCTGGGCATACGACGAAGACGAAGACGCCATCCTCCCCACTCTCCTCGCCTGCGTCACGAACAGCACGTTCAAGATGCCTCTCTCGACGAGCTCCACGGATACAGCCTACCTGCCGATGTTCATCAGCTGCTCGAACTCGGTGGTGACGACCGGCAGAACGGCTACGACGAACGTCTGGGTCACGGTCGGCTGCGGCGAGCAGAGCGCGACGTCGAGCGGCATACACCGCGCGTGCACGGGCGTCGTCTCCCAGTCGGCGACGGACACGACGGACAACGCGTCCGGCAAGGGATACTTCCTGATGACATACCGCGACGCGACACCGCACGGCCTCACATGCGGCTCGTTCGGCGTCGAGAGCGCCAATTGCCCGGCCTACTTCACGAACCCGTGCTGGCACGAGGGCAACGTGCCGCCGACGAGCACGACGCTCTCCGCAGGCTCGCTCGGCCAGATCGCCTACAAGGAGGTCGCCTTCCCGGGCGCGCCCAACTGGACATACTCCGGCACCACGGCCGCGGCGAACGACCTCGCGCGCCGCTGGACGCTCGACAAGTCCCGCATGGAGATGTTCCGCTCGTCTACGTCGCAATACGAATGGGGCATCCGCGCCAAGGCGGCGCCCGTGCAGACGCTCTCGCTCTACACCGCCGCCGCCGGCACTTCCGACAACTGGACCGTCATAACGAACTGCACCGTCTCCGGCTACGGCACTCTCTCCGGCGCTACGAGCACGTACAACGTCCAGATGCGCACGCTCGAAGACTGCTCGCTCCGCCTCAAAGTCTCCGGCAACTCGAAGAACGGCGTCATCCTCGACGACGTGAGCCTCTCGCAGTGGCGCGGCGCCGACTACGCCGACGAGACGGAAATGCGCCCCTTGATGCACGACCCGGCCTGGGTCAACCCAGACGACATCTACGCCCAGACGAACTTCATCTTCTACTCCGGCTGGATCCTCGACCACCGGCTCCTGCTCTCCGCCCGCCGCACTCTCTCCGGCTCCGACTGCGGCATACGTTCGCCGCTCTTCGACGGCGAATTCGGCCGCACCAAGGGCCTCGGCATGCTCTCCTTCAAGTATGAAGACGCCCAGGAGAACGTCAACCTCCTCGTCCAGATCGCCACCAACGTAAGCTACGGCGCCATCTCCTCCGCCAAGTGGACGACAGTGACGAACTTCTCCTTCGCCGGGGTCAGCGCGGAAGACCGCGCTTCCGGCACGCGCGGCGTATACCTCGGCCTCCACGGCGTCAACGGCATGTTCCGCGTCGTCATGGATCCGGACATCGTCGATACAATCCAGAAGTCCACGAACGAAAGCGCGTTTGGCGACATCTACATAACGGAAATCTACTGCCGCGACGAGCCGGAAATCGACGACGCGTGCTGGACCGGCTGGAACGTCCGTTCCATCGGCGAGGCGACGGACGCGGAAGGGAAGATGTATCTGCCCGACGTCTCGAAGCAGAAGACCGGCCTTTCGCTCGCGCTCAACAACTCCATCGAGGAGGATATCGACCCCAATTTGACGAGCGACATCTACGCGCCGCACGCCCCCTACGTGCAGACTCCGCTCTTTGGCACGAACGTCGTAGGCGAAATCGCATTCCGCGCCCGCCGCTACGAGACTTCCTCCCGCCAGCCGGCGCAGGTCGTCCTCTACGGCACCACGAACCCGGGCAACGAGGCGGCGTGGAAGGAGCTCCAGACGTTCGCCGTCTCCAACAAGACCTTCTCCACGCTGTATTCCTACAAGACCAACCCCTCGGAATCCTACAACGCCTTCCGCCTGGCGGTCGCCGGCGTGGACGGGGTGGACGACGGCGGCACGATCGAAGGCGGCTATGCGCATCCCGTGCGCGTCCTCCTCGACGAAGTAGTCGTCTCCGAGGCGATTCGCGCGCGCATCGGCTTCCGCAACGTCGGCGTATTCCGCAGCGACCTCAACACGACGGGCCGCATCGACGGCGTTCCTTCCAAAGCGGAGCAGCCCATCTGCGGCGAAGACTGGGGCGTCCAGTGCCAGATCTACGCCGCGCAGCTCGGCGACGAAATCGACTTCAACCGCACGCCGCAGGTCTACCTGCACTGGTTCGAGGGCGTCGATCCCTGGGGCTACGAGAACTGGGGCACCAACCGCGCCGCGAAGACCGCGCGCCTCGCCTCCGCCTCCGGCACAAACCTCTTCTACCGCTCCAGCTACATCACCGCCAAGGACGCCGTCGTGCCGCTCTCCCTCAAGAACACGACCATCCAGTACACCCTCGAAGTCGTCTACTACCAGAAGGGCTACACAGACCCCGTCACGAACCGCCTCTCCTCCATCGACTGGACCGAGCCGGAGTGGTACAGCCCCGTCGATTACAACGGCGACTTCGGCTCCGGCGGCGCGTGGTCCGCATACAACATCATCGACGCCGTCCCCTACGGCTGGGCGTGGATCAACGAAGCGAACGTCTTCGGCGCATACAACGCGAAGTGGCAGGACGTGGACCGCTACAACCAGTTTGTCGAAATCGCCGCGCCTCAGGAGGCCGACCTCACCGGCTGGAAGGTCCAGATGCTCAACGCGCAGCTCGGCTCCGGCCTCGTCTACACGAACACGATCGCCACCTTCGGCTCCGGCGAAGGCCAGCCCAGCGGCAGGAAATCGCTCAACGTCGCTTCGAACATGACGTTCCGCGTCATCGCCAACAAGCACGCCGTCACGGACGGCGACCTGAAGAAATCCGACGGCACTCTCGACGCGATCTGGGATTGGGAAGTCGTGGATTACGAAGCGTTCCTCGACTCCGGCCTTCTCTCGCCCGTCATCCCCGTGGGCGTGCAGCTCGTGCGTCCGAGCAAGATCGTCGAACACCAGGTGGTGTTCATGGGCACGAACATGTTCGCGACCGCGGCCGACGACCACACGTACGACCCGACGAACCTCGTCGAGCGTCTCAACGGGCGCCTCAAGGCGGCGGAGTTCCTCTGGACGGCGTTCGACCAGGAGGGCGTGGAGAACTCCGTCGGCGTCACGAACGAAAACGGCTCGGCGCAGCTCAACTGGTCGCCTTATATGAAGAAGACACCCGGCCGCATCAACGAAGGCCAGTATATCAACCCCGACCACCCGACGCCGAACGGCACGAGCATGATCATCTACTCGAACCTCGAAGGCGGCAACATCTGGCAGGTCGACGACACTGGCGAGTTCACGGCGGAAAGCCGCGTCATCATCATCCAGAAGGGCTCGCAGATGGGCACCAACATCACATACCGCGTCGGCCCGTGGTATGAACTCGCGACGCCCGTGTCGTTCGAAGGCCAGAGCGCGATTGCGCCCGTCGCCGGTTCCGGCACGAGGGAATACGTGCTCCCGGGGGTCGGCGCAGGCGTCTCGAACAACGTGACGATCACCGCGCGCGCCCAGCCCAATTCAACGCTCCGCGAATACGGCGTCGACGACAATAACCGCTACAAGGACGCCATCATCAACTGGCTCAACCGAGGCAAGGACGCCTTCGGCAACGCATGGCCCGAGGCCGACGAGGACGCCATATACCTCGCCGATTTCATGACCCTCCAGGGCAACGTCGTCACCAACCTCGATTTGACGACGATGTATTGGCTCGACATGTGCCCGACGTTCGAAGGCCTCGCGCTCGCGGGCGGCCCTGCCGCCTCCCCGACGCCCGTCTCGATCTCCTACGTCAACCAGCAGACCGGCGCCACCGTCACGCACGACAACGTCCGCTACTCCCTCTGCCTCTACATCACGAACCGCAACGAGAACGCGGCCACGCAATTGCGCGGCCTGACCGCCTGGGCGCCATACACTCTCCAGGGCAGCGACGCCGACACCTTCGCCCGCCTCGACGACGACGCCACATTCAAGCTCATGGCCAAGAAGAACCTCGCCACGTCCGGCTGGGACCTCGCGAGCTGGGTGCCGCTCAGGTATTTCACGTTCGCCCAGGACTCCTTCGACGAAAACTTCCAGGCGACGATCGAACTCATGGATCCCGCGAAAAACGAAGCGTGGTACTACTGGGACAAGGCCCATCCGGAATCCGCCGGCGACACGGGCTCGATGTATTTCCAGTGGTCCATCGACGCGCGCACCGCGCCGTATGAAGTCGAAACCCTCAAGCCCAATTCCATCTACACCAACGAATAAACACTTGCCGTCATGAGCAAAAAAACCTTTTTGATAGTGATCTCGGCTGTCGCGCTCGCGCTCGTCGCGCTCGTGGCGGTGTTCGTCATCGTCTTCGGAACGGAGAAGGACGACGGACCGTTGATGGTCAACGGCGAGTCGAAGACCGAACTCTACGAACGCATGCACGACGAGAGCTACATCCGCGAACTCAAGGAGCAGGAAGAGAAGACGAACGACGCGTTCGCCGACGCGGCCCGGCTCAAGCAGCGCCTCGACGCGGCCAAGGCGGAGGGCGACGAGACCGCCGTCGCCGAGCTCCAGGCGCAGCACAAGGCCGCGCTCGAAAAGCTCCAGGCCATCCGCCTTGAAACACAGGCCAAAGTCCGCGCGCGCATCCTGCAGGAGGCGGAGGAGAAGTAGAAATCTAGAAAACCAGAAAAATTTAATGGGGGAAAACACATGAAACAAGTAATGAAGGCAGTGAAGACGCTCGCTTTCGCGCTGGGGATCGGCGCGGCAGTGCACGCCACGGCGGCCGACATCGCGGAGGTCCGTCCTTGCGATGCAAGCGGCAACGCCATCACATACGAGAAGTCGAAGTCCGACCCGTATCTCAACGGCGAAGATTTCTATTTCATCCTGCGACTCTACAATCCCGCGGCCGGCAGCGGCTGGGGCTTGCAGCACGTGGGCTTGAACTCTGAGACGCTCGACTTGGCGTATCTGCCTGAACTCGGCATCTACGTCTCTGGCGAACTGCGCCGCGCGAAGATGGCGGGTCTCCCCGCGATGAAGGGCAGCTACTTCACCGACATCCTCTTCACCTACAAGGTGATGCCCGGCGACTTCGCGAACCCCGTGCGTCTTGCGACCGTCACCGACACGGGCACCGTGATGCCCGGCGGCTTCTCCGGCCAGGGCTCCAAGTTGATGCTCTACGGCACCGACCGCTGGCAGCTCAAGGACGCCGACGGCAACGTCGCCGATCTCGCCTTCATCACCGACGACACCCGCACGATGATCATGAACCAGTGGCTGCCGGACGACGAAATCGACGCGCCGCTCCAGTCCATGCAGTTTCTCGATCCCGCCACCGGCACGGGCTTTTTCGTGAAGAGCGTCGACTTCAACCAGACATGGGAAGTCTCCCCGACGGAGAGCGACGCCGGTTGCTGGCGCGAAGTGCACGAGAAGGCCGCGCGCATGGAGCTCAAGAGCGGCAGCGCCACGGTGCAGCTCGTCGCGCTCCCGACCGCCACGATCGGCACGAACCGCATGTTCTACGTCTGGTCCGACAACGAGGCCGCCGTCAAGGTCTACGGCGCCACGGCTGCGAGGACCCGCACGGTCGAAATCGAGCTTGACGACTCCGGCGTGAAGACGCCCGTCTCCGTCGCCACTGTCGTTATCGAAGCGAACGCCGACCCGGCCAACACGGGCCTCTTCGAAATCCGCGGCATCGCCGAGGGCGGCACCGCCAACCTCTACATGTCCCCGTGGGCCGACGGCTTCAAGTATGATACGAGCGGCGAAAAGATGACGGACGACATCCTCACCGTCCCCGTCCGTTGCATCTATCCCAAGCCGCCGACGCTCTCCGTGACATCCTCCACGGAAACGCTCTACGCGACGAGCACCCCGGCCAACCAGGCCGCGACCCTCACCGTCGCCATCGACCAGACTTATCCCGCCGACCTCTCCGTGACGCTCAACGCCCCCGAGTTCACGGATGCGTCGACGACGGAACCCTGGTCCTCCTACATGCGTTTCTCCACCAAGGCGAACACCCTGCCCACCACCGCCGACACTGTCACGGTCACGATCCCGGCCGGCAGCCTCGTCGCGACGGATTCGATCTACGTCTACGCCCTCCGCAGCGACGAGCACACGATCGGCGCAGACCACACCATAAAGCTCTCCGTCGCCATCACGGGCGTCTCTTCCGGCACCGTGGCCGACGCCGAGGCCATCTTCGACCCCGCGGACAATGAAAGCGCTCTCGTGAACATCGAGACCGTCGACGCGGCCACCTCCGGCGAAGACAACGCCTCCGCCACCCCGCGCATCGATTCCTGGACCGGCTCCAGCGAATCCACTCCCTTCTACACGACGAACGGCGAAGAAAACGCCGCCCCGATGACGATCGTCGTCTCCGATACGTATGCCGACGAGACCGATCGCGCCGCAGGCTACACCATCTTCTACAAGCGCTCCTCCAAGGACAAGACCTGGACCCAGATCGCCGGCGTCTACGGCGTCGGCGCGCGCGGCGTCCTCTACAAGCTCGACACCGAGACGGGCACCCTCTCTTCGGAGCTCCCTGAAATCTGGTACCCCTCCGCCTCCGAAAACGCCTACGTCTCCCAGTTCTACATCGTCTCGCCCGTCAGCGGCAACCAGAGCGAAATCAAGACTTTCTACGCGCTCATCGACGCGGCCTCCACCGTCAGCATCACCACCACCGACGGCCAGACCACCTTCAGCGAAGGCGACGAGATGGAGTTCAACATCGAACTCTCCGAGCCCAACATCGAAGGCAAGACCATCTACGCCTTCTTGAAGGCCGGCTCCAACGCCAAGGCCGCGATGTTCGACGCCGACTTCGTCGTCTGCGAAGACACCGACCCCACGGAGACGATCGGCATCCCGATCGGCAAGAACCAGTATACGGTCGATGAATCCCTCTCGCTTCTCGAAGGCACGGGCGGCAAGGGCCTCAAGCTCCAGTTCGAAGTCGTCCTCTGCTATTCTCAGCAATACGACGAGACGAAGCTCGTGCCCGGCTACGACCCCGCCAACTACCTCAACATCCGCGTCACCAACGTCGAGCCGGTCGTCACCCGCGTCGAGATGGACGGCTTCGAAGCGGAATTCGACGGCTACACGTTCCCGAACCAGTATCCGCGCGGCGAGACGGAGCACGTCTTCAAGGCGGTGATCACCGACGCCGGCAGCTCCAAGTCCTACGACCTCGTCGCCGATGGCAACGACGCGTTCTACGTCAAGTGGACCACGTGGTTCGGCGACCAGCGCATCGAGACGAAGGAACTGCGCGGCAACCCGAACACCTCGTCCGACACCGAGTATAGAGTCAAATTCGTCCAGGCCGGCACTTACCGCATCGTCCTCCAATACAAGGACAAGGACATGGACGACTGGGCGGAGACGACCTACACCGTGAGCGCGGTGGCGATCAGCTCGCCCGCGATCACCGTGACCGCTCCGCGCATGCTCGACGAGAACGCCGCCACGCCCGGCACGGTCGACGTTTCGCTCGGCTACTACGATCCGCTCCTGAGCGAGCCTCTCGCCGTGCGCGTCACCATCGCCAACACTCGCACGACCGAGACGGCCGGCAAGGGCTGCCTGCGCCTCGAGGCCAGCTCCACCGTGATCGAGTCTTCCGAGGAAGACGCCTCCGGCACGCCGATCTACTATTACGACTTCACCGTCTCCAACGCCGGCACGATCAGCCTCCCGATCGACCCCGACACGCTTGACGGCGCACGCAACGCCCGCTTCGCCGTGACGGCCCAGGTGCTCAGCACCACGACCCTCCCGACGAGCGGCGAGCCCGCGAACGAATATTACGCCGCAGGCGCCGCCAGCGTCACCGTGGCCAACGTCGAGCCCGAGACCCGCGTCTCCCCGCTCCCGAACGAATCCACGAACCGCTGGACCACGGTCCGCACCATCACGTGGTACATCGACGACGACGTGAACGGCGATATCGCCAAGGGCTTCACGATCAAGTGGTCCGGCTGCGACAACGCCGCCGACGGCTCCAAGACCGTCTCCTCGCTCTCCAGCGAATCCTTCACCCCGCAGTTCAACTCTTCGGGCGACGTCGATCTCCTTCTCACGATTTCCGATGCGGACGGCGGTTCGGTGTTCTACGAATGGCACTTCACCATTCCGCCGGAGAAGACGCTCGTGACGACCGCGGTCGGGCCTTCGGGCGGTTCGCTCTCGCTCTCCTCGCGCTATACGTCGCAGAAGGGCATCGGCCAGGGCCATGTTTGGACCACGGCCAACTACAACCGCGCCGAGAACTTCTCGCTCTACTGGAACGCCGGCAGCGCCCATGAAGTTCCGCTCTACGCGTGGGGCTACAAGGTGGGCGACGTCGACAACGGCCAGCTCAACGCCGCGGGCTCCGTCCGCCGCGACTGGCCCGTCAACGCCTACGGCTACGGCTCCAAGGACACCCCGGACCTCGCGACCGGCTTCGTCTATGCCGACAAGAATCGCGACTCCTACCTCTACGCATACGTCGCCAAGTCCGCCGGCGACGATGGCGCCGCGGGCTCGATCGCGCTCCTCGGCTCCACCATCTGGCCTGAAGGCAGCGCCCTCAGGACGCCTTACGTCGACCTGCCGACTTCCGCCGGCGAGGACGGCGTCTACGGCCAGACCATCGTCGACGCCATCTTCTCCAAGGAATGGCGTCCGCTCGACAACTGCGGCGACATCAACCAGGACGGCATCCCCGACCGCAGCCTCCTCGACTACAACTTCGGCATCACGTTCGACGGCACGGCCGACATCGCCAACCTCGCCGACGCCAATGCCGACAACGACTTCCTGCCGTTCAATGAAATCTCCGGCAACGGCTTCAATCCCGGCATCGCCGACAGCTGGGCCAACGAGGGCGGCGCGTTCAACGCCTACTACGAAGTCCGCGGCTTCGGCCTCGGCCTCAACGCAGGCTACCTCAACCCAGACGGCTCCACTCCGGACGTCGACTACACGCCCTATGAAATGGCCGCCTACATGGAGTGGAAGGGCCTCAAGACGACCGCCGAGCTCAAGAATATGACCGTCGCGGCGATCACCAACCTCTTCTACTCCGGCATAAGCGTGACCGACGACGAAGGCACCGTCATTTCCACGACGGACGTCCTCGCGCTCGCGACGGAAGACCTCGCCGCGTTCAACGCCGGCGAGGGCGGCTGGTCGCCGGAGCGTCCCACCGATCCCGTCAAGGCCGATACCGACGGCGACAGCCTCCCCGACGGCTATGAATACTGGATCTGGTACGGCGCGCACGTCGGCTACCCGAACGAAGAGGGCGGCAAGTGGCAGGGCCGCATCACCGGCAAGCGCCTCAACCTCGACGACCTCGAAAGCCCGGAGGAAATCTCTTCCGACGCGATCGCCGAAGCATACGATCCGCTCGTCAACGGCGGCCGCATCACCCGCGATACCGATAACGACGGCCTCACCGACTACGAGGAATACCTCATCGGCACCAGCCCCTTCAATTGCGATACGGACGGCGACGGCATGGCCGACGGCTGGGAGCTTACCTTCGGCCTCAACCCGCTCTCCTACCCGAACGGTGAGGTCAACCCGGACAACGACTACATGGCCTACGCGCAGAACCTCATCCAGTTCGCCGGCAATTACATGATCCCCGGCGCCTGCGTCGTCATCATCCCCGTCAACGAGGCCACCACGAACTACTACCTCACCGCCGACTACGACGTCTACTCTGCGCGCTACGGCTTCGGCACCCGCCCGAAGACCTTCATGGGCGCGCTCCTGCCGTCCCATTCCTCGCTCAATGCGTGCTTCCGCACGTTCAATGGCGACAAGATCCCCGCCACCTCCTACAGCCTCGATAGCGACAACAACGCTCTCAAGCCCGTCGAGGTGATCCTGCCCGAAGACGCCGAGATCGCCTACGACGACTCCATCCGTCTCGTCCACGAGCAGGTCTACTGGTTCCTCGGCTTCGACCCGCGCACCGCCGTGTCCATCATGAACAACGGTTCGGGCAGCCATGTCACGGCGCGCTGGAGGGTCAACGACCCGATCAACAAGGGCGGCCTCCACACCCACACCAAGGCGTTCACCTCCCGCGATGAATACCTCCTCTACAAGTACACGGGCGGCGCCAACCTCCGCAAGGCTTCGAAGAACAACACCGTCCTCCTGAGGCTCTACAACGGCACCACCAACCCGAACGTTCCGTTCTCGGGCAAGACCTACGGCAACTCCTCGAACGCCTACGCGCAGACGATACACGGCGCCGACACCGACGCCGACGGCGTGCCGGACGGCTGGGAACTCTACACCGACTTCAACCCCGTCATCCCATACGGCTCCAAGAACCCGCTTGAAGGACGCTACGACGCGGTCGAGCACAACGACCACTTCGCCGACGGCCTCGACCTCGCGGCCGAATACGCCGGCAGCGATTCCTCCTACGCCTACTCCGGCGTCGACACCATCTACTCGCACCTCCCCGGCGCGAGGACCGGCTGGTGGAACAAGTTCCTCCCGACCGATCCGCGCAACGGCGATACGGACGGCGACGGCGTCCTCGACGGCACTGAAGGCGGCTCGATGTTCATCTACGGTTCCATCACCGACGACCACTCGAGCTTCTGCTTCCGCGGTGGCGGCATGAACCCGGGCTCCTCCGATACCGATTCCGACGGCCTGCCCGACGGCTGGGAACGCCAGTTCGCCGGCACTCGCCTCAACGCCGACGGCTCGCTCTACGACCCGCGCGAGAACTTCGTCTACACCGACGAGCTCAAGATCGCCGACGGCTTCCCGAGCCTCACCGTCTCCGCCAACGGCCCGTATATCGCCGGCGGCATGGATGCCTCCGACGCGTTCGACGCCTGCACTGCGGTCAACTCCAAGCACCCGGGCACCGGCACGGTCCGCGATTTCGACTTCGACCGCGACGGCCTCGAAAACTTCCAGGAATACCTGACGCAGGCCGTCCGCTGCTGGCGCTACGACGATGTTGAAACGCCTCTCATGGGCCGCGCCATCATCTGGACCGGCGCCGCCGCCACGACGTCGCTCTCCGCCGCGCCTACGAACAACACGGACTTCATCGTCCACAACTACTTCTACGCCGCCGACATGTTCAAGGCCGTGACGAACTCCGCCATCGCCGCGAACTTTGTCACCGACGAGAACCTCTACTACAAGGATTCCGAGACCACCACCACCTACTGGACTCTCGAGGGAGTGTTCGACGACGAGGGCAACCCCGTCATCGTCGACGGCGTCCAGGTCTCGAACCTGGTTGAGCACGTCGGCACCGCCATCAAGCGCTTCGCTCCGGCAGAGTACGACTTCAAGGCTCTCGGCTACTTCGCGCCGTGCGACAGCATCTGGGACGTCTGGGGCGTCCAGCACTCGACCGGCTACATGCGCAGGCCTTCGACGATGGCTCTCTTCGAGGCCGGCGTCGGTCCTCGCCGCATCCCCGCTAATGAATACGTCTCCACGAGCCCGGTCAGCTCCGATACCGACAACGACGGCATGGACGACTACTGGGAAGTCTACCACGGCCTCAATCCGCTCTACGGCGGCGCAGGCGGCTCCGACGTCATCTCCGGCAAGTACAAGGCCGGCAACATTATCTCCGCGACGGCCAACGTCTGGACCGGCGTAGTCAACGCCGACGCCGACTCCATCTCCAGCATGGAGAAGATGGACGAGACGGCCTCGCTCGACGCGATCAACATCGCGCGGCCCGAGATTCCGACCGCCTATCCGCTTCTCGCGTTCTCGGGTCTCGACCTCGTCCGCGCCCCGTGGCTCGCGGGCGGTAGCGAAGTCGACGCCGACGGCGACGGCATCCGCAACTTCAACGAGTCCATCACCGGCAACATGACGAGCCCGGGCACTCTCCACACCGACCCCTCGCCGCTGTGGATGACGGACGTCTCCTCCGGCATGAGCTACGCCTCGCAGTATTACTCCTACCAGGGCATAATCCAGGCGTATCCGTTCTACGCGCGCTACGTCGATACGAAGCTCAACCCGAACACGAACGGCACGCTCGACGGCGTCGACCTCCAGTACATGTTCTCGTTCGAAGAGAACGAAGGCTACGATACGGATGGCGACTTCCGCGGCGACGGCCATGAAATCGTCAAGGCCGTGATGCCCAAGAGCGATCCGCTCGACGCGACCGATCCCGCGCGCCGCGCCGCCCTCTACCTGAACGGCCAGACCGCGACGGACGAAGATCCCGGCGTTGTCGTCTCCTACGATACGCGCATGCTCGGCAAGAACTTCCACGCCATCGAGGACGGCGCCGACATCTTCCACCAGTTCACCGTCGAACTCTGGACCAAGCCCGAGGAATTCGGCGAGGACCGCACCCTCATCGAGCGCGGCGCCGAGTATCCCGCCTCCACCCTCGTCAACTCCAACAGGCAGTGGAGGGCCAACTTCCGCATCGGCATCGACCCGAACGGCTACGCATACGGCCTCTTCGATTCCGACGACGCGGTAGTCTCCGGCGGGACTTCGGTCTTCTCGACCCAGAAAGTCGTCGGCCCGATTCTCGAACTCGGCGCATGGACGCACCTCGCGCTCTCGTTCGACGGCTCCACGCTCCGCATCTACGTCAACGGCGTCGAATATTCGAGCTCGTCGAGCGACACGGAGCTCCTGCCTGCGAACGGCGTGCTCGTCGTCCGCCAGAACGCCGCTTCCACGCAGACGTATCCTTACGGCGGCTACACGGTCGCGCCCTCGATGACCATCATCGGCGCGCGCCGCAACAGCGCCACGTTCTACTGGAACGAGGCCCAGCTCCTCGCCGCACTTCTTGAAGAGGCCGGCGTGACAGAGACCGGAACCGGCGACGAAAGCGGCGAAACCACGCCCGTCATCGATCCTGAAGAACTCGCCGCCTACGGCTTCTTCAACCAGTTCACCAACTACTTCAAGGGCTACATCTCCGAAGTCCGCGTCTGGGACGGCGCGCGTTCCGCCTCCGAAATCGCCGGCTCCTACGCCAAGGCCTTCACCGTCGAAGACATCGAGAAGAACCGCCTCGAAGTCTACGGCGAATGGGGCGAAGAGACCGCACACGGCACACGCAACGACATGGACGGCAACCCGACCCTCTCGCCGCAGCTGATGCTCCACTACAACTTCTCGCAGCTCCCGGCCGCGTATGACGCCGACGGCGTCGCGCTCCAGCCCAGCGGCTTCGATCTCGGCGTCCTCGACAACTGCCTCGTCGACGATGCCGCCGGCAACAAGGTCGTGCCTGAGGGCGCGAAGGTCGGCTGGTGGGACGCCACCCCGATGAAGTCCACCGTCTACACGAGCCCCTACGTCCTGCCTTGGATCAAGAACACCGTCTCGCACCTCGCGCCGTTCGACGAGGGCATGTCCGACTCGATGTATTGGAACCAGCGTTTCGCGGGCTACAACTCCGCGGCCGGCCACGGCGTCACCTCCTACGGCATCCCGAACTCGGGCAACCCGTATGCGGGTTCGCGCTACGGCGTCGATTCGATGTTCCGCTGGTGGCGTCTCACGCACCAGGGCACCGCGGCCGCGACCGAGTTCGCCAAGCGCCGCCACTTCGAGCTCCGTTCCTCCTTCATCTACGGCTCCGACCTCATTCCGCTCGGCTCGGCCTTCGCGAAATACGACGCCGACTTCTGGGACGGCCAGGGCGCGTCCACCGCGTGGACCGATACCTCGCTCGACTCCGACGGCGACGACCTGCCCGACTGGTGGGAACAGTTCGTCCTCGACGGCGGCGATAGCGACGTCGTTTACTCCGACCTCCCCGACGAGCTCTCCCCGGGCGCCACGCTCAAGCGCAACGGCGTTCTCATGACCGTCGCCCAGGCCTACACCCGCGACCTCGCCAAGGGCTACCTCCTCACCGGCGCCGGCGAAGACGGCTACACCATCGAGAAGCTCTCCGACTACGTCGACAAGCGCGATACCGACGCCAACGGTCTTCCCGACTGGTGGGCCGCGCTTTACGGCGTCAAGGGCGGTCCTTCCGACGATGACGACAACGACGGACTTTCCAACTACATGGAATACCTCCTCTCCGAAGTCTTCAAGTTCGAGGACACCGCCGTCGACGGCACTCGCGTCCGCATCGCCTTCTCGCCCGTCGACCCCTACTCCGTCGACATGGTCAAGTACGGCCTCAGGTACAACACCGACTACTTCTACAAGGTGGGCGACCTCTACATCGGCGAAATCTTCTCCGACCACGATATGATCGAGGACGGCTGGGAAGACGGCTTCGCGGCCAACTACGCCTCGCGCTACAAGTGGAACGGCCTCAAGACCGACGACCGCGATGTCGACGGCTGGAGCGTCTTCGCCGAAGCGCGCTACAACCAGTTCACGTCCTCCATCCTCGCCGACCTCGTTTCGCATACCACAGTCGGCTACGAGAAGAAGGACATGCCGCGCCCGGTCCTTGAGATCGACATCGCCTACAACGGCAATCTCAACCTCAACGTGAACGCCTCGTCCTCGACCTCGAGCACCTCGACGAGCACCTCCGGCAACACCACAACCGTCTCCAACACGGTCGAAACGACGACCGTCATCGACGCGAACTCCTGGGTGCCGGTCGTAGTCAACGTCTACTCGCGTCCCGGCCAGGCCGAGCCCGACGCCTCCTACAGGATCACTCCCGGCGAGCAGATCACGGCCGAGAAGATCCTCGGCAACTGGGCCGACCGCGTCATCCGCGGCACGCTCACTCCGGGCTACATCGAGTACTCCTCGCTCGAGCTCCAGTCCATGCAGGTCTCCAGCGTCGACCACTACACCTGGTATGTCTACACCGACTCCTACGTCGGCAGCGGCGAGGTGATCATGGAAGGCGACGGCTTCATCATGGCCACCGGCTCCTATGACGACTTCTACTCCGACTACCTCACCTACGGTCGCATGAACGTCTCCGAGACGGGCACCGACTTCAACTGGGGCAGGATCGACGGCTTCACGCTGAAGAACGACGCGAACGGCAAGGTCGCCTACATCTGCATCAACGGCATCCAGTATGGCCAGGTGAACCTCGTCACCGGCGAGTTCGACGTCGACATCGGCAAGATCGCCACATACTGGGCCGGCTTCATCAGCCAGACGACCGGCGTGCCGGTGACGACCGAGAACTCCGCGTTCCGCTTCGTCTACACTTCGCACGTCCCCGTCCTCCAGGCTAGACATCTCCAGCTCTTCCTGGGCGAACCGCAGGGCGCCGGCAACACCGGCTACGTCCGCGAAGGCCTCAACCGCGTCGAAGCATACTTCGATATCGACGGCAACGGCTACTACACCGAAGGCGAGCCCTACGGCGTCGTCGACGGCGTGGACGTCGGCTGGTATCGCGGCAAGACGAGCCTCGAGCTCACCGACTACGGCCCGACGACCCGCGTCAACCTGTTCAACGATTCGAGCGACACGCTCGACACCGTCGCCAATGCCATCACCTCCGTGCGCAACGTCACGGTCGACGGCGTCAAGAACATTGTCGCGCAGCGTCAGGACGACGCCAAGCAGCTCGCCAACGGCTCCTCCGAGCGCCGCGTGCGCGTGGTGCGCTACGCCGTCAACGGCTACCCTGTCTACCAGGCCGGCGTCGCCGCCAAGACCATCCTCGACAAGTCCTACGGCCTCTTGACGCATCCCGTCATCACCGAAGCCGACTTCATGGCCGACGGCGAGTTCGACATCGAGTGGAACGACTTCTACGACGAAGTCGCCAACAACGGCACGATGATCCGTCTTGCGGGCAACGTCACGAACATTACATACCTCGTCGTCACCGGCGACGGCCCGACGGGCTTCAAGGACCAGAACGACACGAACACCGTCTACGCGCTCATGTCGACCATCGTGCGCAAGTTCGATGCGACCTCTGCGCGTCCGCGCCCGGTCCTCTACGCTCCCGGCGCGCAGGAGTCCGAAGTCTTCGGTTCGCGTCCCGCCTTCAAGTGGACCATGGCCAACTCCGGCTACCCGGCGTTCCGCATCCAGGTTTCGACCGATACGGACTTCACCTCGGGCCTAGTCTGGGATTCCGGCGTCCGCCGCGCCCCGGCCCCCGTCCTCGGGAACGACAACCAGTATCACTACGAGTACGAGCCCGACCTCTACGTGGGCGATCTCCTCGACGAGGTCCGCAACTACTACTGGCGCGTCTCGATGTACAACTCGAAGTTCAAGGACGTCGATCTCTGGTCCACGAACTATCCGGCCTTCCGCATGGATGCCGTGGCGGACAACTACAAGTATGGCTCGATCAAGATCGCTGCCAAGTACTTCGGCCCGAAGAGCGTGCTCGACGCGGGCGTCGTGAGGGTCGAGGCGTATGAAACGCCCGACTTCACCGGCATGCCCGTCGCCCGTACGTTCGTGAGGGCCGCCGACGTCGAGTCCGTCGCCGCCGAGGGCGCCGCCCACACCGTCAACGCGACTCTCATCGGCCTCCCTGCCGGCGACTACTACGTCCGCGCCTACATCGACCTCGATGAATACGGCGACGCCTACGTGAAGGACGACACCGAGTCCTGGGGCTACGTCTCCAAGCGCGACGGCACCACGGCCGACATGTTCATGCCCACGACCATCCAGATCGGCTCCACCATCGGCTCGGGCGAGACGTTCACGCTCTACATCGAAGACGTCGACACGAACGGCAACAACCTGCCCGACGCCTGGGAAGTCGTGAAGAACGGCGGCGAGCTCGACGCGGGCACCGTCCGCATCGAAGACGACGGCGTTCTCACCATCGCAGACGACGTCCTCGAAGCGATCGAGACGACGAACGAATCCGTCCAGGGTCTCGCGGCCTACACGTTCTCCATCATGAAGAACGCCGGCGTAGCGCTGCTCGCGACCGGCAACGGCGACAACGTCGACGCCAACTCGACCGCCTACGCCGAGGCCGTCGTCGCCGGCTCCTCCGGCACGTCGACCGAAGTCTCCGCGTCCGAGCCCGTCGTCAAGGCGATCGCGACCGCCGACGGCAAGGTCGTGATCACGGCGACGACCAAGGCCTCGCTCTCCGAAGTCGACTCCTCCGGCAACCCGGTCAACGTGGTCGCCAAGAAGAACTGGGTCGGCGCCGGCTCCGGCCAGACGACGGCGAAGAAGCTCCGCGGCCGCGTCATCTACTCGACCGACCTCAAGAAGCCTGTCGAGGACTGGACGAAGAGCGACGTGCTCGTCGAAGTCACCGTCACCGCGGACGGCCAGATCGTCACCGGAGAGTTCGACGTCTCCAGCCTCTGCGAAGGCGAAGAGCAGTGCTTCTTCAAGGTCGCGTTTGAATGAGGCTGAAAGCAAAGATCGCAAGGTTGCGCGTCGCAGACACATCGCGAGACGCAACTTTGCGGACTTTGCGTTATAAAAATGTAAAAATGAAATTCAACAATCAAATGAAAAAAATCAGAAAAGTCCTCGTCGTCAACTCTGGCTCCAGTTCCCTTAAATATCAGCTCTTCGACATGGAGAAGGAAGAGCGCCTCGCGAAGGGGCTTGTCGAGCGCATCGGCGCGGGCGGGCCGGCGAACCATGCCGAGGCGCTCAAGAAGGTCGTCGCCGATCTCGGCAACCCGACCGACATCGATGCGATCGGCCACCGCGTCCTCCACGGCGCGGAGGTGTTCAAGGATTCTGCGAAGGTCGACGCAAAGGTGATGGCGAAGTTGAAGAAGCTCGTCAAGTTCGGTCCGCTCCACATGCCGGCGAACCTCGGCGGCATCGAAGCGTGCCAGAAGATTTTCAAGGGCGTGCCGAACGTCGCCGTGTTCGACACCGCCTTCCACCAGACGATGCCCGACTGCGCGGCGATGTATGCCATCGACCCGAAGTATTACAAGAAGATGGGCATCCGCAAGTACGGCTTCCACGGCACGAGCCACAAGTTCGTCACGCAGGCCGCGGCGGAGTATCTCAAGAAGAGCGTCTCCAAGGTGAACCTCGTCACGTGCCACCTCGGCAACGGTTCGTCGCTCGCGGCGGTGAAGAACGGCGAATGCGTCGATACGACGATGGGCCTCACTCCTCTCGCGGGCCTCGTGATGGGCACGCGCTGCGGCGACATCGACGGCGCGGCGATTCTTTCCATCATGGAAGCCGAGGGCAAGACTCCGGCCGAGATGGATACGCTCCTCAACAAGAAATCCGGCCTCCAGGCGGTGAGCGGCGTCGCCGGCGGCGACATGCGCGACATCTGCTCGAACGCCGCCAAGGGTTCGAAGGAAGCCGAGCTCGCTCTTGAGATGTGGGCATACCGCGTCGCGCTCTACATCGGCGCGTACAACACCGTCGTCGGCGGCGCCGACGCGATCATCATGACGGGCGGCATCGGCGAGAACTCCGCCGAAGCGCGCGAACGCGTCCTCAAGCGCCTCGGCGCCCTCGGCGTCAAGCTCGACAAGAAGGCCAACGCCAAGACACGCGGCGTCACCGGCCCGATCACGACAAAGGATTCCAAAATCCCCGTCATCGTCCTCCCCACCAACGAAGAACTCATGATCGCAAAGGATACGGTGAGGCTGCTCAAATAAAAGCGGATCGCTCAAGCCTTCCTTTTTAACACAGAGGCGCAGAGGACGCAGAGAGAGTATGACTGAGAACGAAATAAGTGCGCAGATTCTTGATGCAGCGATAATGGTGCATAATGAGATAGGCGGACCTGGCGTTCTCGAGTCGTACTATGAACAAGCATTGGCGTACGAGCTTGCAATCCGCGGCCTGAAAGTAGAAACGCAGAAACAGATTCCTATTCTGTACAAGGGGAAAGAAATCGGCCCCCCGTATCGGTTGGATATGCTTGTCGAGGGCAAGGTTATAGTAGAGTGCAAAGCGACAGAAACCAACAATCCCGTATTCATCTCGCAAATTCATACTTATCTAAAACTCACGGGTATAAAGTTGGGCGTGCTGGTCAACTTTGGCATGAGAAGAATCGTCGATGGGTATGTCCGCGTGGCAAACAAACTTTAATCTCGACTATTTCTCATGAATCTCTGCGCACTCTGCCTCTCTGCGTCTCTGCGATAAAAATAAAAACCCTTCAAATCCTACAACAACCCCTTATGAACGCAATCAAACAAATCATCGAAAAGGCCTCCGCGCTGAACGGCACGATCGTGCTGCCGGAGGGCATGGACGCGCGCGTCGTCACTGCGGCCTGCGCCTGCGTCGACCGCAAGATCTGCACACCCGTCGTGCTCGGCACGGCCGAGGAAATCGCCGCCGCCGAAGCCAAGGCCGGCCTCTCTCTCGCCGAACGCGGCATCAAGACGATCGACTACACGAAGGGCGACGCCGAACTCGAAAAGGCCTACCTCGAAGCCTGGAACGCCAAGGAGTCGCGCAAGCCCGCAGAGAAGCAGAAGCTCATCGACCTTGCCGCGGCCGAGAAGACCCTCCGCACCAAGCGCATCTACTTCGGCGGCATGATGGTCCGCCTCGGCCGCGTGAACGGCCTCGTCGCCGGTTCCATCGCCTCCACGGGCGACATGCTCCGCGCCGCGTTCCACACGCTCGGCACCCAGAAGGGCGTCAAGACCGCTTCTTCCTGCTTCATCATGGACCTCAAGCGCCCGACGCCTTCCGGCGACACGGTGCTCGCGTTCGGCGACTGCGCCGTCATTCCCAACCCGACCGCCGAGCAGCTCGTCGATATCGGCCTTGCGACGGCGCAGACCTACCGCGACCTCACCGGCTGCGAGCCGCGCGTCGCGTTCCTCTCGTTCTCCACGAAGGGCTCCGCCGCCGGCGATCTCGTCGAGAAGGTGCAGAAAGCCGTCGAGCTCGCCAAACCCGTCTTCGCCGAGAAGGGCATCAAGATGGACGGCGAATTGCAGTTCGACGCGGCGATCGTCCCCTCGGTCGGCCAGCTCAAGAATCCGGGCGGCGAAGTCCAGGGCAACGCCAACGTATTCATCTTCCCCGATCTCCAGGCCGGCAACATCGGCTACAAGATCGCGCAGCGCCTGGGCGAGGCCGACGCCATCGGCCCGAACCTCCAGGGCCTCGCCAAGGCGATGAACGATCTCTCCCGCGGCTGCTCCGCCGAGGACATCGTCGGCACCATCTGCGTGACTTTGCTTCAGTCAACGACCAAGTAGGAATTTTTCGATAAATTCCCAAACGCAATCGAAAAATGGACAAAGACGAGATGCTCACCCGGGCCCGCGAAGTCTTCGACATTGAAATCGAAGGCTTGCGGCGCACGCGCGACGCGCTGGGCGAAGGCTTCACGCGCGCCGTGGAGCTTATGCTGAAGTGCATCCGCGCCGAGGGCATCATCGTCGTCACCGGCGTCGGCAAGAACCTCGCCATCGCCGAAAAGATGAGCGCGATTTTCGCTTCCACGGGGACGCGCTCGATCTGCCTCAATCCCGTGCAGGCGATGCATGGCGACCTCGGGATGGTCGCGCCGCGCGACATCCTCGTGGCGCTCTCCTTCTCCGGCGAATCGGAGGAGGTCTTGCGCCTCATCCCCGCCATCCGCCGCCACGGGCTCAAGGTGATTTCCCTCACCGGCCGCGAGGATTCATCCCTCGCCGAAATGAGCGACATCCACATCCCGATTCCCTGCGGCAAGGAGGCCTGCCCGTTCGGCATGGCCCCCACGAATTCCACCACCGCCACGATGGCGATGGGCGACGCGCTTGCGATGGTGATGCTGGACGCGCTCAAGTTCGACATCTCTTCGTATGCGATGAACCATCCCGCCGGCGCAATCGGCCGCGCGCTCGTCCTCAAGGCGACCGACGTAATGCGCACCGGCGAAAACCTCGCCGCCATCGCTCCGGAGACGAGCGTCATGGCCGCGCTCCTCGCGATGACAAAGGCCAAGGCCGGCAGCGCCGTCATCGTCGACGTCGATTCGAAACTCCTCGGCATCTTCACCGACGGCGACTTCCGCCGCCTCATGGCTTCGCGCGGTTCGCAGTCCGCGTCGCTTCTCGATTCGCCCGTCGCGGACCACATGACGAAGAATCCGATGTTCGTGCGCGAGACCGCGTTCGCTTCGGAACTCCTCAAGGTGTTCGAGAAAAAGCGCATCGACGACCTTCCCGTCTGCGACTCTTCAGGCCGCGTCGTGGGCCTCGTCGACATCAACGACCTCCCTAAAATGAAGGTCCTCTAGGGAAAATAAAAAATCCGTTGCTATTGCGTGATAGAGGTAAAAATGCTATAATAGGCGGGTAAACTGAAAAAGAGAATTTCAAGGATGTGCTTCTAAAACGATTTAAGAAAGGAAAAAACGAGATGAAGACGATATTTGCATTGGCGACGGCGGCCATCATGGCGGCCGGTATTGCATACGCGGCGCCGACGACCCGCGCGGGCGGCACATATGGCACGAAGGGCTCCGCGAAGGCGCGCGCCGCCGCCGCCGCCGCGGAGGATGAGGCTCCCTCGGGCAAGGACGCCAAGATCACGATCGACCAGTTCCCGAAGACCGGCCGCCAGTCCACCATGTCTGCCCCCAGCCTCTCCGGCGGCTCCATCATCGGCCGCTGCTACACCAAGCCCCGCTCCTGGATCGTCATGGAGACGAAGTATACGACTTACGCCAAGTGGCAGGAGCAACTCACTTTCACGTGGCACGTCCTCCTCGAGACGAAGTCCGCCACCGAGAACAAGGGCAACAAGGAAGGCCTCGCCCCGTATTCCTACTTCACCACTTCCGTCACGTACCAGAACATCCCGCAGGGTTCGCACGCCGCTTCCGTCTGTCTGCATCCTTCCTATCTTGAACGCTACGGCGAACCCAAGGCCATCGGCATCGTGATCACGAACCGCAACGGCGACATCCTCAATGGCGACACCGAAAGCGAAATAAAGGGCATCGAGCCGCACTCCAAGTTCTGGGAAGATCCCAAGATCATGGACGCCAAGCAGAACGGCGAGCCGATGATCGAGCGCCGCCAGGGCCTCCAGGACCGCTCCAAGACCATCTGGGCGCTCGTCAACCCCAACGACTATGAGCAGGTGGTGCAGTAAGTCCCGGGTCTATGGCAGAACCGAAAAACTTTTCTCCCCATGGCGAAGAAATTCCTGACACTGAACATCGGCGCCGCGTCGATCCAGCTCGCTGAATACGAGGCTGGCTCCGGCGGCGCGCTTACGCTGTTGAACTACGGGACGGCGGACCTCGCCGCGCCGATCGACGCCGGCAACGCCGATACGATCCTCTCCCCCGCGATCATGCAGATCGTGCGCGAGAAGGGGATCAAGCCCGGCAAAGTCGCCCTCTCCGTCTCCGGCCAGATGGCATTCCCGCGCCCCTGCGCAATCGCGGCGGCGGGCGGCGGAGACAAGTTCGAGCAGATGGTCCGCTACGAAGTCGAGCAGAACATCCCGTTCCCGCTCGATGAAATGGTCTGCGACCACCAGGTCCTCGGCGACACTGAAAACGGCGACAAGGCCGTGCTCATCGTCGCCGCGAAAATCGACCAGATCGAGGCCATCACCTCCGCCGTTGCCGCAACCGGTTTCTCGCCGGAAATCGTCGACGTCGCGCCCGTCGCCCTCGTCAACGCGCTCAGGACGCTCAAGGGCGACGACGGCTCGTCCGTCATCATTCTCGACATCGGCGCCAAGACGACTTCGCTTATCATCGCCGAGGGCGAGAAGCTCTACCTCCGCGCGATCCCTGTCGCCGGCAACACGATCACGAAGGATATCGCCCAGCATCTCGGCTGCACCCTCGAGGAAGCCGAGAACTACAAGCGCCAGAGCGCCTACGTCTCGCTGGGCGGCGTGACGGAGGACGAGGACCCGACGCTCGACAGCATCTCGAAAATCTGCCGCAAGGACATGACGCGCCTCAATGCGGAGATTTCGCGCTCGGTGAATTTCTTCCGCTCGCAGCAGAACGGCGGCGCGCCCGCCAAACTCTATCTCACCGGCGGTTCGGCGCTCCTGCCGCAGACGGCGGAGTTCTTCGCCGATTCTCTCGGCATCGAGGTCGAGTTCTTCAACCCGTTCGAGAATATCTCCGTCGGGCCGCGCGTCGATGCGCAGGCTCTTGAAACGGCCGCGGCGTTCCTCGGGGCCACGGCGGGTCTCGCAATCCACGCCGCAGGCAACGCGCCCATCTCCATCAACCTCCTGCCGCCGTCGATTCTCGCCGAGCGCGCCGAGGTCAAGCGCATTCCCGTTCTCGCAGTCGCCGGCGTCGCGCTCGTCGCCGCCCTCGCCGGCGTCCTCTTCGCCGTCAATCATTCAATCGACGTGATCGACGCACAAACCGACTCCATCTCAGGCATGGCTTCTTCGCTCAAGTCGTTCGAGGCGAAAATCAAAACCGCAGAGGCCGCCGCCGATGAGCAGTTCGCAGAATCGAGCGCCATGCGCGACCTCGTCTTCAAGCGCATCGCCGCCGCCGCGCACCTGCACGCCGTCCGCTTCGCCCTCGAAAAGGATTCCAAGGGCGAGCCGCTGCTCTGGATAGAGAAGTGGGAGGACGGCAAGGTCACGATCCGCGGCTGGAAGGATCGCGTCAAGACGTTCATCGACAACGCTGCCGCCAAGGGCGCTTCCGAGCGCACCGCGCCGGAAATCGTCGTCGCGCGCCTCAAGGCCCACCCCGCCGTCGTCGCAGATTCCGTCAAGGTGACCGACATGTCCACCCTCGGCAAGGACGGCTCTATCGAACAGTTCGCAGTGGAGCTTGAATTCAAATGAACAAGAACAAGATCGTAATGTGCTCGATCGGCGGCGTCACGCTCGTCGCCGCCCTCGTGCTCGGCTACTTCATCTGGTCCGCGTTCGAGGAGAAGGCCGAAAAGCTCGACGACCTCGAAACCGCCAAGGCCAACGTCAAGCGCATCAATTCCTCGAAGATTTCTCCCGAGCAGGCGTCCGTCGACGCGCTTGAGGAAAACCGCCGGATATTGGCGATGTGGAAGGACGAAGCGTTCGCCATCGTTTCGCAGGGCGATATCGCTCCCAAGCCCGAGCAGGCCGCCGCGTTCAAGGCCACCCTCACCGACGAGGCTCGCGCCGAGGCTTCCAAGCCGGGCGGCGTCGCCGGCAAGATAGTCAAGGATGATTTCGAGTTCGGCTTCAAGGATCTCATCACTGGCGGCCGCATTCCGGAGGAGGCGCAAGTCCCCGTCCTCCAGCGCCAGTGGTCCGATATCAAACTCTTCACGGATACCCTTTCCGACTGCGGCGCCATCGAGCTGCAGGAAGTGGTCATCGTCCCGCCGAAGGCCGCCGAGCCTCGGCAAGAAGCCGGTCCGCGCCGCGGACCGAAGGGCAGGAGGGGCGCCAAGGAGGAGGAGAAGAAGCCTCTCGCCGCCGAGCAGAACTATGAAATCAAGTTCACCGCGCGTCCCCTCGCTCTCGTGAAGATCGTCAACGCGCTCGCGACTTGCAAGCGGTTCGTCGCCGTCGATTCCCTGAACTTCCGCCGCGTCGAGGATACTCTCGCCGCCGCGCTTGGCGAGAAGGGCGCCGAGGGCGCGTCCGGCGGTCGCCGCGGCGGCGGTCGCGGCGGTCGCCGTCCGGCTCGCATGCAATTGGAAGACGCCGCCGCCGGCCAGGATGGCGCCGAAGAGACGGCCCGCAAGAAGGGCCTTGTCATCGACCCGGCCACAGACCAGCCTTTCGCTGTCACGATGAAGCTAACCGTCTATGATTTCGGCACCGCCGGCGACAAGCCGGAGTCCGCCGCCGATGAGAAGAAAGAAGAGGAGGAAGAATGATCTCCAGCGCCCCTCAAAAAGGTTTCCTCGCCGCACATTGGGATTGGATCGTCGCCGTTGTCGCGATTCTCGCCCTCGGCGCTTCCGCGGCTTTCGCTGTAATCGCCTTCGGTGAAGACCCCGGCCAGCGCGCAGACGAAACACGCGCGGAACTCGCCAGCATCAAGCGCAGCGAACTTGGCGTCTCGCGCGTCGAGCAGGGTCCGTTCACAGCCGCGTTCAAGGAGCTCTCCGATCCTTCGCGCCTCGCCGAACCAGCCGAGACCCTCGGCTCGTTCCTCGCCTCCGAGCGTCGCGTCTTTTGCGAACAGGGCGACGACGCCGAGCACAAGAGTTGCGGCCAGCCCATCCCCGCCGGCCTCAAGGTCTGCCCAATCTGCCAGACGAAGCAGCCCGAGGAGAAGAAGGTGGAGCTTGATACCGACGGCGACGGCATTCCGGACTCTTGGGAGCTCGCGCATACCATGAATCCCAACGACGCTTCCGACGTCAATGCCGACGCCGATGGCGACGGCTTCACCAACATGGAGGAATTCCTCGCCGGCACAGATCCTCAGGACGCCTCTTCCCATCCCGATTATCTCGACTCTCTTCGCATTGCCGGCCCTCTCAAGAAGACCACTCTCCCGTTCTACTTCGAGAAGGCTTCGCAAATCCCGGGCGGCTGGCGTTTCTTCTTCAAGGATCCCTCGAAGAAAAACTCCTACGGCCAGAAGGGCCTTCAGTATTCCGTCGTCGCCGGCGAGGCGATCGGCGATACCGGCTACACCGTCAAGGCCTACCACAAGAAGACCGAAAAACGCGCCATCAAGGGCGGCAAGGGTCTCGCCAAGGAGGTCGATGTTTCCCAGGCCGAAATCGTGCGCAAGGCTGACGGAAGGGCCGTGCGGCTTTCGATGGATGAGAGAAACAAGGCGATCGACGTCCAGGCGATGCTCGTCTACGAACGCGGCGAAACGAAGGAGTTCGCCGTCGTCAAGGGTGACGAAATTGCGCTAAATTCAGAGAAATTCAAGGTAATTGAGATCAAGTCTCTTCCAAACGACGGCGCGTCGGTGACGCTCAAGAATGTCGAGTCTGGAAAACTTCGTACAATTTCCACCCTTGAACAACAGTAAAAATTTCGGTATAATATCCACAGTAAACTTGAAGGAGCAGTGTTCATGAAGCAGCAGACAAGGCCAATTGTGGCTCTCGGAGCGGCGATCGCGATGGTCGCCGGCGTGAGCATTTGTCATGCACAAGACGACCTCGACGATCTTCTCAAGGATTTGGAGAACGAGGCCGCGGAGGTAGCGGAGGTTGCGCCCGAGGCGGCGGAAGAGACCGTCGAGGCTGTCGCCGAAGCCGCCGAAGCGGTTGACGAAGCCGCCGAAGCGGTTGCCGAAGTCGCGGAAGAGCCCGCCGCCGAAGAACCTGCCGAAGAGGTTGCCGAAGTCGCGGAAGAGCCCGCCGCCGAAGAACCTGCCGAAGAGGTCGCTGAAGTAGCGGAAGAACCCGCCGCCGAGGAACCTGCCGAAGAGGTCGTTGAAGTAGCGGAAGAACCCGCCGCCGAAGAACCTGCCGAAGAGGTCGCTGAAGTCGCGGAAGAACCCGCCGCCGAAGAACCTGCCGAAGAGGTCGCTGAAGTCGCGGAAGAGCCCGCCGCCGAAGAACCTGTCGAGGAGGTTGCCGAAGTCGCGGAAAAACCCGCCGCCGAGGAACCTGCCGAAGAACCTGCTGAAGAGGTTGCCGAAGCCGTCGCAGAACCTGCTCCCGCAACGCCGGCCCCCGTCAATCTTTTTGCGAAGTCCAAGAACGAGGCGCCTGCCGAAACTGCTGTTGCCGAAGTCGCCGCGGTGGAAGAACCTGCTGAAGTCGCCGCGGTGGAAGAACCTGCCGAAGTCGCCGCAGTGGAACCTGCCGAAGTTGCCGCGGAGGAAGAACCTGCCGAAGTCGCCGCAGTGGAACCTGCCGCCGCCGAGCCTGCCGCAACTCCTGCTTCTGCCGCGGCGCCCGCGTCTCCGAAGTATGATGCCGCGACCGCCGAACTCATCGCAAATGCCCAGGCCACCGAGCGCCTGCGCCGCGAGTCCTTCGACCTTCAGGCCCGCCACGAAATCGAAGAAGCCCGCGCTTGCATGGAGCGTCAGGAGTTCATCGACGCCACCCGCCACTTCGCGGCCGCCAAGAAGCTTCTCAACGACAGCCCTTCGTCCGCCGGATATCGCAAGGAGTGCGACCAGGGCATCGCCGCCAGCCGCTATTTCGCCGCCATTCAGGAATGGCGCATCGGCAACCGCGTCAAGGCCCGCAAGTTCATGCAGCAGGCCATCGACTACCACCACCCCAGGGCTCGCGCCCAGCTCGAAGCCTGGAACAAGGACGACGATCCTGACAAGGACAAGGTCGAGATCAGCGAAATCGCTTCCCGCCGCAATGACGAGGACTACAAGAGCGATCGCTCCAAGATCTACCAGCACCTCAAGCGCTCCCGCGCCTATCTCGGCGCCCGCGACCTTGACCGCGCTCTCGTCGAATGCGAACTCGTCCTCGTCGCCGATCCCTACAACCAGACCGCCATTCGTCTGCGCAATGCGATCGAGCAGAAGCGCGCCACCATCCTCCGTCAGGAGCGCAAGGCCGCCCGCGACGGCATGATTGCCGATGTCGACCGCGCCTGGCGTCCAGTCTACGCCGTAGACGCGCGCGAAATCGAGAGCACCTCTTCCGAGACGCTCAAGAAGCCTCTCCTCGACGATCCTACCCTCGCCATGGAGCAGAAGATCATCAAGCGCATGAAGGAAATGCGCCTGCCCTCCATCTCCTTCAAGCCGCCGGCCACCATCGTCGATGCAATCGACTTCTTCCGCGGCGCTTCGCGCGACTTCGACCGCCCGGAAATCCCGCTTGAACAGCGCGGCTTCAACTTCGTCCTCAAGACACCCGAGCCCATCCGCACCGCGCAGGCCGCCGACGGCACCGACGACGAGGGCTTTGGCGGCGGCGACGAGGAAGAGTCCGCCGCACAGTCCGGCTTCCCGGTCATCTCCACCATTACCGCAAGCGACATTACGTTCTACGATGCGTTGAAGCTCGTTTGCGAATCCGTCGACTACAAGTTCAAGGTCCAGGGCCCGATCGTCATGGTCATGCACAAGGATGCGACCACCGCCGAAATGGTCACCCGCTCCTATCCTGTCGTCTCCGCCTTCATGGAGCGCATGGGCAATGCTTCGAGCGATATGAAGGAACTCAAGTCCCAGGGCTTCGGCGGCGGTTCGCGCCGCAACGAGGACGAGGGCGAAGAGAACCAGGAACGCGATTGGAAGGAGTTCTTCTCGCTCCTCGGCGTCCAGTGGCCGGAAGGCTCGTCGATCATGTATATCAAGACGATCGGCAAACTGCGCGTCCGCAACACGTATGAGAACCTCGCCGAACTCGAAAAGGCCCTCACCGAAATGAACGCCGACCCGAAGCTCATCGAAATCGAAACGCGCTTCGTCGAAGTCTGCCAGGAGGACCTCAACTCCCTCGGTTTCGAGTGGATTCTCAACTCCGACTACTCCATCGGCGTCGGCAAGCATATCGGCCGCGCACTCGGCATCCGCGGCGGCAAGTGGGGCACGGAAACCTCCACCCGCACGACGACCGTCAACAGCACCGATTATACGGACGTCGCCTACGACCAGTCCACCGGCATGTATTCCACCTACAACAGCGGCACTTCCACCACCACCCGCGGCCTCACCAGCAACTCCACCACCGTCCACGGCGGCGCGGGCAACCGCTGGTCCAGGAACTACTCCGGCCACGGCAGCGGCCGCAACGTCGGCATCAACGCCTTCGGCGGCGATGCCGACTACCAGACCAACATGCGCTACCTCTCCACGGACTCCAACCACATCTCCGGCCAGGGGTATTCCAAGAACGACCAGTTCATGCGCGTGAACGCCTTCCTCGGTTCGGCCGACCTTTCCATGATCCTCCACATGCTCTCCCAGCGCAGCGATACGGACCTCCTCTCCGCTCCGAAGGTCCTCACCAAGCCTGGCGAAGAAGCCGTTATCAAGGTCGTCACGGAATACATCTACCCGACCGACTACGACGTCCAGCTTCAGTCGTCCTCCTCGAGCTCCTCGGGCAATTCCGGCTCCTCGCAGTCCGCCATTCTCGCGGTCGTCGAGCCGCAATCCTTCACGATGCGTGAAGTCGGCGTCATCCTCGACGTCACCCCGACCCTCACCGACGACGGCAACCTCATCGACCTCGACCTCAACACGCAGGTCGTCGACGAGCCGACCTGGAAAAACTACGGCATGCGCATTCCGTTCACCGGCAACGCCTCCAGCCTCCAGAACTTCACCGGCCTTGGCGAAATCTTCACCGGCCTTTCCGCGATCATGGACTCCCTCGGGACTTCTCTGAGCGACGCGGCCAAGGCCACCTTCGCCCAGAGCGCCATGGATTCCGCCTCCAGCGCCCTCGAGAACCTCACGTCGAGCTCTCAGGACAACATGACCTACTACGACGCTCCGATGGAACAGCCGTTCTTCCATGTGCGCTCCATCGTCTCGAAGGTCTCCGTCTTCCCGGGCGCGACGATCGTCATGGGCGGCCTCATCACCGAACAGCGCAAGGCGATGGACGACAAGGTTCCGTTCCTCGGCGACCTGCCCTTCATCGGCCGTCTCTTCCGCTCGCACTCCGAGCAGACCTCCAAGCGCAACCTCTTGATTTTTGTCACCACCCGCCTCGTTGATGTCCGCGGACGCGAAGTCGCGATGGGTGAAACAGACGAGAAGGATGAAGACGTCAAACCCGTCGAAAATCCGGAAGACTGAGGCAAAAAAAGAGAGATGGCATTCGCGCCGCGGCAACAGCCGCGGCGCGTTGCTTTTCGGGAGGGTCGCGACAAGCGCGCCCCTCCCGTGCTTCCTGCTTTCTTCGATTCAATATTTCATCTCCCCTCTTGCTGTATTTGCGCTGATATGTTATAATATCAGTATAATATGACAAGCAACGACGAATATGTTGTGCAGTTGTTGACCGAACGCGGGTTCGTGACCGGCGAACAGGTCGATGCTGCGTCGAAATCCATGCGGGCGGAAAACGAGACGACGCTCGACGTTCTCGTTTCAAGCGGAGCGTTGAGCGAAGACGATGTCCTCGGCACCGTGGCGGACCAGTTCGGCCTCAAATATTGCCATGTGAACGCCGATGCGATCGATCCTGAAATTGTTAAGGAAATCCCGGCTGATATTGCAAAGAAGTATGGAGTCGTGCCGGTTGTGGCGGATGAAGACGCGATCACGGTCGCGCTTTCCGACCCGATGGGGTATGATGCGATCGACTCTCTGAGATACGTGTTGCACGGGCGCGACGTGGAGGCGGTCATCTCGCCGCGCGCGGAAGTCGCCGCCGCGATGGCCAAGCTCTACCAGGCCGACGAGCCGGCCGACGTCCAGACGCGCGACGAGTTCGGCGACAGCGAGGACGCCACGGGCGATGACGCGCCTGTCATACGCCTTGCGACGCTCCTCATCACAAACGCCATCAAGATGAAGGCTTCCGATATCCATCTCGAGCCGATGGAAAAGGAATTCCGTGTCCGCTACAGAATCGACGGCGCGCTCCGCAAGATGGATTCGCCCCCGAAGCGCCTCCAGGGCGCGATCATCTCCCGCATCAAGATCATGTCCAAGATGAAGATTTCGGAAAAGCGCGCCCCGCAGGACGGCCGTATCCAAATCTCCGTCAACGGCAAAGACCTCGACTTGCGCGTGAACTCCGTGCCGACGAACCACGGCGAATCGATCGTCATGCGTGTCTTGGACAAGTCCAATCTCGCGCTCGGCCTGCCGCAGCTCGGCTTCCTTTCCGACGACCAGACCACGTTCGAGCGCCTCATCAAACTCCCGGACGGCGTCGTGCTCGTCACCGGCCCGACCGGTTCGGGCAAGACGACGACCCTCTACGCCTGCCTCGGCCAGATCAACACCCCGGACAAGAAGCTCATCACCGTCGAAGACCCTGTCGAATACCAGATGAGCGGCATCAACCAGGTGCAGGTGAACAAGGACGTCGGCCTCGACTTCTCCGCCGCGTTGCGCTCGATTCTGCGTCAGGCGCCGAACATCGTGATGATCGGCGAAATCCGCGACGAGGAGACCGCCGGCATCGCCATGGAAGCGGCGCTCACGGGCCACCTCGTGTTCTCGACCCTCCACACCAACGACGCGCCCAGCGCCGTCACGCGTCTTCTCGATATCGGCGTCAAGCCGTTCCTCGTCGCCTCCGCGCTCCGCGCCGCGATGGCCCAGCGTCTCGTGAGGGCGATCTGCGAAAACT
Organism: Verrucomicrobia bacterium UBA3761; assembly: GCA_002371135.1. Taxonomy (GTDB): domain Bacteria; phylum Verrucomicrobiota; class Kiritimatiellia; order RFP12; family UBA1067; genus UBA1067. The sequence goes on along the minus strand of DFGB01000032.1, from coordinate 15,955 downwards.
GCCGCGAACCTTACACGCCTTCCGACCGCGAAATAAAAATGCTCGGCCAGTTCTCGAAGACCATGCCCGAGAAGATGTTCCACGGCGTCGGCTGCGAGAAGTGCTCCAAGTCCGGCTACAAGGGACGCAAGGGCATCTTTGAAATCTTCAAAGTCGACGACGCCATACAGCGCCTCATCTTCGACCACGCCCCGGCGACGCTCCTCAGGCAGCGCGCCCGCGAAATGGGCATGCGCACCCTCCGCGAGGACGGCATGCTCAAGGTCGCAAACGGCATGACCAGCCTCTCCGAAGTCCTCCGCGTCACAATGGGCGACGCAGACTGAGGACGCCACACGACATACACTCTTTTTGAAAGGACGTTTCAACCATGGATATTTCGATGAAGGATCTGCTTATCGCGATGATCGACGAGGGTGGATCGGACTTGCACATTCGCGCCTACATGCCGCCGGAACTCCGCGTCCACGGCGAACTCCTTCCGCTGATGGAGGAGGAGCTCTCCGAGGAGGAATCGCTCGAACTCTGCCGCGAAATCGCGTCCGAAGAGCAGATGGCGGAAGTCGAGGCGAACGGCGGCGCCGACTTCGCAATCGCCTTCAGCGATCTTTGCACGCCCGAGGAACAGGAAACCGAGGAGGAGAAACGCCTTGGGACGCGTTTCCGTGTTTCCGTGTTCAAGGAACGCAAACGCTACGGCATGGTGCTGCGCCAGATTCCTTCGACGCTTCTCACAATGGCGCAGCTCGGCCTGCCGCCCGTCGTAAAGGAACTACTTTTCAAGCCGCGCGGCCTCATCCTCGTCACGGGCCCCACGGGCTCGGGCAAGTCGACCACGCTCGCTTCGATGCTCGACGTCATCAACCACGAGCGCTCCGTGCACATAATCACGATCGAAGACCCGATCGAATTCTACCACAAGTCCGCCAAGTCCCTCATCACGCAGCGTGAAGTGGGCGACGACGTGCCGAGCTTCGCCGAGGCGATCCGCCGCGCGCTCCGCCAAGATCCGGACGTCATCCTCGTCGGCGAAATGCGCGACATCGAGACGATCGGCGCGGCCGTCACCGCCGCCGAAACCGGCCACCTCGTCTTCGGCACACTCCACACGACCGGCGCCGCCGAAACCGTCGACCGCATCATTGACGCGTTCCCGACGAACCAGCAGGCGCAGGTCCGCACCCAGCTCGCCGCCGGCCTCCAGGCCGTCATCTCGCAGATCCTCCTCCCGAGGCTCGACGAGAACGGCGAGGTCCGCGGCCGCGTCGCCGCGTTCGAAATCATGACCTCCACCGACGCCATCCGCTCGCGCATCCGCGACGGCAAGACGAACATGATCAAGTCCGACCTCCAGACCGGCGCCAAATACGGCATGCAGACCCTCGACGCCCACCTCACCAGCCTCTACAAGAACGGCCTCATCTCCTACGAGGAACTCATCACCAAGTCCCAAGACCCGGATTCCGTCGTCCAGAAACTCAAAGAAGATCTCGGCTGAGCGGGGAAGTCGACAATTTTTTGAAAGGTGCCAATTCTCATGTTGGATCCGATTTTACAATTGCTTGTCCAGAACGGCTATCTCGACGAGGCCTCGGCGAAGGACCTCGCCGACATCGCCAAGACGGAGATGAAGCCGATCCGCCAGCTTGTGGTCGACCAGGAGATTCTCACAGAGGAGGATTTGCTGGGCCTCATGGCCGCCGATCAGAACACGGAGGCGATCGACCTCGCCGGCATGACGATCGAGACCGACGTCACGGAGGCCATCCCCGCCTCCACGGCGAGGATGTACAACGTCTTCCCGGTCGAAGTCGACGACGACACGATCACCCTCGCAACGTTCGACCTCATCGACCCGCGCATTTCCGACGAGATGCAATTCTCGCTCGGCAAGGCGGTGCGGCTCGTGTTCGCGCCCGAGAAGGACGTGATGGACAGGATCGCGCAATACTACGGCGATTCGAACGATTCCGTCGCGGACATGATCAAACAGCTCGGCGAGGGCATGAGCGACGACGACGAACTCGCCAGCGCGAACTCGAACGACATCGCCTCGATGGAGTCCGCCGCGAACTCGTCTGCCATCATCCGCTTCGTGAATCTTGTCCTCTACCAGGGCGTAGTCGACCGCGCGGCCGACATCCACATCGAGCCGTTCGAGCACGATTTCAAGATCCGCTACCGCGTCGACGGCGCGCTTTACGAGATGAAGGCGCCGGACGTCAAGATGGCGCCGGCCATCATTTCGCGTATCAAGATTCTCGCGAACCTGAACATCTCCGAGCGCCGCATCCCGCAGGACGGCCGCATCGCGCTCACCGTCGCCGGCCGCCCGGTCGACCTCCGCGTCTCCTGCCTGCCGACCACGCACGGCGAGTCGGTCGTCATGCGTATTCTCGACCAGTCGGCGACTTCGCTCGACCTCGAAAACGTCGGCCTCCCCGAAGACGTCTACGAGCAGATTACGCTCGATATCGAAAAGCCCAACGGCATCTTCATCGTCACCGGCCCTACGGGCTCGGGCAAAACGACCACGCTCTACTCCATTCTCCGCCGCATCAACCAGATCGACACGAAACTGCTCACCGCCGAGGAACCTGTCGAATACAACGTCGACGGAATCGTGCAGGTGCCTATCGACGCAAAGGCCGGCAATACGTTCGCCAAAGTCCTGCGCGCGTTCCTGCGTCAAGACCCGGACGTGATGATGATCGGCGAAATCCGCGACCTGGAGACCGCCGAAATCGCGATCCAGGCCGCGCTCACCGGCCACTTCGTGTTCTCGACTTTGCACACGAACGACGCTGCGGGCGCGGTGACGCGTTTCGTCGATATGAACGTCGCGCCGTATCTCCTCTCTTCGACCCTTGAGGGCGTCCTCGGCCAGCGTCTCGTGCGAACATGCTGCGTGGAATGCAAGCAGGGCTACGAGCCGGACGACGAGACGCTCGAGCGCATCGAGCTCACGCGCGATCAGATCGGCGGCCGTCCTTTCTACTACGGCAAGGGCTGCAAGACGTGCAACGGCACCGGCTACAAGGGCCGCAAGGCGGTCGTTGAATACCTGCGCATGTCGAACCCGCTGCGCGAACTCGTCAACAACCGCGCCCCGACGCTCATCCTGCGCGAGAAGGCCCGCGAACTCGGCATGCGCACGATGCGCGAACACGGCATCCAGGCAATCCTCGACGGTTACACCACCGTCGACGAAGTCCTGCGCTACACCTGATCTCGAAAGGAATCCATAGATGGACCCGCGTTGCGAGAAATATGCAGAAGAGATGAAGACTTGCGGATACTGCGCCGAGGGCGAATACCTCGCGGCGTATGGAATAAAAATCTGCGAGCTGGACGCGACGAAGTTGTATCTCTTCAAGGAACAGAGCCACAAAGGCCGCGTAATCGTCGCCTCGAAGTTGCATGTGAGCGAAATCACGGCGCTGACGGACGAGGAGCGCAATGCATTCTTCGCCGACGTCGACAAAGTGGCGCGCGCCCTCCACAAGGCGTTCGCGCCGGCGAAAGTCAACTACGGCGCGTATGGCGACACTGGCCACCATCTCCATTTCCACCTCGTCCCGAAATACGCGGACGACGAATTCGAGTGGGGCGGGGTTTTCGCGATGAACCCGAAGAGGAAATTCCTCGACGACTCCGCCTACGCCGAGCTAATCGCCGCCATCAAAGCGCAGCTTTGATAGTCGGCAGTTGGCGGCAGTTCGGGAGCCAATGGCCGCGAACGTGGAAGAGCCATTTGAGAGGCTCTTCTCGTCGCACCGGGAGGCTTGACCGCCAACTGCCAACTGCTAACTGCCAACCGGCTTTAGTGCCTTGATGGCGTATTGGCCGAGGCGGTAGGCAAGGAAGGCGTTGACTCCTCCCTCGGCGACCTTGCCTGCGACTTTCGAAGCGAACGGCAGCGCCGCGACGAGCCAGTCCGGCGCGGAGGCTCCTGCGCCCGCTTGCGACGAAACGGCGTCTGCCACGCCCTGCGCGGCCGCGCCCGCTTCTCCAGATATGTAGATGTTCGCGAAATATCTGCACACGAACGAGAAGCCCTCGCGCGGACTCATGCGGCGGTTGTAAAGCGTCGCGAGCGAGCAGACCATCGTCGTCGAATTGCACGCGACGATTGCGATGTCGAGGATCTTCCAGGGGTTGGCCGCCGTCTTGAGTCCGATGCTCTTGCAAGTTGCGCGCACGATATCCGCGGCGCGCGCGTCGAGCTGCGCGAGGAATGCGTCGAACGCCGCCTTCCAGTCGCCCGTGCCGTTTTCAAGCGCGGGGATTGCATAGAACGCATCTCGAATCGCGGCGGCCTTTTCGCCCGCCGCCTCTTCGAACGCTTCGGACTTGACGGGATAACGGCGCACGTATTTCTTCAGCAACGTCTCCATGAATTCGTAGGTCGATTTGCGCCCTTGCTCGAACTTGGCCATTGCGGGCAGGCGGAAATACGCTTTGAGCGCGGCGAGGATGATGAACGCCGCCGCGAACGGCACCGCCGCCGCTCCCCACGCCACCCACGATTTCCAGCCTTCGTGCTCCAGCGCGAGGCGCACGTACGGCGCGGAAAGCGAATACAGCCAGAGCGCGAAAAGCGCGGCGGCGATTTTCGAGAGAAAACGGAAGAAGCCCGGCTTCTTCGCAACGGGCGCGGCGGCTGTGGCCGCCGTTTCCTCCGCCGTTTGCGGCTCGTCGCCGCGCGGCGATACTTTCACCATCACCGCTTCGGCTTCCTCGGGCCGCATGTTGCTGTCGAGATTGCGCGCCATCGCGTCACTTCCTCGCAGACGGCTTTTTGGTCCTGCCTCGCGACATCGCGCACGCGGCGATGATGAAGACGAGCGCGGGCACAAGGAAGATGTGGTAGCGCTCGCCGAGGCGGTCTTCCTCTTCGTTCTGTTCGGACGCCGCGACCTGGCGCAGGAAGCGGTTGTAAATCGCTCCCAGCGTCGTCTCGGCGGTGGAGAGCGTGGCGAGCGGCACGTAGCGTCCGCCGCTCGCCTCCGCAATCGCCTTGAGAGCCGCTTCTTCGAGTTTGACGGTTACCGGCTTGCCTTCGAACTTCTGCACGCCGTTGCCGTCTTCGGCGGGGATGGTGGCGCCGGTCGCGGGATTGCCGATGCCTACGGTGAAGACCTTGACGCCGCGCTTCTTGGCGATTTCGGCGCTCTGGAGCGCTTCGCCGCGAAGGTCGCCGCCGTCGGAGACGAGGATGATGGCGTTGTGGTCGTCCGCGGCGGGGTCGAGGATGCGCAGGCATTCGCGAATCGCGCTGCCGAGGTCGGTTTCGCCGCGCGGCGCGGAGTCGGGCGACAGCGTTTCTAGCGCGCTGCGGAGGAATGCGCGGTCGGTCGTGAGCGGCGAAAGGGCGACGCCCGTGCGGCGGAACGCCACGAGCGCGCAGCGGTCGGAGCCGAGAGAATCGATTAGGTCGGCGACGTCCGCCTTCACGCGCTCGAGCCTGTTCGGCCGCACGTCGGCCGCAAGCATCGAACGCGAGACGTCAATCGCCACCACGACATTGCGGCTGCGGTGGCTGGCGACTTCCTTCGACTTCCCCCATTTCGGGCGCGACGCCGCCGCGAACAGCAGCGCCAGCCCCAGCAGCATGAACGCCATCTGGAACGACGACGCTCCCGCCGGCGGCAACGCGTTGGAGAGCCGTTTCAATGCCTTTTCGCGGCGCGCCCGCAGGAATGCCCAGAATACGCCGGCCGCCGGCACGATCGCCGCCAGCACGAGAAATACCGGATATGTTATACGCATGGATGATGCTTCTTTCTTTTCTATTTTTTCCTCTAGAGATTCTAGAAATTCTAGAACTTCTAGATGATCTAGACTAGATAAACCCCGCTCTTTCGAGCGCTTCTTGCGTGAGTCCGGCGGAGCGGCGCACGGTCTTGGCGACGTATTTGCCTACGACGTCGCCTTCGAGGTTCACCATGTCGCCCGGCTTCTTGCCGCCGAGCGTCGTTTCCCGCGCCGTGGTCGGGATGAGGTCGACTGCGAGACAGTCTTCGCCGATCGCGGAAATCGTGAGCGAAACGCCGTCCACCGTTATCGAGCCTTTCTCGACCGATTGCGCGGCGAGGACGCGTCCGCAGCGGATTTTCAGCCGGAAGTCGCGTCCGCGCGGAATTTTCTCCACCACCGTGCCGCGGCAGTCGACGTGTCCCTGGACGATGTGCCCGCCCATCGCTTCCCCCGCCCTGAGCGCGCGCTCGAGGTTCACTTTCTCGTCGGGCCTCAGCGCGCCGAGGCCGCTGCGCTCCTCCGTCTCGCGCAGGACGTCGGCCGTGAAGCGGCGCTCGTCGAATTTCACGACCGTCAGGCACACGCCGTTCACCGCCACGGATTCGCCCGCTTCGAGCGGCCGCTCCCACGGCTCGAATGCGATTTCGAGGACGAGCCCCGCGCCGCGCGAAACCCGCTTTACCGTCCCCATGCGTTCTACGAGTCCTGTAAACATTCGAACTCCTTTATCAAAATCGCGTCCTTGACGTGTCGCGAGCCTATTACCTTCGGCGCGAGCACCGTCAGCCATTTATCGACCATCCCGGCTTCGGCGAGCGATACGGCGAGTCTCATCCCGCCTTCGCAGACGACGTGCATAATGCCGCGGCGGCCGAGTTCCTTCAGCGCCGCGACGCCGTCGGAGAAGACTAGAGTCTCGTTCGGCGCGCCGTCGGTGAAGATCTGCGCGTTTTGCGGCAGATCGCCGGAGCGCGAGACGACGACGCGGACGAGGTCGCGGTTTTTCTTGAAATGGCTGAGGAGCGATGGATTGTCGCGCCGGACCGTCTCCGCGCCGACCATGATTGCATCCGCCCTCTGGCGCAGCAACCGGTCCGTCGTCTTGCGCATCGCATCGCCGGAAATCCACTTCGCGTCGCCGTAGTCGTCGCAGATTTTCCCGTCGAGCGACATTGCGAGTTTCACCGTCACGTATGGAAGGCCCGTCGCGACGTGCTTGGCAAAAGGCCTGATCAAGTCTTCGAGAAGGGCGGCGAGTTCAGGCTGGCAGTCTGCGCGCTCGCATTCGATCCCCGCCTTGGCGAGAGCGCGTCTGGCGCGTCCGCGGTTTTTCGGATTCGGGTCGCTCATGCCGTAGACGACGCGCTTGACTCCGGCGGCGGCGAGCGCGTCGGTGCAGGCGCCGACGCGGCCGGGCTTCGAGCACGGCTCCAGCGTCACATACACCGTGGCGCCGCGCGCCTTTTCGCCGGCCGCCTTGAGCGCCATCGCCTCGGCGTGGTCCGCGCCGGCCCTCTTGTGCCAGCCGGCGCCGACTATCTCGCCATCGCGCACCACCACCGCCCCGACTGGCGGGTTCGGCCGCGTATGCCCCTCGCCGCGCAGTGCGAGGAGATACGCTTCGCGCAGATAATCATCGCCCGTCGGCATTCTGCAACCCCTTTGCCACCTTGTCGAGAACGCCGTTCACGAGGGCGCGGGATTTCGGCGACGCAAACCAGTTCACGAGATCTATCGCCTCGTTGATGACCACCTTCGGCGGTACGTCCGGGCAGTTTTCAAGTTCCCATACGCCCATGCGCAGCACTGCGCGCTCGACCGTCCCGAGACGGAACAAATCCCAGTTTTCCAGCAACGAAGAAATTTCCGCGTCGATCGTCTCGCGCTTCTCGATGACGCCGCGGACGCGGTCGTTCGCGAACTCGCGCATCTTCTTGCCGACGTCGCCCTCGAGCCCGCCGTCTTCTTCGTCGAGAGTCTCCCTCTGCGCCCAGAAATCGTCAATGAGCCTGTCGACGCCCGCCACCGGGTTCAAATCCGCCGCGACCAGCATTTGCACTGCCCACTCGCGCGCCTGTCTACGCTTGATTGTCATCTCGTGAATATCCCTTCTTCGTTGGTCGCAATATTATAACAAATCTTCCCCCCTCCGCGCAATAGCGTTGAAAAATGTCGCCGATTTCAATTCCCGATTTTCGCTTTTCGATTGATTGACACGTGGATTTGTCCGCGGCTGACGCCGCCCGCTCTTTTCTCTCGCGCCAAAGGAAACTCCGGACCCCTTCCCAAGGAACTTCAAACTCTGCACCAGTCTCGCCCCGTCTCTGCACCAACCCCGCCCCGTCTCTGCGCCAGGCGCGCCCTTGACATGGCGAAGGTTGATATGGTAAGATATGCAACGTTGTAAAAACCTGCACAAACAAGGAGTAGTAAAACAATGAAGAAACTAATGGCATTCGCGGCTTTGGCCGTTTTGGCTTCGGGTTGTGTTTTCATGCGCCCCACCAACGCAATGGCTCCGATCGAGCTCAACGTCGTCAGCCCCGACACCAGGTTCATCGACAACAGCGTCCAGCCTGTCAAGAAGGGCACGGCCACGGCGAGCGGCATCGTCTGCTTTACCGAAGGCGATGCGTCCATCAAGAAGGCCATGGAGAACGGCGGCATCACGAAGATCCACCACGTCGACTACGAAGTGAAGAACATCTTCGGCATCGTCGGCTCCACGACCACGATCGTCTGGGGCGAGTGAGCCCCGCGCACCGCCGCGCCGAGTTTGCACCGGCGCGGCGGGAAATACTTCTGCTATGGAAAAAGTCGCGACAGATATTTACACGTTCGAGAGGCTGCGCACCGACGGCTTCACCTACGTCGACAAGACCGGCATCCTGTTCAAGATGGCGTCCGGCGAGTGGGGCGCGCAGTTTTTCATGGCGCGGCCGAGGCGTTTCGGCAAGTCGCTTGCAGTCTCCACTCTCAAGTCGCTTTTCCAGGGCCGCCGCGACCTCTTCGCGGGCCTTGCCATAGAGCCGCTGTGGGATTGGTCCAAGAAATGGCCCGTCCTCCATCTCGACATGGGTTCGATGCAGGCGCCGGATGTCGCGGAATTCCGCGAATTGCTCGCAGATCATCTTCTTGGACGTGCGCATGAATTGGGCGTGGACGACCTGACCGGCGCAACGCCGGCCATCATTTTCAAGCGGCTTATCGAAAATCTTGCCGCAAAATCCGCCGACGGCCGCATTGTGCTATTGATTGACGAATACGACAAGCCACTTCTCGGCCATCTAATGCAGCCGGATGTCGTGAAATTCCGCGACGAGCTCAAGGCGTTTTACTCTGTCGTCAAAACATTGGAGCCGTATCAGCGCTTCACGTTCATCACGGGGGTGAGCAAGTTCTCGAAAGTCTCGATATTCTCCGACCTGAACAACCTCAACGACTGGACGATGCACCCGGCCACGGCGACGCTGTTCGGCTACACGCACGAGGAAGTCCTCAAATATTTCCCCGGCCGCATCCACGCACTTGCCGAAGCGAACGGCCTTGACGACAAGGGCGCGTTCGATGAAATCGTCCGCTGGTACGACGGCTACAAGTTCCATCCAACTTCGAGTCCTGTGATAAATCCCGTTTCGCTTGGACAGTGCTTTGGCAGCAACGAGTTCGGCGACTATTGGTCCGCGACAGCCGTGCCTACGTTCCTCATCGACATCCTTAAGAAGCAGCCGCTCGATTTCTCGACCGTCGACATATCCGAGTCGGAGTTGAACGCATACGAGCCCGACAACCCGAATATCACGACGCTCCTCTACCAGACGGGCTATCTGACTATAAAGAGTTTCCGTCAAATCGGCAGCATCCGGCGCTATTCGCTGAAGTTCCCGAACAACGAAGTCGAAAATTCGTTTCTGGAGAAACTCGTCGGCGCCTACGTCGGGCAGGATACAATCCGCTCTTCGGGCTACGCGTTCGCCGCCGCCGAGGCGCTCTACGCGCACGACGTGCCGAAGTTCCTCAAGGCGCTCAAGTCGTTCTTCTACGACATTCCCTACGACATGACGGACCGCCAGAACGAGCAGATGTGGCAGACGATATGCTACGTCGTGCTGCGCTCGATCGGCGTGAACGTGAACGGCGAAGTGAAAACGCACGACGGGCGCATGGACATGGTGGTCGACCTGCCCGGCGAGATCTACATCATCGAGTTCAAACTCGACCGTCCCGCCGCCGAGGCGATGGAACAGATCCGCGGCAAGGACTACGCCGGCAAATACGCGCAATGCGGCAAGCGCATAACGCTCGTCGGCATTTCGTTCTCGTCCGAAAAGCGCACGATAGTCGAGGACCTTGTGGAAGAATGTGAAAATGTGGAAATGTGAAAATGTTGCCAGTGCCAATTTCCAATTTTCGATTTTTTCTCTCCCTTGAGAGAACTTGAGAGTTCGCAGAGAACTTTTCAACTTTTTTAAGCCTCTGCGAACTCTGCGATCTCTGCGGGAGAGAAAATAAAATCGAAAATCTTAAATCGAAAATCGAGAAATCGAAAATCGTAAATCGAAATGTGGCACCCATGAAAACAGAAGACATAAGGACGAAAGCCGAGGAGCTCAAGAACAAGGCGGCGGAGTTCAAGGCCGCCATGGAATTGAAATCCCCCGAGGAGATCAAAGCGGCGACGGAGCATTCCGTGCGCGGCTTCCGCGCAGTCCTGTTCGGCGAAAAGGCTTTCCGCACGGATCTCGTCGTATTCCTGGCGAGCACCGCGGTGGCGATCGTGCTGCCGGTGACGTGGTGCGAGCGGGCGGTGCTCGTCTACACCGTCTTCATGGCCCTCATGGCGGAAATAATCAACACGGCGATAGAGACCGTCGTCGACCGCATCTCCACCGAATACAACGAGCTCTCCGGCCGCGCCAAGGACATCGCCAGCTGTCTCGTCTTCGCCGCGTTCTTCGGCGCGGGAATATGCTGGGCGGTGATTCTCTTCGGCCTCGTCTACGAGAGATTCATAAAGTAGAGTGCGATGAAGAACGCCGCCTTTTTCATATACGTCTACCTGTTCGCGGTCCTGCCGCTCGTATTCACCACGGCGAAGACGGTGAGCCGCAAGAAGCTCGCGAACATCGTATTCCTGAAGACGCTTCTCAAGGACTACCTGCGGGCGCTGCCGGCCTGCGCGATGGTCTCGATTCCCGTGATCCTGTGGCCGCGTGCGGCGGCGGCCTGGGCGGCCGCGCTCCATTTCATTTTCGCGATCCCGCTGTGCCTCGAACTCGGCCACGTGCACATGTTCAAAACGCGCGTCGGCCTCAACACGTTCTATTCGCTGTTCGTCTCGAACGCACGCGAGACGCGCGAGTTCTTCGCGCAGAACATCACATGGAAGCAGGATTTGCTCATCCTCGCCATCTGGCTCGCGCCCGTGCCGCTCCTCGCGCTCTACATGCCGCCGGTCGCGTTCCCCTCGCCATACGTCCGCTGGGGACTCCTCGCCGCCTGCGCAGCCCTCATCGGCGCCTTCGTCAAAAACCTCGTGCGTCCGCCCCTCAAGCGCAAGGACGGCTACGTGATGAACCCCTACACGAACCTCGTCTACCACTACTTCCTCTTCCGCCGCAACCTGAAGGAGCTCAAAGCCTGCATCGCGCGCCACTCGACCGAACCGTTCAAGGGTCTCGAATGCGCGCTTCCCGCGGGCGAAGGCGAGACGCTCGTCGTCGTCATCGGCGAGAGCGCCTCGTCGCTGCATTCTTCCTACTGCGGCTATCCGCGCGAGACGAACGAATTCACGGACCGCGCCGGGGCGCGGTTCATGCGCTTCAAGGGCGTGCGCTCGCCTTTCTCCCAGACCATCCCCTCGCTCGAAAAGACCATCACCTTCGCCGACGCCGCCCACCCCGGCTACGTCTACTCCAAGGGTTCCATCATCGACTACTTCAACGACGCCGGTTTCGAGACGGTGTGGTATTCCAACCAATACGCGCTCGACGACACCGCTCTGACGGCGATGACCGCCCACGCAAAAACCTCGCGCTGTTTCAACTTCAGCGGCATGAAGCGTTTTGAAAAGGCTGGCCTCGACGGCGAAATGCTGCCGGAAATCGAAAAGCTGCTCGCCTCCCCCGCGCCCGGCGCGCGCCGCGTCGTCTTCATCCATCTCATCGGCTCGCACTCCGCATACGTCAACCGCTACCCCGACGAATTCCGCCATTTCACGGGACCCGTCCCCGGCCGCGACCTCCCGCGCCACAAGGCCGACCTCGTCAACAGCTACGACGATTCCATGCGCTACACCGACTGGGTCGTCGCCTCCATCGCCGGCATCCTCGACCGCGCCGGCGGCGCCGCCGCACTGCTCTACTTCTCCGACCACGGCGAAGACGTCTACGACTCCACCGACGCCAAAATCCTCGGCCACTCGCAGCTCGCCAACGTTCCCATGACGAGCATCCCGTTCATGGTCTGGACCAGCCGCCGCTACGACGAACTCCGGCCCGACATCCGCGAACGCTTCGCCAAAATCGGCGGCGGCGACGTCAAATGCGTCGAATACAACCTCCAGGAAGCCATCCACACCATCATCGACCTCGCCTCGCTCTCCTCGCCAGACTGGGACAAGACGAAGTCCGTTTTCCCGTGATGGATTGTTCGATTGCTTTCAAGCCTCGCTTCAAGCATGCCATTGGTGCAGACATGTATTCCTTGAACGAGAGAATTGAAGTGAATCCGGCGGTTTGCCACGGCAAGCCGGTCGTGCGGGGCACTCGTGTCCTGGTTGCACAGTTATTGGGTGCATTGGCAGGTGGAGATTCCATTGAAGACGTGCTGGCGGACTATCCAGGCGTTACTGCGGAGGACTTGTCTGCGGTTTTCGCCTTTGCTGGTTCGCTTGCGTAGTTTGAGGACATCCCGTATTCGGAATCGGTTGTTGCACTATGAAGTTTCTCCTCGATGAGAACTTTCCCCATAGACATTATGCGCGGAATAAGGTATAATATCTACATAAAGAAGATCAAGTTAGTGTGGGAAGCCGATGACAGTCTATCATGGCGGCAATACGGAGGTGCGAGAGCCCAAAATCCTGAAGCCAAATCGCGAGTTGGATTTCGGGAATGGGTTTTACACTACAACCAATCTTGATCAGGCAATAGCTTTTGCCAAAAGGGTTGCGCGTAATCGCGGTACGGGCGTTCCAACGGTTTCTGTGTATGAAATAGATTTAGACGCGGCGTTTTCTGTCTGTGACGTTGTGAAGTTCGACGGTGTATGTGATGCATGGCTGGATTTTGTATGCGACAACCGCGACGGGGCGTACTCCGGCCCTGCGTATGATTTCGCTTTTGGACCGGTTGCCAATGACGATGTCTATCGAACACTTTATCTCTATCGCGGAGGAGAGATTGATCGCGAGGAGACGGTTAAACGACTGAAGGTCAAGAAGCTATACAACCAACTTGTGTTCACCTCTGCGTTGTCGTTGTCGTTCATTCGGTTTAAAGGATCGGAGGTGTATGATGTGTGACAGGCGGCATAGTGCGCTGCTGACGGTCATTGTGCCGATGGTCATCGGAGAGATAGTCCGTGCATACGGTATCGACGAGAAGACCGCCACCGAACGGTTTTACGCTTCGCGTGTCTACGAGGAGCTTTCCGACGAGGCGCGTAAGCTGTGGCATTACTCGCCCAAGATTCTCTTTTCTCTTTACGACGAAGAAATAAAAACCGGGAACATAACTTATCCGGAGGAGGCGTTCTGATGAGTGAGGAAGGAAAATTTCTTGTCTTCTGCATGGAATGCTACCGCGCGGAGAAAGACCTTACTGGCCGTGAGGTGTCCGAGTTGTTCGCTAAATACGGCGTTTCGGATTATGTGATGCAGTATTTCGATTCGCTTCATACTACCGGCGTCAAGTATATAGTCGCTGACATTGCTGATTTCATTCGTTCTCGCGCGGCATAAGGAAAGAGTTCTCCAATGACCTCATCCATCATCCATAACGGCATCGCTGGAGCGCGCTTGAGGGCGCGTTGCGTGGCGTTTCGCCGAGGGTGGCTCGGGGGGGGGGTAAATCTTCGAAGAACGCGCGTAGGCGCGGTTTTAGGGCGTTCTCAAGCGATTTTAGAGGGCGGCGTCGCGTCGCTCGCAGACAAGGGACAAAAGAGACGGAAGCGACTCAAGGGACTACCCCTTGGCGTCGCTTTCGTCTTTTTTCGTCGTTTTCGTCTCTTCGCACATTTAACCGCGTAACCACACAACCACGAAAGGAACCACAACCATGAAGAAACTATTCGTATTTATCACGGCGGCGGTCGCGGCAAGCGCGACCCTCCCGGCGGTTGCGGACACCTGGACCGACCCCTCGACTGGGATCGAGTGGACGTACACCGTCTCCGGAAACGAGGCGACGATATACAATGGGACGAGTGAGCCGGCCATACCCGAATCGACCTCCGGCGCAATCGCCGTCCCGTCGTCGATCAACGGCAAGGCCGTGACGGCCATAGGCGGATATGCCTTCTACCAGTGCTACAAAATCACCACGGTGACAATTCCTAACACCGTGAAGTACATCGGGCCCGGAGCGTTCAGTCGCTGCCTCGGCCTTGAGAACATGGCGATCCCGGCAAGCGTCACCAACATCGGCGCCAGCGTGTTCCACAGCTGCTCCAACATGACGAGTGTCGCGATAAATGCGCCGCTTAAGGAAATCCCTGCGTCCACGTTCTACTGGTGCGATAATCTCGTGGATGTGAACATCCCGAACAGCGTGACGAACATCGACGACAATGCGTTCCACGGCTGTGTCAGTCTTGTGTCATTGTCGCTACCGCCTGGCGTGACGCGAATTTGCAATCGTGCATTTTACGCCTGTATGAAACTTGAGAGCATAAATATTCCAGACACTGTCCGCGACATAGACGATGGGGCGTTCTACGAATGCTATAAACTTACTGGGCCGCTTGTTCTCCCAGAGGGCATGACGGAAGTAAAGGATTCTCTGTTTCGTGGGTGCGGGGAACTTGTGGGCGTCACGATCCCATCCACAGTTAAAAGTATCGGGGCGGATTCATTCGAAGGGTGCTATAAGCTCGCCGTCGCAGACATCCCCGCTGGAGTGACGAATATTGGCGAGAATGCGTTCGCAGACTGCCGCAAACTGCCGTCCGTGACGATTCCCGCGGGCGTGAAGAACTTACCGGAAGATGTGTTCTATGCATGCAACTCCTTTACGAGCATCGATATCCCATCTGGCGTTACGAATATCGGGTGTAGTGCGTTCTACAACTGCGGCAACCTTGAAAGAGTGACGATACCGACCGGCGTTACAAGCATTGGGACTTCTGCGTTCAGGAACTGTAGAAAACTTGAAGGTGTGGATATTCCTGCGAGCGTGAACTACATTGGGGAGTATGCTTTCAGCTACTGTGAGTTGATTCCTCGCGTGTCAATTCCAGACGGCGTGCCGGAAATCAAGGGACACACGTTCGAATCCTGCACCAACCTCCAGGCGGTGGTGATAGGCAACAACGTCACGAATATCGACGAGTATGCGTTCGATGGTTGCAGACGACTTGAGGATGCGGTTCTTCCCGACGGACTCAAGAGTATTGGCATGTATGCGTTTTACGGATGCGCCATGTTGAGGAGCGACGTGATTCCTGCCAGTGTTGAGCGAATTGGGAAGGCTGCATTTAATCGCTGTTCCAAGATTGAGAATGTGTCCATACCAGACAGCGTCTGTATCATCGAGTCGGGGACGTTCATGGGATGTAGGAATCTTGCGACCGCGCATATAGGAAGCGGGGTTACGAACATCGGTTCAACTGCGTTCTACGGCTGTTACAGACTTGCCAGCATCGTGATTCCGGACGGTGTTGTTGCAATCGGGCCCAGTGCATTTATTGGCTGCACCAATCTTGCGAGCGTGTCGATCGGGTCTGGTGTGAGGAGTATCGACGCAAGTGCGTTTGAGGTTTGCAAGAAACTTGCGAGCGTCGAGATCCCCAACAGAGTGGAGTCCATTGGAGAGAGGGCGTTTTGGAATTGTGAGAAACTCTCGGAAGTGTCGATACCGCCGAGTGTCGTCAGCATCGGTGTTAATGCGTTCGACAATTCGATTCTTGGAACTGTGCGGGTTGCGGAGGGTGATGTAGATCGAGTGAAGGGGCTAATTGCTGATTCCGGCTACGA